>NZ_JBEEQE010000014.1:0-106524 GCF_040137805.1 Pseudarthrobacter sp. B907 | reverse complement strand
GACAATCTGTCTCACAACAGGCTGACAGAGAGGGGATCCGCGTCGCGCCTGTCGTTTCGCGCAGCTTCCGTCCGGAACCGTAGCGAAAACGAGCCCGCGCCCGGCGCAGCATCGAGCAGCTCAAGCAGCCTGCCACCCAGCGGGCGCCCCGGTCCGAAGACCGGGGTGCCACCCGTTCCTACAAATGCCGTCCGGCCGGGATCAGTTGACTGCGGCCCCGGCGGTTGCCGCGTCGTTGACATCGTCGCCCGCATCGCTGGCCGCCCCGGCGAGGCGGAGCCAGGTGTCCACCACGGTGTCGGGGTTCAGCGAGACGGAGTCGATGCCTTCCCCGACCAGCCACTCGGCGAAGTCCGGGTGGTCACTGGGACCCTGGCCGCAGATGCCCACGTATTTGCCGCGCGCCTTGCAGGCCGTGATGGCCATGCTCAGGAGCTTCTTGACGGCAAGGTTGCGCTCGTCGAAGCTGCCGGCGACGATCGCGGAGTCCCGGTCCAGGCCAAGGGTCAGCTGGGTCATGTCGTTGGAGCCGATGGAGAAACCGTCGAAGTAGTCCAGGAACTCGTCCGCCAGCAGCGCGTTGGACGGGATCTCACACATCATGATGACCTCGAGGCCGTTTTCGCCGCGGCGCAGGCCGTTCTCCGCGAGCAGGTCGATGACGCCGCTGGCTTCGTCTAGGGTGCGAACGAACGGGATCATCAGCTTGACGTTGGTCAGGCCCATCTCGTTGCGGACGAAGGACAGGGCTTCGCACTCCAGGTCGAAGCAGTCCCGGAAGGACGGCTCGAGGTACCGCGAGGCGCCGCGGAAGCCGATCATCGGGTTCTCTTCGTGCGGCTCGTAGGCCGGTCCGCCGAGCAGGTTGGCGTACTCGTTGGACTTGAAATCGGACATCCGCACAATCACCGGTTCCGGCGCGAACGCCGCGGCGAGGGTGGCCACACCTTCGGCCAGGCGCTTGATGTAGAAGTCGCGCGGGCTGTCGTAGGCGGCGATCTGCTCCCGGATTTCGGCCAGGATGTCCGCGGGCTGCTCGTCCAGGTTCAGCAGCGCCTTGGGGTGGATGCCGATCTGCCGGTTGATGATGAATTCCAGCCGCGCCAGGCCCACACCGTGGTTGGGCAGCTGCGCGAAGGTGAAGGCCTGCTCCGGGGTGCCGACGTTCATCATGACCTTGACCGGGGCCTCGGGCAGCTGGGTGATCTCGGTTTCCTCAACGCTAAAGTCCAGGAGCCCCTCGTAGATGACGCCGGTCTCGCCGTCGGCGCAAGAGACGGTCACGTCGAGTCCGTCGGTGAGGGCGTCCGTTGCGTCGCCGGTGCCGACGACGGCGGGGATCCCCAGTTCGCGGGCGATGATGGCCGCGTGGCAGGTGCGTCCGCCGCGGTTGGTCACGATCGCGGAGGCGCGCTTCATGATCGGTTCCCAGTCCGGGTCGGTCATGTCCGCGACCAGGACGTCGCCGGTCTTGAAGGCTGCCATCTGGTCGATCGCGGTGAGGATGCGGACGCTGCCGGCGCCGATCCGCTGGCCGATGGCGCGGCCCTCCACCAGGACCTTGCCGGACCCGTTCAGGCGGAATCGGCTCAGGCTGCCGGAGGCCCGGCGGGACTGCACGGTCTCCGGGCGTGCCTGCAGGATGTACAGGCCGCCGTCGATCCCGTCCTTGCCCCATTCGATGTCCATCGGGCGCCCGTAGTGCTTTTCGATGGCGACGGCGTGCCGGGCGAGCTGCTCGACGTCGTCGTCGGTGAGGCTGAAGCGGTTCCGCAGCGACGCTTCCACCGGGACGAAGTCGATGGTGTGGCCGATTTCGCGGTTGCTGGTGTACGTCATCTGGAGGGCCTTCTCGCCCAGCCCGCGCTTGAGGATCGCCGGGCGGCCGGCCTCGAGGGCGGGCTTGTAGACGTAGAACTCGTCCGGGTTGACGGCGCCCTGGACCACAGCTTCGCCCAGGCCGTAGGAGGAGGTGACGAAGACGGCGTCCTTGAACCCGGATTCGGTGTCCATGGTGAACATCACGCCGGAGGCGCCGACGTCGGAACGCACCATACGCTGCACGCCGGCCGAGAGTGCCACCTCGGCGTGCTCGAACTTGTGGTGCACCCGGTAGGCGATGGCCCGGTCGTTGTAGAGAGACGCGAAGACGTCCTTGATGGCAATGAGGATGTTCTCGATGCCGCGGACGTTCAGGAAGGTTTCCTGCTGGCCGGCGAAGGAGGCGTCGGGGAGGTCTTCCGCCGTGGCGCTGGAGCGGACCGCCCAGGAGAGGTCGTCGGAGCCGCCGTGCTTGTCCACCAGCTTCTGGTAGGAGTCGCGGAGCTGCGCCTCGAAGTCCGGCAGGAAGGGCGTCTCGCGCATCAGGGTGCGAATTTCCTGGCCCGCGGCGGCCAGGGCGGTGACGTCGTCGGTGTCCAGGCCCACCAGCCGGTCGGCAATCTTCTGGTCGAGGCCGGAGTCGGCCAGGAAGCTGCGGTAGGCGTCCGCGGTCGTGGCGAAGCCGTCGGGAACCTGGACGCCGGCAGACGTCAGGTTCTGCACCATCTCGCCGAGGGAGGCGTTTTTGCCGCCCACCCGGTCCAGGTCCTTGAGGCCGAGTTCTGAGAACCACAGGATGTCCGTCGTCATGGTTGCTGCTCCTTTGCAGATGGTGGCATACGCTAACGCCGCCCCTCGCGGGCGGCCGCCGGTTTATGGGCGCAAGTCCTGTCCACAGTGACAGGTCGGCGCGGGGGTTTCCACACGATGTGGCCCACGCAACACTTGTGAAGTGTGGCGTCAGTGCTTGAGGTTCATCTTCTGGAGGATGGTGGCCGCCATTTCCTCGACGGAGACGCTGGCCGAATTGAGGTAGGGAATCCCGTGCGAGACGTACAGCCGTTCGGCGCTGCGCAGCTCGAAGCCGCACTGCCGGAGGGATGCGTAGGGCGAGCCGCGGCGGCGTTCGGTGCGGACCTGGCTCAGGCGCAGTGGGTTGGTGGTGAGGCCGAAACACTTCGACACGAACGGCCGCAGCGGCTTGGGGAGCCCTTCGCGTTCAAAGTCCTCATCCACCAGCGGAAAATTCGCGGCGAAGATGCCGTGCTGCAGGGCCAGGTACATGGTGGTGGGCGTCTTGCCGCAGCGGGACGGGGCCACCAGGATGACCTGCGCCTTTTCGAGCGCCCGCAGGCTTTGGCCGTCGTCGTGCTCCATGGCGTATTCGACGGCGGCCATCCGGGACTGGTACCGGGCGGCGTTGCCCAGCCCGTGGGCCCGCCCCGGCTCCCCGCTGGCTTCGGACCCGAGGGCCTGTTCGAGTTGGCCGACGTGGGTGCCGATCAGATCCACGATGATCCCCTTGCAGGTGCCCAGGGTCTGGCGGATGTCACTGCCGACGGCGGTGGAGAAGACGATGGGCTGCAGGCCGGTGGCGGCCAGGTTGTCGATCACCTTGACGACGGCGCGGGCCTGGTCCACGGTTGTGATGAAGGGGACCGTGATGCGGTCAAAATCGTTCTCCGGGAACTGCGTGAGCAGGGTGTTGCCGAGCGTTTCCGCGGTGATGCCCGTGCTGTCCGAAAGGAAGTAGACCGGGCGTGGAGCGTCATTGGTCATGAACGCATTGTGCACCAACGGGGGCCGCGCGGTCTTCCCGTGACGCCGCCGGCGGGCGCCGGGTGGCGGCCGGACGCCTCAGGACACCGGAGAGATCCGCGTCTTTGACCGGACGGTGCTGGAGGACGTGGTGAGCCCGGCCGGCGAAGCCTTTCTAGCGTGAAGTGACTCATCACAGGGCGTCACAGGTTGCGGGAAATTCAGATCAACATGACTACCCATTGCCTGTCAACGCTACGCTGATTAGCCTGAGCATGGGATCTGGTCCGGGCATCTTTCTGGGGAGAGACCATTTCGGTGTTCCGAGCGAGCTGGATTCCGCAAAAGGCTGGCTCCATGGTCTCAAAACGATGGAGCCAGCTGCGGAAATCATCGGCCCGGGGGTGTGTGCCGGATCTGCGGACCCGGGGGACGGGCCGGCTCAGCCAATCCGCTCGGCCAGCGCCACGATAATTCCCTCCGGGCCGCGCACGTAGGCCATCTGCCAGGCATCCTCATGCCGGCCAATGCCGCCGACCAGCCCGTACCCCTCCGCGGCCAGCCGGTCGACGTGGGCCTCGAGACCGTCGACCTCGAAGGCCAGGCTGCGCAGTCCAAGTTCGTTGGCCATAGCGGAGGGCGATCCCGGGACCGGCTCCGGCCGGACGAAGCTGGAAAGCTCCACGCCGGTGCCGCCGTCGGGGGTTCGCAGCATAACGATCTCGGTGCGGGAATTCGGGATGGCGATGACAGTGTCGATGAAATCACCCTCGACGAAGGTCCGGCCCTCCACCTCGAGCCCGAGTCCGACGAAGAACGCCGTCACCCGGTCGAGGTCCTGGACGGTGACGCCGACGTGGTCGAACCGCATGATGCGTGCCATGGGCAACACCTCCAAATGATCGTTTCCGTGGCCCGGGGCGGCCCTACGGCGAACTTTACGGCTGTTCAGGGAGGTGTGGAAGGCTGCTGATTCGGTCGGCAGAGGACTGTTTCCTTGCCTCCGGCCCCGGGAGGTACGAAGATGGGCGCAGAACCAGCTTTTCCATCCGCAAACAAACTATAGGGAGATTCACATGTTGCTTTGGATAGCCATCATCATCGCCGTCCTGTGGCTTCTCGGCTTGCTCGGCAACATCGGCGGCGGGTTCATTCACCTGCTTCTGGTCATCGCCGTGGTTGTCCTGATTTTCCACTTCCTCCGCGGCAGGACCCGCACGTAAAGACGGATCCGACCCAATCCTGATTCCGAACTTCAGGAGGTGAGGACTTTCCGGATCCAGATGGCGAGGGCCTCGATAAACAGCACCAGCCCGATCACCAACAGCGCCATGGTGAAGACAACGTTATACCGGCTCAACTGCGCGGCCTCGAACATAACCTGGCCAACCCCGCCTGCCCCGACTACGGCCAGCACGGTTGCTGCACGAATATTCCCGTCCATGGCGTAGAAAACGTGCCCCACGACGGCGGGAGCGGCCTGCGTGAATGTGGCTGAGACGTAGGTCTGCATCCGGGAAGCGCCAGTTGCCCGGATGGCGCGTTCGGGGCCAGGGTCAACCTCCTCTATCGAGTCCGCGAGGAGTTTGCCGAGCAGGCCCACCGTCCCAATTCCCAGTGCCAGTGCGGCGGCAGCCCCACCGAGGCCCGTCATGAGGATCAGGACGATTGCCAAAATGAGTTCCGGGATCCCGCGGACCACGAGCAATAGGAGACGTGCGCCTCGCCGGACGCCTTCGCCCGGGGCAACGTTGCTTGCGGCGCAGGATCCAATCACGATCGAGAGGAAGACGCCGATCGAGGTCCCGGCAAGAGCGATCGCGATCGTCTGACCCAGCATGGCCAGGATCTGTGGCCACGTGTAGTCGCCGGTCGAGAGCGAGAAAAAAGAGGCCAGCCGCTGCGGAAGGACGGTCCAGACGGTCAGGAGATCGCCCCACGCGGGGGCAGCAATTACGACCGCGCCGACGACGGCAGCAGCTGCCGTCCATCCGAGCACTGGACCGGACCAACGCCGGCGCATCCTTGATCGATCGCCGTGAAGGATCATGCGCCGAATGGATGAGGAAAGCACCTCCATCGCCAAGCACAGCGCAAAAATAACGACGGCTACAGCCATGGCCCGTTGGTAGTCGAGCCGCTGAATGCTTGCCGAGAGTTCGTAGCCGAGGCCGGGCATCCCCACGTAGCCAAGGATGGCCGAGGCGCGCAGATTGATGTCCTGGCGGTGGAGTATCGTGGCCACCCAGGACGGGGCCACCTGGGGGAGTACGCCGGAAACGAACTCTTGGGTTTTCGTGCCGCCCGCGGCCCGGATAGCTATGCGCGGACCGTTGTCGATTTGTTCGATCGCGTCGGCGAAGAGTTTACCCACCATGCCCACGGAGTGCAGGCCAAGAGCCAGGATGCCCGGGAGTGAGCCGAGACTGAACATGGTGGCAAGCACAATGATGAGAATGAGTTCGGGGAAGGCGCGGGCAAGCACTGTGACGCTCCGCGCGAACCAGCGCAGCGCGGGGTGCGGGCTGGTGTTGCGCGCCGCCCAGTACGCTATGGGCACAGACAGCACGGCAGACAAAGCTGTCCCGCAGACTACTATCGCCAAGGTCAGGAAGGTCAGACGGAGGAGCTCTTCAGGATGGGAGAAGTCGAGCGGTAGCATCCGGGCGAAGAAGCGCTCAGCGGCTGGGGCCGCCCGAGTGAGCCGGGTGGCGCTGAAGTCCAGCAGTTGGAACGAACCGATCGCAGCAAGCACCAGCGCGACGAGAATGATGGTCACGGACAACCTGGCCCAGGAGCGGCGCGTCCACGGGGCCCGGTGCGGCGACGTTCCGTCGGGTGCCTGATCCTGGGCCTCGGGCCGCCGGGTCACGATTCCGGTCATCCGGCAACCGCCCCGGCATCGGCGGGCGCAACTTTCGCGTAGATGCGCATCGCTTCCTCCCGGCTTAGACCGGTGGTTGGCGTNGCCTCGGGCCGCCGGGTCACGATTCCGGTCATCCGGCAACCGCCCCGGCATCGGCGGGCGCAACTTTCGCGTAGATGCGCATCGCTTCCTCCCGGCTTAGACCGGTGGTTGGCGTGTCAAGCACGACAGCGCCCCGACGCAACCCGACAACCCTGTCGCCCCACGAAAGGGCAAGGTCCACCTGATGCAGGCTGCACACTACGGTAAGCCCGTTCTCACGGCCGATTTCGCGGATAAGGTCCATGACCTGTTGCGATGAATCGGGGTCCAGAGAGGCGACCGGTTCGTCGGCAAGGAGGATCTTCGGTTCCTGCATCAGGGCCCGGGCAACCGCCACTCGCTGCTGCTGGCCGCCTGAAAGGGTGTCCGTCCGCTGGTGTTCAAGGCCTGCAAGACCGACGCGCTCGAGGTGCCCGGCCGCCGTCGTACGCATCGCCCGGGAGTAGGACCAAAGGCCGAGCCGCGGACCGGTGACCCTGGCGAGCCCGCCGGTGAGGACATTCTCCAGAACGGAGAGTGAGCCCACCAACTCGAACTGTTGGAACACCACCGCCACCTGTGAGCGGAGCGCCCGGAGATCGCGACCGCGCAGTGCCGGGACGTCCTGGCCGAGGACTCGGACACGCCCGGAAGTTGGCCGCTCCAGTTGGTCGACGTGCCGCAGCAGGGTCGACTTGCCCGATCCGGACAGGCCGAGGAGGACGAGAATTTCGCCCTCCTCGACCGTCAGGTTCACACCGTCCAGGGCTCTTGTGACGCCAAAGTCCTTGACCAGTCCATTGATCTCGATGACGGCGTGATGGGTTTTCATGTGCTAGATGCCGGCACAGGTCTTGACGTCCGGGAGCCTCTTGCACAGGTCCCGTAGGTTGTCGTAGTACTTGTCGTCGACCGGCTTGTTGCCCTCGCCGAAGAACTTTTCAAAAGCCTCCGTAGTGGTGATCCCGGCAGCCTTGATGTCAGCGGTGGTGACCGTCGACATCTTGTCGGTCAGGAGCTTCTTGAGGTCTGCGGGCAGTCCGTCCGCGACGGCGAAAGGCGGACCCGGGACGAACTCACGGTGCACGACTTTCAGGTCGGAAGCCTTGAACAGCCCGGCAGCGGGGCCGGAGGTAGTGACCGTGATGTCCTGGGCGAAGCCCACTTCGCACTCCGTGCCCTTGGCGACCTTCTGGGCCGAGACGTCGTGCTTGCCGGCCATCACCGGAGTGTAGGCGCCGCCGGTGACGCCGGCCTTGTTCAGCATGTACTGCGGGAAGAGGTAGCCCGAGGTGGAGTTTTCATTGACGAAGCAAACCTTCTTTCCCTTGAATCCTGCCAGATCGGTAACGGCGGATCCTGCGGGGACGATGGCGTCAGAGTAATAGCCAGGCTCATGGGTGCTTGCGTCAACGCTGGCACCTACCGGGGTGAATTTTGCGCCCTTGGCCTTTGCCTGGAGATAGGTGAAGCCGGAAAATGACACGACATCAACCTGGCCGGCAATGGCGGCCTCGATGAGCGCAGCATAATTCGATGACTGCTTGACTTCGACTTTCTTGCCCGAAATCTTACCGACGTAGTCGGCGATGGGCTGCTGGCTTGACGTCGCGGAACTTTCGTCCGGGACCAAGCCGATGACAAGAGTGTTGGAATCCTTGGCAAAAGTGCCAGTTTCAGCGGCGGGGCCGGAGGCTCCAGCTGTGCCGCATGCGGTCAAAGCGAGGGTCGCTGCCGTGATCAGTGCTGCGGCCTGGATGGCGCGGCTGGAGGAACGCAGGAAATTCACAGGGTGCCTTTCAATTCGGATGCGGAGTTGTCTGGGAGGGCTGCGGAGCACTCGATACCCCCGATTGACCGGCTGATCATACGAAGCGGTGGTTAAGAACTCTCGAGGAACGGCGGCGTTGCGGTGAACGGCACGTGAACCTTGGGACTACGTGCGTGAATCCATCCGGGCCAGCAGGGCCGGAAGATCCTTCACACCATCCAGAATGTAGTGGTGGGGCCGTTGTTCCAGGGCCTGGCGGCCCAGTTTGCCCGTGAGCACACCGACGGCGGTGACACCGGCATTGTGGGCCGCCGCAAGGTCCGCAATGGTGTCCCCGGCGGCCACCACCGATCGGACGTCGCGGGTTTCCGTCAGTTCCATGGCCCGGTGGATCATGTAAGGGGCTGGGCGTCCGGCTCTCACCTGATCTGAGCAGACGACGGCGTCCAGCATTCCGCCGTCGGACGCCAGGCGCCAACCGAGCCTGGCCAAGAGCGGCCACGCAACGTCGCCGGAAAAACCGGTGGTCAGGGCCACCTTGACACCCATGCTGCGCAGTTCCCCAAACGCTTCTTCGACACCGTCCAGCGGCGCTGGTGGACGAGAGTCATAGGCACTCCCCAGAAGTATTTTGAAGCGGGCGAATGCCGCTGCCACGATCTCAGGGCTGGGGCGGCCACCGCCTCGGAGGATCAGCGCGGAGATGGCCTCCGCCTTATCCGCCCCCATCCATTGCTGGATATCCTCCGGTGTGGTCACCGCACCGGTTTCCTCGACGCAGCGTGCCAGTGCAACATATACATCCCCATGCTCGTCCACGGTGGTTCCCGCCATGTCCAGGGCTACTAGCTTGATCACGATTCCTCCTATTTAGACACTGATCGGATCTGACGTAGATTGTTCAAATTCAAAATCGAACCAAACAATTTTCAGCAACTCGTTTGGGACTGCTAAATGACTTTGCACCGGGCAACCACCAGACACTTCAAACGCCGGGTTGCGTTCGCGTGAATTTCCTCGTTTCTCTGCCAGGCTGACTTGATACCAATGCCTCCAGGGACGATTGTCGAGTGGTGAACGTCTCCCGCCCTCGCCCTGTCCCTGCATCGAGTTCCACTGGACCTTCACGTGTCGTCGATGTCGTGATCGTAGGAGCAGGCATCATTGGGCTTGCCCACGCTGCCCTCGCGCTGGCCAATGGGCTCACAGTCGTCCTTCTTGAACGCGACCACCGGGCTGTCGGTGCCTCAGTCCGCAACTTCGGCCACTGCTGCATCACTGCGCAATCCGGCGAACTCTACGACCTTGCCCAGGTCTCACGAAAGCACTGGCTGGAATACGCCGCTCGAGCCGGATTCTCAGCCATCGAATCCGGGGCTGTTGTGCTCGCCCGCACCGAATCTGAACTGGCGGTCCTGCGGGAACTCTCCGCGTTACGCGGCCCGGGCCAGGTGGAGTTGCTAACGGCCGCCGAGACTCGCGCACGTTTGGGTTCCGCATCTTCAGCGGCCTCCGCCGGGGGCAGATACGGCGTCGGCGCGTGGCCGGGTTTGCTTGGCGGTGCCTTCCTGCGTGATGACTTGCGCGTCGACCCCCGCACCACGGTGGACCGGCTGGCTGCGTGGCTCGGTGCGCAGCCTGGCGTCCAACTCTTCTGGAACACGGCGGCGCTGGGCTTTGGTCAAGACGCAGCCGGCGCAGCAACCGTCAGCACATCGCGTGGTGAATTCAGTGCCCGGCAGGTCTTTGTCTGCGTGGGCCACGATGTCGACTATCTCTTCCCGGACGTAGCCGCCGACCACCAGATCCAGCGCTGCAGCCTGCAGATGTCACTCGCGGCCGGGCCGGCCGGCGTTCAGATCGCCCCGGCAGTGCTCACGGCCACATCCATGCTTCGCTACCCCGCATTCACGGAGCTGCCCGCCGCCGCCGCGCTTCGCGCTGAAGTGGAACGGACCCGTCCCGAGCTGCTGGAGATCGGCGCCAACGTGATGTTCACCCAGCGTCCCGACGGAGGCTTGATTCTCGGGGACTCCCACCACTACGGCTCCGCTCCGGGGCCGTTCTTGTCTGAGTCCGTGACCGAAACGATCAACGCGGAAATTGAGGCCGTCATTGGCCAGCCGCTGGACATCGTCGAGCGATGGCAGGGTGTTTACGCCTCCTCCGATGTAGCGCCGATCCTTGTCTGTGACGTCCTTCCGGGCGTCACAGTTGTATCGGTGACCTCGGGAGTGGGAATGACGCTGTCGTTCGGACTCGCGCAACGAAACCTCGCCCACTTCTGCTGAGGTGCGAGTTGCCGGCGTTCGATCCCTTGTAGTGCCGGGCCGGGTTCGTCCTGTTGCACCGGCCTGAGCGGGTCCCCTCAGGGAAGAGTGCCGAAGTTTCACCGAGTTGTTGTGCGGTGTTCGGGCGGCGTTGGCGCAGTTCACAGGGATGGGCCGGAGACTGCAAAAACCGGTAAGCATGACGGCAGCGGGGGCCGGGAAACCTGGCGGGCGGCGGCCAAGCCGTGGCGGCCCTGCCGAGCAGATTGGGGGCTCTGATGATAGAAGACCGTGAGCGGGCGGTAGCATACGTTGCCGGACGTCTCTGCACCTTCTCCAGCGCCCGGCTGATCCGCGACGCAGAGACCGGGCGATTCGTCCTGATGAGCGGCGAAGTGTCCGCGGACCGCGTCCACATCTACGATTTCCAGACCCGCGGCTATCTTGCGGGCAGCCGGACTGCGGGCCGGTGGAACCTGTTCCATGCCGGGGACAACGCCACGATCGAACTGATCCAGACCGAACCCGACCGGTTCGCTGGCCATGATCATTCCTCCGGCCAATGGTTCGTGGTGACGGTCACCGGCAGGATCGCCCTGGTCAAGGACATGATCCCCGGACGGTCCCGGCGCTACGCGCTCTGACGGGGTCGTCTGGCTGCGTCGCCCGATTCCTGGCTCTATGACGCCGGTCCAGCGGACTCCGGGGTCCCGGAACCACCAAAGCGCCGGAAAGACGCGGATTGCTGTGCAAGCCGGCGCATGGCCAGGAGGACTGGTTCCATCAGCAGAGTCCCGAGGACTACGTATTGCATCGTGGCCTCGGGCGAATCCGTCGGAACGCCTTCGACGTCGGCTTCCGCGATGTCCCGCATTGCTGCGGCGTAACGGTCCAGGAGTGCTTCCGGCGGGTTGAAGCCCGCGTCGGAGAGCCCCTGCAGGGCTTGCACTAGTGCAGCCTGGGTGCTGCGGTCGCATGCCTCAGCGCCCCATCCCCAACGCGCCAGGAGACTCTGCGCACCCGCGATCTCGACGTCGTCCGCTGCGGGCCGGGTGGCCGCCTGGTGGGCGATTCCAAGCAACTCGTGGCGGGAATCCGGGGGGTTCTCAATCCCGTGCAGTACCGCTCGGGCGGCGCTGACGCTGAGGCCGGCGGTCCCAATCAGGGCGCGGATGAGCTTTAGGCGGCGGACATGCGAGTCGTCGTACCGCGCCTGCGTCGCGGACGTAAGCACGCCCTCGTGCAGCAGGTTCTCGCGAAGGTAGTACTTGATGGTGGCTACGGGAATGTCTGTGGCGGCGGCCAGCTGTGAGATGCGCAAAGATTCTCCTTGACTTAGATAGTGCTACTCACCAATATTGGGGAGTGATGGTATCCAGTTAGGAGACGAGTATGGCACGCATCAACGCAGGACGTTTCACGCACCGCTATCACGGTGAATTGGTGGTCTTCCTCATCGGTATGCGCATCAATAAGCCTTGGCGCCCGGATCTCTGGCTCCCGGTCTTCCTTGCGATGCCCCGAATGCTGGCCGAGCTCTCGCGCGAGCCGGGTTCCGGGCTTTTAGGCTTCAGGTTTGCCGTCGGTCCGGGCGGGCCGGCCATTGTGCAGTACTGGGACTCGGTGGACAAGCTGTATGCCTACGCCAGCGCGTCCGATTCGGGACACCGGCCCGCCTGGACCGCCTTTAACCGCCGCGCGCGAAAGGCCCCTAAGGCTGTCGGCATCTGGCATGAAACTTTCCAGGTCAGTCGCGCCGAGAGCATGTACGTATCCACGCCGACCCTGGGGCTGGCGCAGGCAACCGAGTTGGTACCCGTCGGCCCCGGAAGCCATCAAGCGAGGGAGCGGCTGTCGGGTCCGCGCTGACTCGGCCCGATCGAGAAGGGGCCAGATGCGCGAAGAGGGTCCCCCAAGGACCCTCCTGCACGCGGAGCGGCGTTCGCTCCACCCGTTGGCACACGCCAACCATAAGCATGCTGACCTTCTCATGTCACGCACCGGTCGGCTAATTCACCAGCCGTTCATCTTTCCTGGGCGCGCCCGCCGGCGTGTTTTGGCATCAACGTCGTTCGCGGCGGCGGGGTGGCTAGCCTGGAACGCTCGGCAGCGGGGTGGGCCGGGGCGCCGCGTCTGGTTGCCGTGCCCGCAGCACGGTGTCGAGCTGGTCCGCGGGGAGGGGGCGCGAAATGAGGTACCCCTGGGCGGTGTCGCAGCCCAGCTCTTTCAGGACTTCGAGTTGGGTTTGTCGTTCGACGCCTTCGGCCGTGGTCGTCAGTCCCAATGCTCTGGCCGGGGCGATGACGCCGGAGACGAGGATGGCTGAGGTGGGGTCGGAGTCAATGGTGTCGATGAAGGATTTGTCGAGTTTGAGCCCGGTCAGAGGAAGGTCGCGCAGCATGGCCAGGGATGAATACGCTGTCCCGTAGTCATCGAGGGCGACGCCGATGCCGGCGTCGATCAGCTCCTGCAGCTGTTTGGCGGCGGACCGGAAGTCAGCGACGGCGGCGGTTTCGGTGATCTCAATATTCAGCAGTGATGCCGGCAGGCCGTGCCGTTGCAGCGCCGAGAGGACGTCCGGGACGAGTGTGCCGGTCCCCAATTGGACCGGAGAAATGTTCGCGGAAATCGCCCTGGGCGTACCGGCATCGGCCCATCGACGGGCCTGGGCGCAAGCCTGATCAATGACCCAACGGCCAATGGCATGGATCTCGCCGGTGTGTTCTGCCACGTGGATGAACTCGTCGGGGGAAACGCGGCCGAGTTCGGCGTCTTCCCAGCGCAGCAGCGCCTCGACGGCTCCGCAGGTCCCGTCGCCGATGTCCATCAGCGGCTGGTAATGAAGCGTGAACCCCGACGCGGCGAGGGCATGGGGGAGGCGTCTGCGGATCAACGCCTGGCGAGCGAACCGGGTGGGGGGACGGCAGGGATCGATCCGGCCAACCCGCCGCTTGCCCTCATGCTTGGCCTGCAGCATGGCCGTGTCGGCGTGACGGAGCAGGTACTCCAGTCGCGCCGCCGGGCTGCCGCCCTCGATGTCACCGGCCATGGCCAGGCCCAGGGTCGCCGAAAGGTGGAGCTCGTGTCCATCGTGCTCAAAGGGTTCTTTGAGTGCTTCCAGGAACCTGGCCGCGATCGAACGAGCGGTGGCCTCGTCGACGTCGACCAGTAGAACGGCGAATTCGTCGCCGCCCAGCCGGACGCTCAGGTCCCCCGGGCGGGTGCACGCCTGGAGCCTGGCCGCAAAGGAGGCCAATGCCGCATCGCCGGTGCGGTGCCCGAATGTGTCGTTAATGATCTTGAAGTCATCGAGATCCACGTAGAGGACGGCTGTCGACGACGACCCCGGGGTGTCGATCAGGGTTGGCCCGTGTTCGTCCAGAAGCCTACGGTTCGGGAGTCCGGTCAGAGGATCATGATGGGCGTCCTGCTGGAAGAGCTCTGACAGGCCCTCGAAAACCTCCGACACCGGCACAATCCGAGGACCGGCTGCCGACAGGACCAGCAGGTCCTCATACTGGGCCTCCTCGGGCCGGCCCAGAAGCGCGGCCGCGGCGGCCCGAAGATCCAAGAGAGGCTCGAACGCGAAGCGGTTCGGTGGCAGCAACTCGGCGGCCTTGACCCGGGCGTTCAGTGCCCTGCCGTAACCCAGCCGCCCCGTCATGCGGTCATCGACCTGACCGCGGGTGAGCAACGAGAGCGTGCCGTCCACATCGACCACGACGGCCCGCAGCCCGCGGTCGGCACGGAATAACGCCTCGATCTCAGTTGAGGGCTTATCCCCGGGCACGACCAATGCGGGGGATCCGAGGTCGGTCAAGATCCGAAATGACGGGCGCGGCGCCCGGCCGGGACTACCGGGATCAGTGCTCACCGGCCATTCATACAGGAGTCAGGCGAACATCACCTGAACACAAGACTAAGAGCGAGAGCCATATCTCGTTCAGCGCGCGGTTGTCCGGGCCCGCCGCACTGACCGAACGTTATCCGGCTCGAAGTCGTGGACGCTGTCGTGGCCCAGGTAGGGGCACGCCAGCCGCACAGCACAGGGCCTTGGATTCTATGCTGTGCAGCCCCCAAAGTGGCGCCCGCGTGGTCCTCTTGCGTGCTAGTCAGTCTGGCGTGAATTATTGCCTCAGGCAAGCACTAATTCCTCCGGCATTGCCGCCGCGCCCTGCAGACGGTCGATTCGATGCGTGTCTTGCCGTGTGCATCGCTGATGGCCGGCCCCTAAAGCTGGAGAATGCGCTCTGAATCGGCTCATGTTTCAAGGGCCTTTGGACACGGCCCGGGGAAATCCTTGCGGGCCTACCATGAGACATGGCCGGGACCGAAAAAGCCGAAGTTGAACGAAAATTCGATGTCGGCGAATCAGATGAGCTGCCGATTTTTACGTTGATTCCAGGGGTGGACAGCGTTCAAAGCACCGGAGATCAGAAACTCGACGCGGTCTATTTCGACACGGCAACCCTGGCCCTCGCGGCACGGCGCATTACCCTGCGCCGCCGCACCGGGGGCAAGGACGCCGGCTGGCATCTGAAACTGCCGGTGGCCGCAGACGAGCGGCTTGAGATCACGGAACCCCTGAACGAGGATACGGACACGGTGCCCCGGCGATTGAGGTCTCTGGTGCTGGTCCACACCCGAAACCTGGAACTGGCTCCCATCGCCCACGTGAAGACCCGCCGCACGCCGATATCCCTGCTCTCCGCTGACGGCACGGTTCTGGCTCAATTCAGCGATGACCGGGTGGAATCGACGATCCTCCTGGAGCCGGTCGAGGCTGCGGCATGGCGGGAATGGGAGATGGAACTGGTCGACGGGAGGCGGAAGCTGTTGGACACCACGGAGACGGTGTTGGCCGTGCTGGGCCATCGGCCCGCGCAACTGCCCTCAAAACTGGCCCGCGCCCTGGGCGCCCGCTACCCGGCGGACGGTCCTCCAGTACCTAGCCCGGGTCGCAAGGGCCCGGCCTCGGCGGTGCTGCTCGCCTACCTGCACGAGCAGGTCGAGGCGCTCAAGAAGCACGACGTCGGGGTCCGGCGAGCAGCCCCCGACGCCGTGCACCAGCTCCGCGTGGCGGCCCGCCGGATGCGATCGGTGCTTGCCAGTTTCCGCAACCTGACAAACAAGGGAACTGCACAGCTTCTGCGGGAAGAACTTCAATGGCTCGCCGGCACGGTAGGGGAGGCCCGGGACCTGGAAGTCATGCGCGCTCACCTCAATGAGCAGCTCGACGCCGAACCTTCGGATCTCGTCACGGGCCACGCGAAACAACACCTGGAGGACACGCTCGCCGGCGCCTACGAGGCCGCCCTCGCCGAAGGCCTGGCGGCTCTGGACAGCGACCGGTACTTCCGGCTCCTGGATGCGCTCGACGGCTTCCTCACGTCCCCTCCGCTGGCCGGAGCGGCGCAAAAGAAGGCCCAGGCGAGGATCGGCCGGCTCGTCAACGCAGAACGACGGCGTCTCAAAGGGGAGGCGAAGAGCCTCCGCGGTTCCTTCGACGCCGAGACCTCCGACGCAGCGCTCCACGAAGTCCGCAAGAGCGCGAAACGCCTCCGTTACGCGGCAGAAGCTGCTGTCCCGATCTTTGGGAAGCAGGCCGTCAAGATTGCCCGCGCCGCCGAAAGAATCCAGACCATTCTGGGCGAACACCAGGACAGCGTCCTCGTCCGGGAGAAGCTGCGGTCCCTTGCCGCAACGCCCCCAGCGGAGGCCAGCGGGGGAGACGGTTTCACCTTTGGCCGACTCCATGCGCTGGAACAACAGCGCGGCGCCGAAGCCCGTTCCCGGTTCCACCAAGTGTGGCGCACATCCCCGCCCGGGCGGCTCCGCTGGACATAGTCCCCGGCTCCTCGTTTCGGATTCACAAGCCGGACATCCCGAACAGCTAATCCCACCCGGAAGAACAGTCAGAGACTTGTGTCTTACCCCACTGGCCATGCCGCCGCCGTGGCCGGAAAGGATCATCGTGATGGACTCTGAGATCCAGGAACTCCGCGCATTGCTGGAGGATGTATCCCGGCTGCAACGAAACCTCAGGCACGCCGAAAGATGGCAGAGTGAAAGGATTGCGGCGGTACTTCCCCGCCACCGCGACAGCGCGAGGAACCTCATTCACTACGCGGAGCTGCGCAGGCATGACATTCGGGACCTCCAATCAGCGCTGGCGAAGCACGGACTCTCCTCATTGGGGCGCACCGAATCGGCTGTCCTGAATGGCGTCGGCACGCTCGCGAGGACTTTGGCGCGGCTGGTGGCCCCGACTGACCTGCCGCACGCAGCGACGGATCCCTTCGACGGTGAAGGGCTGCTCGCCCGAAACGCCGTAAACCTCCTGGGGCCGGAACCGGAGGACCGCGGCACGAGGATTATGGTCACGCTGCCCAGCGAAGCCGCCTCGGACCCGGACATCGTCCTGGGCATGATGGAACGGGGTATGGACCTGGCCCGCATCAACTGCGCCCACGACAACCCGGAGCTATGGCGGCAAATGGTCGCCAACATCCATGCCGCGGAAGAATCCACGGGCGGGCGATGCCTGGTCTCGATGGATCTAGCCGGGCCTAAGCTTCGGACCGGACCGGTCCGCCCGGGCCCCTGTGTCTTGCGCGTCAAGCCGGTCCGGAACGATACCGGCGCGGTGACGGCGCCAGCCCACGTATGGCTTGGAAAGCAGACGGGGGCGAGTCCGGCGGTTCCGGTGATTCCCGTGCTGGATGAGAACTGGGCGGCGGCCCTGCGCGAAGGCCAAAAGATAGTCTTCGACGATGCCAGAGGAGCAGGCCGCACGCTCGTCGTGGAGGAACAGGCCGGGCCGGACGGGTGCCTGGCAGTCCTCCACGACACCAGCTACTTCATCCCCGGAACCAGGCTCCACGCAGTTCCCGACCCGTCGGCCGAAAGGAAGGCCCGCCGCGAAGAGTGGCCGTCCACCATTGTCGGCGATCTGCCCGCACTTGAGCAGTGCCTCATGATCCACCGGGGTGACACGGTCATCCTCAGCAGTGACCTGACTCCCGCCGACAGCCACACCGAAGGACTTCACCAAATAGGCTGTACCCTCCCGGGCGTCTTCGTGAATGCGAATCCCGGGGAAAGGATCTGGCTTGACGACGGAAAAATTGGCGGGGTGATCACCGACGTCAGGGACGGCGAACTGACAGCGAAGATTGTCTCCGCGGCTCCACGGGGCTCCCGGCTCCGGGCTGAAAAGGGAATCAATCTTCCCGACACGCGCCTCACAGTCCCGGCGCTGACGGAGCAGGACCTAGCCGATCTCGAACACGTCAAGGAACTGGCCGACATCGTCAGCATGTCCTTTGTCCGCAGCGACGCCGACGTCCGGGACCTGCTGAGACACCTGGACGCGGAAGCGGACCGGAACCTGGACATCATGCTCAAGATCGGGACGGTGGCCGCGTTTGAAGCGCTGCCGGAAATCCTCCTGGAATTGATGAAGTGGGCCGACGTCGGCGTCATGATCGCCCGCGGCGACCTCGCCGTGGAGGCAGGATTCGAACGGCTCGCAGAGGTCCAGGAGGAAATTCTCTGGCTCTGCGAAGCCGCCCACATACCGGTGATCTGGGCGACCCAGGTGCTGGACACCCTGGCCCGCACCGGTCAGCCGTCCCGGGCCGAAGTCACCGACGCCGCGATGGCCCAGCGCGCCGAATGCGTGATGCTCAACAAGGGACCGTTTATCAACGAGGCCATCACCATGCTCGCTGGCATCCTGGGCCGCATGAAAGACCACACGCAGAAGAAACGCAGCCTTCTCCGCCGCCTCCGGGCCTGGGACCACTATCCCCGCTAGCGCACAAAGGAGCCGCTGAGGGGATTAGAAGAGGTGCTCGGAGGGCTCGGCGGTGAATTCCCGATGGAGCCGATTTCTGGCGCCATTCTCAATCAGGGTGGATGTAGCTCCTGATTCGGCCGTCCGCCAAGGATTCGTACTCCTCACCGACGATGCCGGCGATGTGCGGCCGGGGCGCCTCCGGAAAACGGGCCGACAGGCGATCGATGACTGCACGGATAATGACTTCTTTCTCCGCTTCGCTCACGACGCCAGTTTGGCCCGGGGGCTGAACCGGCGTCAACCAACCCCGCGAACCTGTCGTCATAATCGCGACTCGGGCTGCGTCCATCCGGCGCCCCGGCAGGATCCCCTTCAGTTACTCTTTGCCAGAGTCTGGTTGCAGCTCTGTGTACTCCTAGTGGACACAGCGAAGCCTGCCGGGCGAAGTCGCGGCGCATGCCGCTGCATGACACGAGAAGTTTCTACTGACCAGGTTCGGAGCTTTCCATGAATCCCCCAACAGAGGACCCTGGCGGCTCGTCCGCAGCCTTCCCGCGCATGGTGCTCTCGGCACCCTTAGCGGGTTATGACGTCACCCTCGCCGAGGGGGAAAACGCGGTGATAGCTCTCAGGGCCATGCAGGCCCTTCCCGGGGCGCTCTACTTCACGCTTCAGATCTTCAGCGCTCCTGATCTGCCGTTGAATGGTCCAGGCGCACAAAAAGTTCCGCGTCCGGAGCCTGTTCCCGGAGGTTTCGTCGTTGAAGTCCTCCTTAAAGGCGCGGAAAGCCCGGGTGATGAAGCTGTGCGGGTTCCGGTCGAAGTCCAATCCGGCGGCGGTGGCATGGGCCGATGGGACATCTCCTACTGGGTCAGAGTGCCCGATCCGGTACCTGCAGAGGTTGCTTTGGCTGTTGCTTGGCCGGCAGCAGGGATCCAGCCCACGGTTCTAGGCATCGCCCGGGACGATATTCTCATGGCGGCTCCCGTGGAGCTCAGCTTTCCCCGCCCGCGCTCAAGATGACGGCTCCGGCTGCCACCACTTGCAACCACCGGCGATGAGCGAAAGCTCGGCAGAATGCAGAAAACCCCCGGTTTCCCGGGGGTTTTCACTGGCGGTGACGGTGGGATTTGAACCCACGTTGGCTTTTACACCAAACAACATTTCGAGTGTTGCACCTTCGGCCGCTCGGACACGTCACCAACCTTACTAGGGTACCGGAGCAAGGCGCCCAACCCCAAAACGGCCGGCGGAAGCGCCCCCCGGGCCCCGCCCCACGGCGCCTAAGCTTCCCCCGGCCCGCCAGCGGCACTAGATTCGTAAGCAAGATGAGCACCTCGACCAGCCCCAACCAGGCAACCTCAACCGCCTACTGGACCGTCGGCCCGGAGCAGGGCGAACTCCGGCGCGAGGAACTGCCGGCGCCCGGTCACGGAGAGGCACTCGTGTGCGCGCTCTACTCCGGCATCAGCAAGGGCACCGAGATGGTGGTGCACCACGCCCGCGTGCCCGAATGCATCGCGGAGGAAATGGCCGCCCCCCACCAGGAAGGCCACTTCCCGTCGCCGGTGAAGTTCGGCTACCTCTCCGTCGGCGTCGTCGAGGACGGCCCCGCGGACTGGGTGGGCAAGACCGTCTTCTGCCTGCACCCGCACCAGGACCGCTACGTCGTCCCGGTCGAATCACTCACCGTCGTCCCGGAGAACGTCCCGGCCCGCCGCGCGGTGCTCACCGGCACCGTGGAAACCGCGGTCAACGCACTCTGGGAAGCCGGGCCGCGTCTCGGCGACCGGGTTGCCGTCATTGGTGCGGGGCTCGTCGGCGGCATGGTGGCCAAACTCCTCAGGTCCTTCCCGCTGGGCAGGCTGCAACTGATCGACGTCGACCCCGCCAAGCGCGCCTTCGCCGATACCCTCGGCGTCGACTTCTGCCACCCCGACGACGCACTGCCGGACTGCGACATCGTGATCCATTGCTCCGCCTCGCAGGCCGGTCTCGAACGCGCCCTGCAACTGGTGGGCGACGAGGGCGAGATCATCGAGATGTCCTGGTACGCGGACCGCCGGATCACCCTGCCGCTGGGGGAGGACTTCCACGCCCGGAGGCTCTCCATCCGCGCCAGCCAGGTGGGCGTCGTGGCCCGCGCCCGCCGGCACCGCCGCACCACCGCGGACCGGCTCGAGCTGGCCGTCTCGCTGCTGGCCGACCCGGTCTTCGACACCTTCCTCACCGGCACGTCCGCCTTCAGCGCGCTGCCCGACGTCGTCCAGCGCCTCTCCGACAGCAGTCTCCACGCGCTCTGCCACGTCATCGAATACCCCGCCGACGATGCCCCCGCAACAGAAACCACGAGGTAAACCGTGTTCAGCCTGACCGTCCGCCGCAATTTCATGATCGCCCACAGCCTGCCGCGCCCGGCCTTCGGCCCCGCCCAGGGACTGCACGGAGCCACCTTCGTCACGGAGGTGACCTTCCGGCGTCGGACGCTGAACGGGGATTCGATCGTGCTGGACATCGGCGAAGCCGGCGACGTGCTGGACGCCGTTCTCGCGGACCTGAACTACAAAAACCTGGACGAGCACCCGGACTTCGCCGGCAAACTCAGCACCACCGAGGCCCTGGCCCAGTACATCGCCGACGCCGTCGCCGCCAAGATCCGCGTCGGCACCGACGGGCAGGCGCTCGCAGGCCTCGACGTCACGCTGCGCGAAACCCCGGACGCCTGGGCCAGCTACTCGCTCGAGTTCGACGCCGGCTAGCAGCCCGTGGAACCGGCCGCCCTCCGCCTGGTGCTGCCAGGCAACGTGCGCCACAACTCCGGCGGCAACGCCTACAACTCCGCACTGCTGCGCGCCGTCGCGGCCCTCGGCGTGGCGGCGGAGGCCTGCGAGGCCGGCGGCGACTGGCCCCTGGGCAGCCCGGCCGACCGGCGGCGGTTCGGCCGGTTGCTCACCGACGCCGACGGCGGCAGGGTCACCCTTGTGGACGGCCTGGTGGCCTGCGGGGCGCCGGATGAGCTGGAAGCGGCGGCCGCGGCGGGGATGCCGGCCTGGATCCTGCTGCACATGCCGCTCGGCACCCACCGGGAGCTGGAGCGCCGCGCCCTGCAGGCCGCCGCCGGGGTGATCTGCACCAGCGGCTCGGCGGCGGCGGACCTGCGCCGGCGGCACGGGCGGCACGGGGTCGGCGGGCTCAGGGTGGCGCTGCCGGGCACGGCGCCCGCCCCGCCGGCCGCCGGCTCCGAGCCGCCGCACCTGCTCGCGGTCGCCGCGCTGCTGCCCAACAAGGACCAGTTGCTCCTGCTGCACGCCCTGTCAGGGCTCACGGATCTGCCCTGGACGGCGTCCTTTGCCGGCTCGGACACGGCGGACCCGGCCTACGCCGCCCTGCTCCGGCGGGAAACGGTGGCACTGGGCCTGGCGGGGCGCGTCCGGTTGCCGGGGGAGCTGCGCGGAGCCGCACTGGACGCCGAATGGGCCGCCGCCAACCTCAGCCTGCTGATCTCACGGGCCGAAACCTACGGGCTGGTGGTCACCGAATCCCTGGCCCGGGGCATTCCCGTGATCGTGCGGCAGGGCACCGGCGCCGTCGAGGCGCTCGCCGCAGGAACCCCTGCGGCGCCCGCGGGGAGCGCCGTCGCCGAAAGCGCCGCCGGCACCACCGCACTGCCGGGCACCGCCGTCGCGCTCGCCGAAGACCCGGCCCCGCTGGCCGCCGTGCTCCGCCGCTGGCTCACCGAACCTGCCCTCCGCGCGCAGTGGCGGGACGCCGCACTGGCCGCCCGGGAGCACCTCCCCGGCTGGGACGCCACGGCGCGGGCCGTCCTGGCGATCCTCGGAATTGAGCCCCAGCCCCACCCCGCCGGCCGGCAGCAGTTGTCGATGCCACGGCCCAAAACGGCAACTCCTGGTGGAGAATGACCCCATGACCACCGAGCCGATGACCGTGCAGCTGCCACCCGCCGCGAGCCTCACCCCCGGGCGGCTCCGCGCCTGGTCGTGGCACCGGCAGGGCCTGGACGGCTCGCTGGCCGGGTGCACGGCCGAACAGGTCCTCGCCCGGGCCGGCTGGGCGCGGTCCGTGGGCGGCGCCAACCCGTACCTCACGCTCTTCGCCCGGGCCGGCATCCGGCGCGCGCAGGTGGACGCCGACGTCCAGGCCCACCGGATCCTGGAACTCCCGACGGCGCGCGGCTGCACCTATGTGCTCGGCCGGGACGACTTCGCCTGGGCACTGCGGCTGGGACGGGATCCGGCCGAAGCAACCTTCAAGGTGGTGGGCCGGCTCGGGGTGGACCGCGGCGAGATCGCGCTGCTCGAGGAGCAGGTGCTGCACGTCCTGGCAGAAGCGGGCGTCCCGCTGGACCCGCGGCAGCTTAAGGACGAACTCGGCGATTCGGTGCGCAGCCTCGGCGAGGAGGGCAAGAAGAAGGGCGCTGCCACCACGCTGCCCACCGCGCTCGGCATCCTGCAGGCGGACGGGCGGATCCGCCGTGTCCCCGCCGCCGGCCGGCTCGACCAGCAGCGCTACGCCTATGAACCCTGGAACCTGGCACCCAGCGATCTCAGCGACGAGGAGATCCGTGCCGAACTGATCCGGCGCTATCTCGGCTGGACGGGAGGGGCCACGTTCAAGCAGTCGCAGTGGTTCACCGGCTTCACCGTCGCGCAGAGCAAAGCCGCGCTCGCCGCCCTCGGCGCCGTCGAGGTCGCCACCGCCGTCGGCGGGGACCCGCTCTGGATGCTGCCCGACGACGTCGAACGCCTCGCCGCCTTCGAGGAACCTGCCGAAGAACAAATCCAGCTGCTCGCCGGGACCGATTCGCTGGTGCTGCTGCGCCGGAACGCGGCGGAGTTGCTGGCCGAGCAGGACCGGGACAAACAAGCGCTGGGCCGGCTCGCGCTGCAGGCAGACCTGCCGGACCATCCCATCCTTGACCGCGGCCGGATCATCGGGCTGTGGCAGTACGACCCCGGCCAGGAACGGCTCGCCGCCTGGGTGTTCGGTGCGACCACACCGGCTGTGGCCCGGCGGATCGCCGAGGTGGAGGCTTGGATCAAGGAGGACCTGGGCGACTTCCGGGCCTTCAGCCTGGATTCGCCGTCGTCCCGGCAGAAACGGATCGACGCGCTGCGGGCCTCCACCACGGCTACCGCGGAGCGGTAGCCTCAGGCGCCACGGTGGCCGGCGAAGAAGTCCCGCAGCAGCGCACCGCACTCCTGCTCCCGGACGCCGCCGTACACCTCCACCCAGTGGTTGAGCCGACGTTCGCGCAGGATGTCGAACACGGAGCCGGCGGCCCCGGCCTTCTCATCCCAGGCACCGAAAACCACCCGCGGAATCCGGGCCAGCACCACGGCGCCGGCGCACATGGCGCACGGCTCCAGCGTCACCACCAGGGTGCAGTCCTCCAGCCGCCAGCCGTCGTCGCCCAGGCCTTGCAGGGCGCGGCGGGCGCGCAGCCGGGCCGCTGCCTCGCGGATGGCCACCATTTCGGCGTGCGCCGTCGGATCCCCGAGCGCTTCCCGCTCGTTGCGTCCAGTGCCGAGCACCGACCCGTCCGGGCCGATCACGACGGCGCCGATCGGCACGTCCGCGGTGGCCAGCGCCCGGCGCGCTTCGGCGAGGGCCAGGCCCATCCATTCCGCATGCCGGGGCTCGGGAGTAGTCATGGGTCAATGGTAGTTTCGATCCTAAGCAGGCTGTGCACCATCAAAGTGCACCGGGAAGTCGGGAGACAGCAGTGAGCACCAGGACTGAAAGCTGGCTGATGCGGCGCTGGGGCAAGTGGGTGGTGCCGTACGCCGCGCTGTGGATCACGATGCTGATCGGCGGCATCGTCATTGTCGCCCTGGCGCTCACCAGCGCGGAGGTCTATGACAACGTCGTGGACGACGCGGGCCTGGCCAACCTGGACAAGCCGATGCTCTCCTACATGGAGCAGCTGCGCAGTCCGGGCCTGGACTCCTTCGTCACCGGCTTCACCAACATCGGCGGCGGCATCGGCATGCCGATCCTGGCCAGCATCCTGACGGCGTGGCTGATCTGGGTCTCCCGGACCTGGCGGCCGCTGATCCTGATCGGAGGCGCCGCCGCCGTGTCGGTCACCGCCACGTCGCTCGGCAAGAAACTGATCGGCCGGACGCGTCCGGACCACGTCGACGCGGTGCCGCCCTACGAGACCTCGCCGTCGTTCCCCAGCGGCCACACCCTGAACACCACCGTGGTGATCGGGCTGGTGGTCTACCTCGCCTGCCTGCAGGTGAGACGCACGCTCGCCAGGGTCGGCTTCATCACAGCCGGTGCGATCTTCATCTTCGCCATGGGCATGAGCCGGGTCTACCTGGGCCACCACTGGATGACCGACGTGATCATCGGCTGGGTGATCGGGCTGGGCTGGGTGGGGATCGTGATTCTGGCCCACCGGCTCTTCCATGTGCTGAGGCACCGGGAACACACCGGCCCCGCACCGACATTCGACAACGAGGCCCACCTGCGCGACCCCGCCCCAGAGAGCAGCCTTCGCGGCGGAACGGGCGACGCCGATACCCCCGGCCCGGCGGGACGGTCCTCCACGTCCGGGTGATAGTTTTGACCCATGCGCACTCTCGTTGTGGACCACCCGCTGGTCGCCCATAAGCTCACCGTTCTGCGGGACAAGAACACCCCGTCCCCGGTCTTCCGCCAGCTCACTGAGGAGCTCGTCACGCTCCTTGCCTACGAGGCAACCCGCGACGTCCGCACCGAACCCGTGACCATCGAGACGCCGGTCAGCACCACGATCGGCACGGCGTTCACCAAGCCCACCCCGCTGGTGGTCCCGATCCTGCGCGCCGGTCTCGGCATGCTCGAGGGCATGACCAAACTGGTCCCCACGGCCGAGGTCGGCTTCCTGGGCATGGCCCGGGACGAAGAGACCCTGGACATCATCACCTACGCCGAGCGCCTCCCCGAGGACCTGACGGACCGCCAGATCTTCGTCCTGGACCCCATGCTGGCCACCGGCGGCACCCTGCGTGAAGCCATCAAGTTCCTGTTCAAACGCGGCGCCTCGGACGTCACGTGCATCTGCCTGCTGGCCGCCCCGGAGGGCCTGGCCAAGCTGGAAGAGGAACTCTCGGAGGCCAACGTGACGATTGTGCTGGCCTCGATCGACGAGAAGCTCAACGAGAAGTCCTACATTGTCCCCGGCCTGGGCGACGCCGGCGACCGCCTCTACGGCATCGCAGGCTAGCTCCGCGGCCGGTCAAGGGTTCCGGCGGACAGCGCCCGGGACTAGCCTGTGCCCATGGACTGGAAACTTGAACTCGTGTTTGTCCCGGTGTCCGACGTGGACCGGGCCAAGGATTTCTACGTCAACCAGGTGGGCTTCAACGCCGACTACGACGAGCGCCCCTCAGAAGGCATCCGCTTCGTCCAGCTGACCCCGCCGGGCTCCGGCTGCTCGATTGCGATCGGCGAGGGTCTCAACGATGCCCCGCCCGGCACCGCCCCGGGCCTCCAGCTGGTGGTCAATGACATCGAGGCCGCCCATAAGCAGCTCAAGGACAACGGTGTGGACGTCAGCGACATCGATGTCCAGGACTGGGGGCACTTTGTCTACTTCGCGGATCCCGACGGCAACAAATGGGGGGTGCAGTACCTCCCCGACCGGCCGAACGCGTAACCCGCCAGGGCGGCCGCTGCCAGGCGGCCCGGCCGCCGCGGGGGCAGGCGCACGCGAGGCCCCGGATTCATTGAATCCGGGGCCTCGCTTTCCGCCGGGGCCCGGGTGGCGGCTTTCTTAGTACCAGTTGTTCGCGTAGTGGAAGTTCAGGGCGCCGCACGGCGAGCCGTAGCGGTCCTGCACGTACTTCAGGCCCCAGTTGATCTGGGTCCGGTAGTTGGTGCGGTAGTCCGCGCCGGCGCTTGCCATCTTCTCGGCAGGCAGGGACTGGACCACGCCGTAGGCGCCGCTGCTGGGGTTCGTGGCGGTGGTCTTCCAGTCGGACTCCTTGGTCCACAGCTTCTGCAGGCACTGCATTTCGCTGGCGGCCCAGCCATGGGCGGGCAGCTGCGCGGCGGCATAGGCCTGCGCGCCGGCGGGATCGTCGATGGCGACCGGCTGCACCGGGACCGCGGCGGGAGCGGGAGCGGCCGGCGCGGGCGGGGCCGGGGGTGCCGGGGCCTCGGCCGGCTTGACCTCGGAGGCCTTGGCGTCCACGGTGCCGGTGGAGGGGGAGGCCGGGGAGTTGCTGCCGACCTGTTCGAACTCCAGCTTCTGCAACGACGCGTCCTTGGACGCGGCCTCCGTGTGGGCCGAGGTGTTGGAAGCCTGGCCCGCGGCGCCTGCGCCCAGCAGGACCGCGAGGGCGGTGGCTACCACGGCGGCGCGCTTGCCCTTGGTGCCGGGGCCGGAGCCAATCCGGGACAGGGCCGTGCGCTTGGCCGGCTCGGCGCGGTGGCGCGCGACGTCGGCTTCAGCTGTCTGTTTAGCGCCTTCTGGGCGCATGGGTACCTTGAATTCAGTCATGTTTGCCTCTCAACGCCTACGGAGTTAGCTGTCGGGTTCGGATGCAAAAAATCCGGCCGCACGGAATCTCAACGTGGCGGCTTAACCCCAAGGGTGCATGGATGGAGAATGCCCGGGAACTCTGGGTCCCCCGCCTCTGCCTAATCCATCGGAATCCGGGAAGCGGCAGAGTTTGGCGTCAAACCGGATATGCGGCCAGGTCGATGGCCGCACTCTAGAACGATACCGGACTTTCCCGCGAAAGTCACATTTAGGTAACGGCGGCCATAGTTGGCGGCGTGGTTGCTTGCTCCTACTATCCCGCCGCAGATGGCGCGGGGAGGCGGACGGTGAACTGCGTGCGGCCGGGCCGGGACGTGACAGCGACGGTGCCGCCGTGGGCTTCGACGATGGCCTGCACAATGGACAGCCCCAGGCCGCTGGTGCCCTCCGCCGTCGCGGCCGGAACAGGGGAGGTCAAGGGGGCGGCGGCTCCGCCGCGCACCCTCGCCGGGGCCGGTTCCGGCGCCGGAACTGCGACGACGGGTGCCGCGGCCGTGACAGGGTTCCGGCGGGACGCGTCCGCCCGGGCAAAGCGGCGGAACACCCGGTCCACGAATTCAGGGGCAATTCCGGTGCCGTTGTCCGTCACCGTGACGACCGCGCTGCCGTCGTCGGCGCACTTCACCCCCGTGGTCACGGTGGTGCCGGGTTTGGTGTGCTTGCGCGCGTTGGAGAGCAGGTTCGCGAGCACCTGGTGCAGCTGGGCGGCGTCACCCCGCACCACCACGGGCTCCTCGGCGAGCTCCAGCTGCCAGAGGCGGTCCGGGGCCATGACCTTCTCGTCGCTGACCGTCTCGATCGCGAGCTGCGAGAGGTCCACGTCGCTGAACTTCAGCGGCTGGCCCTCGTCGAGGCGGGCAAGCAGGAGCAGGTCTTCCACGAGGGTGGTCATCCGTTCCGACTGGCTCTGCACGCGGGCGAGGGATTTCTGGCCGTCCGGGGTGAAGTGCTCGGTCATACGCATCAGCTCCGTGTAGCCGCGGATGGCCGTCAGCGGGGTCCGCAGCTCGTGGGACGCGTCGGCAACGAACTGCCGCACCTTCATCTCGCTCTGCTGCCGCGCCTCCAGCGCGCTGGAAACGTTGTCCAGCATCTGGTTCAGGGCATAGCCCACGCTGCCCACCTCCGTGCCGGGATTGGCGGCCGCCTCCGGCACCCGCACCGCCAGGGCAACCTCGCCGGCGTCGAGCGGGAGGCGGGAGACCTTGGTGGCCACCTCGGACAGGTGCTCCAGCGGTTTCATGGTCCGCCGGATCAGCGCCGTTCCGGCCAGCCCGATCACCACCAGCCCGCCGGCGGAGACCAGGACCATCGTCCAGACCAGTGAAGCCAGCGTGTTCTGTTTGTCCTTCAGGGGCAGGCCGGTAACGATCACATCGCCGTACGGTGTCTGCGCCGCGACCAGCCGGTAGGCGCCGCTGGACAGGGTCCGGTCAACGGGGAGTGCGCCGGGGGTGAGCGCCAGCAGGACGCCGGCGTCGTCGGCGGAGAGCGCCTTCCGGGTGGCGTCGTCGGCGAGGAAGCCGGCGCTGGTGACGGCGTCTCCGAGGATCCGGGCGTTGAGGGTGCCCACCGCCTGGCCGCGTGCTTCCAGCGGATCCCGGCGCCCCTCGCCGTTGCCGGGGCCGGGACGGCCGAACTCCCGCGCCCGTTCGGAGGCCTGGTCCAGCTGGGAGTCCAGCTGTTTCGTCAGGAACAGATCCATCGAGGCGTAGCTGACCAGCCCGACGGCGCCGCAGATCGCAACGAGCAGGGCCATGGCGAGCAGGACCAGTCGTGTGCGCAGGTGCCAAGTGGACGGGCTGCGCCAGTCCCGGCCGGTGCCGGAGTCTCGGGCGGGAGTTGCCACGGACTAGTCCGCCGGTTTCAGGACATACCCGGCGCCGCGCACGGTGTGGATCATCGGCGGGTGGACCGCGTCGACCTTTTTGCGGAGGTAGGAGATGTAGAGCTCCACGATGTTGGCCTGGCCGCCGAAATCGTAGTCCCAAACGCGGTCCAGGATCTGCGCCTTGCTGACCACGCGTTTGGGGTTTTCCATTAGGTAGCGCAGCAGTTCGAACTGGGTGGCGGTCAGATGAAGTTCCTCCCCGGCGCGGGTCACTTCCCGGGTGTCCACGTTCAGGACGAGGTCCCCGACCACGAGCTCGGCGGTGTCCATGGCCGCGACGCCGGAGCGCTGGACCAGCCGGTGCAGCCGCAGCAGGACCTCTTCCATGCTGAACGGCTTGGTCACGTAGTCGTCGCCGCCCGCTGCCAGGCCGGTGATCCGGTCCTGGACGGCGTCCTTGGCGGTCAGGAACAACGCGGGGACCTCCGGCGCGAAGGCCCGGATCCGGCCCAGCAGTTCGACGCCGTCGAAGCCGGGGAGCATTACGTCCAGGACAAGCACGTCCGGGCGGAACTCTTTGGCGAGTTTCACCGCCGTCGGACCGTCCGCCGCCACCGCCACGGACCAGCCGGCCATCCTCAGCCCCATGCTCATGAGCTCCGAGAGGCTGGGTTCGTCATCCACTACCAGGGCGCGGATGGGGGAGCCGTCCGGGTGCGTGAGGTGGGGCAGGTTGTTGGTCATGGAGTGCGAGGTGGCCATGCGACAACTCTCCAATCCGGCAGTAGGGGATGGCTTTGGGGATCCTGTGCGCCAGCTGTGAATCACAGCTTAGCGAGCTGGACCAGTCGGTCCGCCGGATTTGGCCCTTGTCCGGCCCGCGGACGGGAAAGTTGCGGGCGTCCAGGGCCCCTGATTTTGCTGCCGCGCCTTACCGTGAACGATTTCCGGCCGACGAGGTGACGTGGCGAATAATCTTCGACAGAACCCGGGAACCGACCGTTCGTTCGGCAATAATAAAGCACACTTCCTTGACTCGCCAGAATTGTGACTTGCGCTACAAACTCCCGTTTTGTCTCACAATGCGGACTTTGGGGTCCATTGTTACTTGCTAGTTCTTATTGTTACGTTGCACACTTCAAATGTGAACAAGAACTCAACAGCACCTGCAGCCGCAGCTTCCTGGATCAGCGCACCAGCTGGTACCGAGATGCGCTGTTGTCGAATGCACGCCTAACTTCTCCACCCCAGAACGTTTCTAGGCATTCGCTCCCAGCCCAGCGTCGGGCGCCCCTCCCCAGTTCTCATTGCGGGGAACTTAAGCATTCGAGCCGCGATGACGGCCATTCACATTGAGGTAAGCATTCCATGTCAGTTGCATCCGGATACGTCCACATCTCCGTCCGTAACGCCAACAAGGCCGGCCAGGCATCCGGCCTTCGCCAGGGCTTTGGCGGCCGCCCGAGCTACGGCCCCGCGGGAGCAGGCAACAGCTTCCCCGCCCCCGGTTACGCCGCCCAGGGCTACAATCCCAACTCGTACGGACAGCTGCGCGCCGTCCCCGCCGCCGAGCTGGCCCCGGCCACCGCGCCGACTCCGGTGATCGCCCCCGGCAACGGCAGCCCGGTCCGCCCCGTGCCCAACGACAATGTGGCCCGCGGCTTTGTCCTTTACATGGGCATCGATGAGGAAACCGCCGCGGCTGCCGGGACCTCCATTGCCAAGCTGGCGCAGGAAATCCGCGCCTACGCCCAGTCGCTGGTCGCCGGCGCCGAAAGCTACGCCGCCGTCGCCGTCGCCCCGGCATCCGCCCCGGGGTCCGCGCTCGACGTCGTCCGCTCCACCTTCGGCGATCCGACCGCCGGCGCCCGCCAGCGCGCCGAGAACGCCCGGCTCCAGCAGCCGCAGGATCCGCGCCCGTCCGGTGTGCTGATCGACCTCGCCCGCCGTGAAGTGGCGCTCGACGGCGAATCGCTGAACCTGACGTTCAAGGAATTCGAGCTCCTCAACTACCTCGTGGAGAACGGCACCCGCACCGTGGGCCGCGATGAGCTGCTCGAGGGCCTGTGGCGCAATGCCGAAGAGGTTCCCAACGAGCGGACCATCGACGTCCACATCCGCCGCCTGCGTTCGAAGCTCGGACGCCTGGCCAACACCGTGCGGACCGTGCGCGGCCAGGGATACCGGTTCTACGAGCACCCCGAAGTCGTAGTCTGGGCCGCTCCGGAGTACTCCATCTAGCCTTAGCCTATTTGCGAAGCGCCTGTCCCTGGTGGGGGCGGGCGCTTTCGCTTTCGCGGCACGATCCCTCGGCGCCTGCGCTCGCGCCGCCGTCCCCTACCCTCGCAGGGCTCGGTCAGGGATCCGACGGCGGCGCTCACGCAATAACGGCGCTTTCGGGATGTGCCGCTGCGCTACAGCGCCCTCGCACCACGCTTTGGCCGCCTCGGATGGTCCGGGCGACGGAGTACGTGCCTCCGCGGCTGTTGGCCCTGTTGTGATTCCTTCCTTTGGGCGTAGTCTCGGTCCCGTCGATCCGACTATTGGGAGGAAACATGTCTGTTGCACGTATTACTACCCTGAGCGCCAATTCGAAGACCTCGTTTGATGCCGCCATTAAGGAGGGCGTCGACCGGGCCAACAAGACCCTGCGCAATGTCACGGGGGCGTGGGTGAAGGAGCAGAAGGTCGAAATCAGCGACGGCGCCGTCGTGGCCTGGCACGTGGTCCTCGAGGTGACCTTCGTCCTGGACGACTGAAGGGACTGAGGTGATGCGCGCCCGTGGCGGATCCGGGCCGCACTAGGATTGAGCCATGAGCGCGCATCACATCAAACGTCTGGTGCTCATGCGGCACGCCAAGGCCGACTGGCCCGGCGGCGTCGCCGATCATGAGCGGCCGTTGGAAGAGCGCGGACACCGCGAGGCGCCGCTGGCGGGCAAATGGCTTCTCAAGCACGGTGTGGTGCCGGATTTCATCCTGTGCTCGAGCGCCCTGCGGACCAGGCAGACCTGCACCTGGGTGTGCAGTGAACTGGGGGACAAGGCCCCGACGCCGAAACTCGAGGACGGACTGTACGGCGCTTCGGCCCTGCGCATGCTGGCGGTCATCAACCACGTTCCGGACACGGTCACGACGCTTATGGTGATCGCCCACATGCCCGGCGTGCAGGACCTGGCCATGCATCTCGCGTCCCGGGACTCCAACCATGACGCCTACATGGATGCGGCCACCCGCTATCCCACCAGTGGCCTGACGGTCTTCGAGACGGAGAAGCCGTGGGCCGAGCTCGACGGTCAGGACGCCCGGCTGACGCACTTCAAGGTGCCGCGGGCAAAATAGCAGGCCGGCGGGCTTCCGGATTGATGGCCTGCGTGCTGATTGTGTTGTTTACTGATGCTGTTATTGCTTTTACTGCCGGTGTTGTCTTAGTGACCGAGGGAAAAGGTGGATCAGCGTGGATTCAGGACAGCTCGTAGGGATCATCGTCGGCGTCGTGGTGGTACTCGCGATCGTCGCAGGAGCAATTTACTTCAGCCGCAAGCGCAAGACTGACGCGGACAGGAACCGGGCCGCAGAAATGCGCGAAAAAGCGGAAGCCGACCAGCTTGCCGCGCGGGAGCACGAGGCGAAGGCGGCCCGGGCGGAAGCCGACGCGAAGGCAGCCGAAGTCGAAGCCGAACGCCTCCGCATGCAGGCGCGCGGGACGCAGCAGGAAGCCCAAACCGTCCGCGCCGGCGCCGAGGACCAGCTTCGCCGGGCCGACGAAGTCGATCCTGACGTCGTCGTCACCGAGCGCGGCGACGCCGGCCACCACGACACCGAGCACCTGGACGCCCGCCACCCGGACGCGGCGCCCCAAGAGGAGCTGCGCCGGGACCGGGCCGGCCGCGAGCGGCCGGCCGAGGCGGGCGGTGCCGCCGGGATCCGCGAGGACACGGCTGCGGAGCGGCATGACACCGAGGGCCCACACGGCGAACGGCCACGCAATCTCTGACGCGCCGGAATGGCGGGGGCCGCTCGCGCGATGACCCCCCGCCACTCCGCGCTTGCCCTGCTGGTTGCGGTCCTGTGGGGCATCAACTTCGTCGCCATCGACCTTGGCCTGAACCCCGGGGGCGGCGCGCAGATGCCGCCGCTCCTGTTCGTCGCCATGCGCTTCACCCTGGTGGTGGTTCCCTGCATCTTCTTCATCCGCAAGCCTGACGTGAGCTTGAAGGCCATCATCGGTGTCGGCCTGCTGATGAGCGCGGGCCAGTTCGGGCTGCTCTACCTGGCGATGGCGCTTGGCATGCCCGCCGGGCTGGCCTCTCTCGTGCTGCAGGCGCAGGTGCTGCTGACGGTGCTGCTGGCGGCCGGGATCCTTGGCGAGCGGCCCACCCGCCGGCAGTTGGCCGGCGTCGTGCTCGGGATCGCTGGCCTGTCCGTGGTGGCGGTCGGCCGGAGCCTGGTGGCCCCGCTTCTGCCCCTGCTGATTGTGCTCGCCGCGGCACTGTCCTGGGCCGCGGGCAACGTTGTGGCCCGCAAGGCGAAGGCCGCCTCGGGGCTGGGGCTCGTGGTGTGGTCCGGGGCCGTGGTGCCCCTGCCGCTGGCCGGACTCTCGCTGCTGGTAGACGGGCCCGGCGCGGTGTCGGGGGCGCTGCTGGACCTGCAGCCGGCGTCGATCCTCAGTGCCGTCTACACCGCAGCTTTCGGCTCCCTCGTGGGCTACGGCATCTGGAACCGGCTGCTGGGGCTGTACCCGTCCTCCGCCGTGGTGCCGTTCACGCTGCTGGTCCCGGTGGTGGGGATGACCACCGCGTGGCTGGTGCTGTCCGAGGTGCCTTCGCCGGCGGAAGTGGCGGGCGGGCTGTTGCTCCTCGCCGGGGTGGCAATCGCGGTGCTCCGGGCGCCTGGGCCGCGGACGGCCCGTCAGCGCCGGGTGGAGGGCTTGGCCGGGGGCTTCGGCGGCAGCTTTGCCGCCGGTTTGGACGACGACGGACGCTTGGCTGCCGGCGCGGGGGTTCGGGCGGCCGAGGTCCGGGGTGAAGCAGCGCGGGGCGCTGAAGCGCGGGGTGCGGCCGGCTTTGGCGCCGCGGAACGAGGTGCGGCCGAGGACCGGGGCGCGGCAGGACGAGGTGCTGCCGGGCGGGACGCCGCTGACCTGGGTGCCGCCCTCGGTGCGGAAGCGCGGGGGGCCGAGGCACGCGGGGTGGACGGCCGGGCTGCTGGCCTGCGCGGCGCCGGGCGCCGGGACGCCGCCGCTGGTCGACGCGACGGGTAGCCGGAGCGCCGTGCTGGGCCCCGGCCGGGCAGGACCGTGCCGGCGAGCAGCAAAAGCAGCGTCGCCGCGCCGGCGCACGCCGAGAGGTAGAAGTACAGATCCGGATGTTCGGCATCCACGCGGGTGGACAGCGCCTCCGGGTCGGGGTTGAACGCCAGGCCCCATTGGCGCAGGAATGCAATGCCGAAGGCGATGAAGAGGATGCTGCCCACCCCGCTTGCCAGCAGCGTCCTGTGCCGCCGGCGGATGACGACCTCGGCCACACACGCCACGTAGGCCACGGCGCAGGCGGCCAGGAACCACAATCCCACGGTTTCGTTAAGGGTGGCGCCGGCGAGTACCAGCAGGGCCAGCGCCGCCAACGAGGCTCCGATGGCAGTTTTGCCGCTTTTACCCATGTGGCGCATGTGACCAATCATCCCTGAACGGGACTATTTCACGACGTAGCCACGCATGATCGCCATGATTGCGGCGACACTTTGCGCCCGGGTGCGCTCCGGGTTGTAGGTCTGGCGGTCCAGTCCCACCACAAAGCACGCCCCGAAGATCGCGGTCTCCAGGCTCCCGCGCGAGACCCCGGGATCCACGGGGTACTTGGCGGCCACGGCTTCGATCGCGGCGCCGATCACGCCGAGGAGCCGGCCGCGGAGCTCCGCGAAGGTGTCCTGCCACTCGCTGGGCGTCCGCCAGTTCTCGCTCACCCACAGCCTGGCGAACGAGGGGTATTCGGCCATAAAATCCATGGCCTGGCCGATCATCTCGTCCATTGCGGCCAGCGGGTCCGCCGATTCGTCCCTGACGCTCAGCAGCCGGGCCATCAGGATGTCCACCCCGTGCCGCAACAGTTGCGCGATCAGATCCGATTTGCTGCCGAAGTTGTAATACACCGTGCCTTTGGAGACCCCGGCCGCCGCCGCGATCTCGTCCACCGTCACGCCCGCGGCCCCTCGCTCGCCGATCAGCTCCATCGACGCCTCGAACAATTTCTGTTTGGTGGCGTTGGTGCGTCCGGGCCGGAGCTTCTTGCCGCCGTCGGCGTCGGAGTCCCCGGTCGCGCTGGTGGGGGTTGCCGCGCTGATGGGGCTCATAGGGCGATCTCCGGCTTCAGGGTCTTGAGGGTCCAGAACTTGTGCTTCCGGACGGCGACGGCGGACATCGCCAGTCCCAGCAAAGTGTAGCCAACCAGGCCCAGCATGGTGGGCAGGATGCTGGCCAGATCGGCCCCGTAGATCAGGTGCCGCATGCCGCTGACCACGTAACCCATCGGCAGGAGCTGGTGGACCACGTGCAGCGGTTCCGGCGTGGTCTGCCAGGGGAAGGTGCCCCCGGAGGAGACCAGCTGCAGCACCAGCAGGATCAGCACCACAAGTTTGCCGGGTGAGCCGAGCAGCGCCACCACACCCTGGATGATCGCGCTGAACGCCATGGCGGCGGCAAGCATCAGGACCCACATCAGCACAGGGTGGGCGGGATCAAGGCCCAGCCCCACATCCACCACCAGGGTCAGCAGGCTGGCCTGTGCGGCGGCGACGGCCAGGAACGGCAGCCAGCCTCCGACGGCGATCTTCCATGCCGGCGCATTGGACGCCAGCGCGCGCTGGGTGACCGGGCGCATCGCCTGGATCAGCATAAACACGCCGATCCACAGGGCGAGGGTGAGGAAGAACGGAGCCAGCCCGGCACCGTAGGATCCGGCCTTGGCCTGGGAAACGTTGCTGACGGCCACCGGGTCCGCCATGACCTTGGCGAGGCTGTCCTTTTGCGCGTCGCCGGGGTTGGGGACCTTGCCGGCGCCCTTGGCGAGCTCGCCGGCGAGGGTGCCGGCGCCGTTGGAGGCGGTGGCCGAGCCGTCCTCAAGCCGTGCGGCGCCGTCGTCGAGCTGAGCCGCGCCGTCGGAGAGCTTGTCTGCCCCGGCGGCCGCGTTCTGCTCCCCGCTGGCCAGGGCCGCGGAACCGCTGGAGAGCTGGTCGGCGCCGGCGGAGGCCTTGCCGACGGCGTCGGTGAGGGCCGGCGTCGCCCCGGCCAGCCGTGAGGCGCCCGCGCTGACGGCTGCCGAGCCGTCCGCGAGCTGCTGGATCTGCCCGGCGGCGCCCTTCAGCGCAGCGGCCGCGCCGGAGGGGGCCGGGGTGTTATGGGCGTCGTAGTCGGCCATCAGGGAGTCGGCCTGGGGCTGGAGCATCAGCCCGGAGGCCACCATGCGAGCGGTCGACTCCGCCACCTTGGCGCGCTGGGCCTGCGCGGCGGCCTGATCCGCCGCGGCCATTTGCCCGGCGATGCCCTGGAACTTGGTGTTCAGCGCGGCGTTTCCGGCCGCCACCTGGGCGGCGCCGTCGGCCAGCCGCTGCGAGTCCGCGGGCAGGGTGGCGGTCTTGTCCGTGAGCTGGCCCAGCCCGGCGGCGAGCTGCCCGGCGCCGCTGTTGAGGGCGTTGGCGCCGTCGAGTAGTTTGTGCTGCCCGGCCGCCAACTCGGCGGCGCCGCTCCGGAGCGAGCCCGTGCCCTGGTGAAGGGTCACCGTGCCGTCGTGAAGCGAGGACACTCCGCCGGCGAGCTCGCGGGCGCCATCGGAGGCCTTGAGCATCTGCGTGTGGATGGTGCCGAAACCGGTGAGGAGCTGGTTGGCGGTGCCTTCGCCCACCTCTTTCGCGACGCTCGCGTGGACAGCGGTGGTGAGCTTGTCCACGATGGTGCTGAGCAGGTAGTTGTTGGCGTCGTTGGTGGTGACGTTCAGCATGGCCTGGTTGGCGGCGTCGAAACTCCCCGGCGAGACCAGGTTGGCGGAGAAATCGCGGGGGATCTTCAGCGCGAACGCATACTTGCCGTTGCTCACGCCCTCATCTGCCGCCTCCGCGCTGGAGACGGCCTGCCAGTTGAACACATGGCCCTCCACCAGGCTGTCGGCGACCTTCCGGCCAGCCTCCAGCCGGGAGCCGTCGGCCGTGCCGGCTCCGGTGTCTTCAACCACGAGGGCCGCGTCGATCTGGTTCAGCTTGCCGTAGGGATCCCAGTTCGCATACAGGTACACCGCGCCGTAAAGCAGCGGCACCAGGGTCAGCGCCAGGATGGTCAGCTTCGGCAGCAGGCCGCCGGTCATGCGCTTGAGTTCGGAACGGGCCAGCCGCAGCACGGTCATCGGGCATCCTCGGTTTCGGAGATAAGGGGGGCTTCGGCCGGTTCGGGCGCCGGGGCGGCGTTGCCGATCTCCGCGACCGGACCGGTCCAGTCCGCCGGGACACTGCCGACGACGGCGACGACGGCGAGCGGACGGCCGGCGTCGTACGCCAGTTCCGCCAGCCGCGGCAGCCAGTCGGCGGGGTCGCCGCTGTGCCGGTCGGGGGAGTCGACCACCAACAGGTCGGTGTGCGGGTTGGCCAGGGCCAGTGCCGTGAGCAGCTCAAGGCGCCGGTCCGCGGGAAGTTCCTCGGCCCAGCGCCCGGCAATGTCCTCGAAGCGGTTGACCTTGAGCCAGGGCGTGCTCAGCAGCGCGCCCCGGTAGCGGCGGGGGATCAGGGCGAGGTCCTCGGTGACGAGGTCGCGGACGCTCAGGTGCGGCTCCGGTTCGTTCACGCCGGGGGCGTCGACGACGGCGCTGGCCTGCCGCAGCTGCTTGATCCGCGTTGCGCCGTCCCAGTCGATGGCGCCGGCCGTGGGCTTCATTCGGCCGCTGAGCGTCAGGGCCAGGGCGGTCCGCTGGTCCTGGCGCTTGCCGCTGACGAGGAGCAGTTCACCCCGGGCGGCCTGCAGCGAGGTCGGCGGGAGCAGGAAATCGCGCCGGCCCTTCACGTGGAGCTGTTGAACGCTGAGCAAGGAAAGCCTTTCGCAGAAATGGTCTGCTTCAAGGCTAACTAAACTGACCGGTCAGTTCAAATAGATGTGAGCGAACGGACACTTCGCGCTTAGAGGCCGTACTCTTCGAGCAGCCGCAGCCATACCTCGCTGATGGTCGGGTAGGACGGGACCGCATGCCAGAGCCGGTCCAGCGGGACCTCGCCGACGACGGCGATGGTTGCCGCGTGCAGCAGTTCGGCCACGTCGGGGCCGGCGAACGTGGCGCCCAGCAGCACTTTGCGGTCCTCGTCTACCACGAGCTGGGCCCAGCCCTTGTAATGCTCGGAATGCAGCGAGGAGCCCGCGACCTGGATGGGGAGCTCCACGGACGTGGCCCGGTAGCCGTCCTTGGTTGCCTGTTCCAGGCTGCGGCCCACATTTGCCAGCTCGGGGTCGGTGAAGACGACGTTGGGGACGGCGTGCTCGTCGGCCGTGTGGGCGTAGCGGCTCCAGGGCGCGGGTTCGCCGGAGAGCGTGCCGGCGGCGCGGGCGGCAATCGCGTCGCCGGTGGCCCGCGCCTCGTATTTGCCCTGGTGGGTCAGCAGGACCTTGCCCGCGGCATCGCCGACGGCGTACAGCCACGGGGCGCCGTCCTGGCCCTCGGCTCCTGCGACGAGCCCGCTCGCGTCGGTCCGCAGCCGCGGCGGCGCGCCGTCGTCGTCGCCGGCGAGGCCCACGCTCTCCAGCCCGATTCCTTCGAGTGCGGGGTGCCTTCCGGTGGCGACCAGGAGCTTGTCGACCGTGACTTGGCTGCCGCCCTGGAGCACCAGGGTAAGGGAGCCGTCGTCGTTCTCGTGGACGCTTTGCGTGCCGGTGTGGAGGTGCAGTTCGACGCCGTCCGCGCGCAGCCCGGCCTCGACCAGCTCCGCCGCCGCCGCCGGGAATGCCCTCAGCAGCCCGCCCCGGGCCACCAGCGTTACGGACGCCCCGAGCCGCGCGAAGGCCTGGGCGAGTTCGGTGCCGGCCACGCCGCCGCCGAGCACGCCGAACCGCGCCGGGATGTCCTGGGCGGACGTGGCCTCCCGGGTGGTCCAGAAATCGACGTCGGCGAGCCCTTCCACCGGCGGGATGCTTGGACGCGACCCCGTGGCCACCACGACGGCATGGCGTGCCGTCAGTGCGTAATTGTTGCCGTCCAGCCCGGCCACCTCCGCCCGGCGGGGGCCGGTGATCCAGCCGTGGCCGCGGATCAGCTCGATGCCCGTGTCCTCGGCCCACTTGACCTGGCTGTCGTCCTGCCAGTTGGACGTGAAATAGTCCCGCCGCTTCAGGACGGCGGCGGCGTCGAGCACCCGGGTGACGGCTTCCTCGGCGCCGGGGACGGTCTGGGCGCCGTGGAGCGCGGTGCCGGGGCGCAGCAAGGCCTTCGACGGCATGCAGGCCCAGTAGGAGCACTCGCCGCCCACCAGCTCCGCCTCCACCATGACGGCGGTCAGGCCGCCCTTCACCACGCGCTCGGCCACGTTCTCGCCCACCGCGCCGGCCCCGATCACAATGACATCGAATTCACGCTCAATATGTGCCGTCATGGCAACAGCCTAACCCTGCCGGGAAGGGCCGTTCCCGGACCCTTTGCAGGACATGGGACCTCCGCTACGCTGAGGACCACTTCGGGGCAGGAGGCCACCAGTGAACGCAGCAGCTTTGACCGCCGGCCCGGCCATGCCGCCGAACCGGCCCGGCGCGCAGGCAAGGCTGCGCGCCCTGCAGGAAGGGATCATCGAACTGATCCTCGAACGGGAGCTGGAGCCGGGGGAGGCGCTGCCCACCGAAACCGAACTGGCCGCCCTACTCGGAACCGGCCGGAACACGCTGCGCGAGGCGCTCAAGGTGCTCCAGGCCCTGGGCGTGATCGAGATCCGCCACGGCTTCGGCATGTTCGTCGCCGCGAGCGGCTTCGGCGCCCTGGTGGACGGTCTGGCCTTCACGGCTCGGTTGTCCCTGCGCCACCGCGGGCGGGAGGCGCTGGAACTGGTGGAGGTGCGCCGGGTGCTGGAATCCGCGCTGATCGGCGGGTCCATGGCGCTCATGACGCCGGAGCGGCTCGCGGGACTCGAGGCGGCCGTGCGCCGGATGGAAGCGCTGGCAGGATCCGGGGAGCACTTTGTCGAAGCCGACGCCGACTTCCACCGCCGGCTGTTCGAGCCGCTGGACAACGGGCTGCTGCGCGGCCTGCTCGATGCGTTCCAGGCGGTCTACCGGGGGATCGAGCGGGAGCTCGGCCCCGGCGTCGTATCCCCGGGGGCGGCCGCGCTGCACCGGGGCATCTACGAGGCCGTGGCGGCGGGGGACGCGGCGCGGGCCGCCGAGCGGCTGGGCAGCCATTTTGACGGGATGCGCCGCCGGATCGAAGCGGCAGTGGGCGGACCGGCGGAGTAGTTTTCGGGCCGCGCTTCCGGGTGTTCGCTACGGTTTCGGACCGGCGCCCACCGGGCCCGGGCCGCGCCCGTCCGAAACCGCAGCGTCCTTCCGGATGTGCCGCGTTTCCGGGTGTGCCGAGCCCCGGGAAAACAAAAGATCCGCACCGGCGGACCGATGCGGATCTTTATTTCTGTGCGCCCAAAGGGATTCGAACCCCTGACCTTCTGTTCCGTAGACAGACGCTCTATCCAGCTGAGCTATGGGCGCATTCTCGGCTCTTCGGGAGTTTCTCGCTCCCCCGAACCTCGAATTACTTTACGCGAGATGGGCCCAGACTTCCAAATCGGAAACCCTGTAATCTAGCTGACTAGACCGGTCTATGTGACCTTAGTCACAAAAAATCCGCCGTGTGGAGTTATTAAACCTTGAATTTCCGCGGTTTTGGTTTGCGGGCCCGCAGTCAACCCGTAATTGGGCCTGAAGCTGGACCCTCCGCGACACCTAGCATTTAGGACACACCACTGAACCCGAGGAAGGGAACCGTAATGGGCGATCTGGCGCGACTGCCGCTGCTTGAGAAAGCACCCACCACTCATGCTGGACTGCTGGCATGGGTTGAAGAGGTTGCTGAACTGACCCAGCCGGACCGGATCCACTGGGTTGATGGTTCGGAAGAGGAGAACACCCGGCTCACGGACGAGCTCGTTGCCGCCGGCACCCTGACCCGGCTTAACGAGAAGCTGTTCCCGAAGTCCTTCGCCGCATTCTCGGATCCCGCCGACGTCGCCCGGGTGGAGGAGCAGACCTTCATCTGCTCCGAAAACGAACGCGACGCGGGCTTCACCAACAACTGGATGGCCCCGGCGGAGATGAAGGAGAAGCTGCGCGGCCTGTTCAGCGGCTCCATGCGCGGCCGCACCATGTACGTCATCCCCTTCGTGATGGGCCACCTAGACGCCGAGGACCCCAAGTTCGGCGTCGAAATCACGGACAGCGCCTACGTTGTCGCCTCCATGCGCATCATGGCCACGATCGGCACCGAGGTCCTGGACAAGATCACCGCCACGAACGCCTTCTTTGTTCCCGCCCTGCACTCCCTGGGAGCCCCGCTGGCCCCCGGCCAGGCCGACGTCGCATGGCCCTGCAACCCGGACAAGTGGATCGTGCACTTCCCCGAAGAGCGCTCCATCTGGTCGTTCGGCTCCGGCTACGGCGGCAACGCCCTGCTGGGCAAGAAGTGCTACGCGCTGCGCATCGCCTCGGTGATGGCCCGGGACGAGGGCTGGCTCGCGGAGCACATGCTCATCCTCAAGCTCACCTCCCCGGAGAAGAAGAACTACTACGTCTCCGCCGCGTTCCCCTCCGCCTGCGGCAAGACCAACCTCGCCCTGCTCGACCCCACCATCGACGGCTGGGAAGTCGAAACCCTCGGCGACGACATCACCTGGATGCGGATCGGCAAGGAAGGAGAACTGCGCGCCACCAACCCGGAAGCCGGCCTCTTCGGCGTCGCCCCCGGCACCGGCTGGGGCACCAACCCCAACGCCATGCGCGCCATCGCCAAGGGCCACAGCATCTTCACCAATGTCGCGCTCACGGATGACGGCGGCGTGTGGTGGGAAGGCATGACCGACGAGGTCCCGGCGCACCTGATCGACTGGCAGGGCAACGACTGGACCCCGGCCTCGGACAAGCCCGCCGCACACCCGAACTCCCGCTTCTGCACGCCGATCTCGCAGGTCGACATGCTCGCCGAGGAGTACTACAGCCCGGAGGGCGTGGAGGTCTCCGCGATCCTCTTCGGCGGCCGGCGCAAGACCACCGTCCCCCTGGTGACACAGGCCCGCAGCTGGACCAACGGCATCTTTATGGGCTCGACCCTCTCCTCGGAAACCACGGCCGCCGCCGCGGGACAGGTGGGCGTGCTCCGCCGCGACCCGATGGCCATGCTGCCGTTCATCGGCTACGACGCCGGCGACTACCTGAAGCACTGGATCAGCGTCTCCGGCAAGGCCAACCCGGAGCGGCTGCCGCACATCTTCCTAGTGAACTGGTTCCGCCGCACGGCCGACGGCGGCTTCGCCTGGCCCGGTTTCGGCGACAACGCCCGTGTGCTCAAGTGGGCCATCCAGCGCATCGAGGGCAAGGCCGACGCCGTCGAGACGCCGATCGGCTACGTCCCGACCGGCCACGCGCTGGACCTGACCGGCCTGGACCTGACCCACGCCCACGTGGAGGACGCCGTCCGCGTCGACCGCGCCGAATGGGACACCGAGCTGGCCTCGATCGAGGAGTGGTACGCGAAGTTCGGCGACTCCCTGCCGGAGGCGCTGCGCTCCGAGCTCGACTCGCTGAAGGAGCGCATGTCCGCGCACTAGCAGACAGTTGAACGCACGACGGCGGCCCCGCACCTTTTCCCAAGGTGCGGGGCCGCCGTCGTTCTCTCGAGGCTCAGTTCAGTTGGCGAGCCAGATGTCCGGGCCGAAGACCTCGTAGTGGATCTTGGTGGCCGGGATGCCGGCGTTGATGGCCTCGTTCCGGATGTTCTTCATGAACGGCAGCGGCCCGCAGAGGTACAGCGAGGCGTTGGCCGGCAGGTCCACGTCGCGCAGCGACATAAAGCCTTCCCGCGCTCCGGCCTCGGGCCGTTCCAGCCAGAGCTGCAGTTCCGCGCCCTCGAGACGCTCGACGTCGTCGGTCATCTGGGAGCGCAGCGCCCAGGAGTCCAGGGTGCTTTCGGCGTGCAGGACGAGCACCTGGCGGTCCGAGCCGGCCGCCGCGAGGGAGCGCAGGATCGAGGCCGACGGTGTGCAGCCGATGCCGGCGGAGGCCAGGACCACGGGGCCCTCGCCATCCTTGAGCGTGATCTCGCCGTAGGGGTTGGAGATCTCCAAGACGTCGCCGACCTCAACGTTGTTGTGCAGCACCGGGGAGACCTCGCCGCCGTCGTCGAGTTTGGTGGTGAAGCTGCGGCTGGTGCCGGCGTCGCCCGAGAGCGAGTACTGGCGGACCTGCCGCAGGCCCTCCGGGAGGGTGACCTTGACGCTGACGTATTGGCCGGGCAGCACCGGGGTGATGGGAGTGTCGTCGGCCGGTTCCAGCACAAATGTCATGGAGCCGGTGCCGGCCGCTGTCTTGGCCGCGACCCGCCATGGGGTCCACATCTTGCCGTTGGCCTGGGCAGCATAGAGACCCTTTTCGAGCTTGATCAGCGCATCGGCCATCAGCCAGTACACCTCGGTCCAGGCTTCGGCGATTTCCGGGGTGATGACCTCGGCCAGGTCTTCGGCGATGGCGGCGAAGAGGTGCTCGTAGACCACCTGGTACTGCGGCTCCGTGATGCCGAGCGAGGCGTGCCGGTGCGCGATGCGGGCCAGGACGGTCTCCGGCAGGGTGCCCGGGTGGCTCACCAGGTGGCTGGCGAAAGCGGCGATGCTCCCGGCCAGGGCCTGCTGCTGGTCGCCGGAGCGCTGGTTGGAGCGGCTGAACAGCCCGTCGAGCAGCCCAGGGTGCGCGCCGAAGAGCCGGGCGTAAAACTTGGGGGTGATCTCGCCGATCCGGGAACCGACCAGCGGCAGGGTGGCCTCGATGACGGGGAAGGACTTGTCCGAGAGCATTGCTGACTCCTGAGGTAGTGGCCCGGGGTCTTCAACCGGGCCGATCCGAAATACCAGCATTTGAAATACGAGTATTTATGCCTCATTTCTACACGTCGTAGAAAATGGTTGCAAATCGGGAAAGGAGGGCGGCCGGGGAGGCGGTGCCCGGCTAGAGGCCGGGACGCAGGCCGATCGCCTGAAAGACGGGATTCATCTGCCGCGCGGTGGGCAGCGAGGCGACGACGATGTCGTCAAGCTCACGGTAGAAGGCCTCCCTGGCCCGGCCGAGCGCCCCGCGGAGCCGGCACTCGGTAATCAGGGGGCAGGTGCCGCCGGCACCCGCGCAGTCGGCCGGGTCGGTCCGGGTATCCAGGGCGCGCAGCACCTGGCCGACGGTGGCGGCGCGGCCGGCATTGCTGAGCCTGGACCCGCCGTTGCGGCCGCGTTCGACGTCGATCAGGCCCAGGACGCGCAGTCTCGCCATCGCCTTGCTGACGTGGTTGTAGGGCGTGCCGACGGCGTCCGCGATGCTCTGGGTGGTGAGCAGTTCGCCGTCGGCAGCGGCCGCAAGCACCATCATCGCGCGCAGGCTTACGTCCGCGAAGGCATTGATCTTCATGGCACCGGGCTGGTCTAGTCCACCCAAACGGCGGGTTCGTTGGAGTCGGCGGAAAGCTCGCCAAACTCCAGCTCGTTCGTCTCCGGGTTGGCGCCGTAGGGCAGCACGGCCGCGAACACGGAACCGTCCTGGTGCTCGGCGGCCACGTGGATCGCGTCCGAGTCCTCTTCCAGCAGGGTGATGTCGCAGACAATGGCGGCAGCACGGAACTCGTCCCGGTGCTGCCGGAGCAGTTCGGTGAGGTCGCTGATCATGCCGTCGGCATCGAAATCGGCGTCGCTGTCCCCGGCCGCGTCCGCCGGCGTGACCGCGACGAGGCGGACCTCGCCGTCGTTCTCCACCACCAGGGCAAAGGGGAGGAAGCCGCCGTTGCGCTCCAGCTGTTCCTGGGCCGCGCCGACACCGGTGCCGAGCAGGTTCTCCAGGTCGGTGGCGCTGGCGTCCGGCACCGAGCCGCGCCAGGAGTCCGCGGCCGGGTCGGCCGGCTGCAGAAGGGCGCCCTGGGCCTCGGAAGGATCGGTCACCGTGGTCAGCCCCGCACCACGGCCAGGACCCGGTCGCGGACGCGTTCCATCGTCTGCTGGTCCGTGGCCTCGACGTTCAGGCGCAGGAAGGGCTCGGTGTTGGACGGGCGCAGGTTGAACCAGTAGCTGCCGTCCGCCGCGATGAAGGTGCTGCCGTCGAGGTAGTCCACCTCGACGTCCTCGTTGTGGAAGTCCTGGCGCACGCGCTCCACGGCGCCGGCCTTGTCCTCGATTTCCGAGTTGATCTCGCCGGAGGACCGGTACGGCTCGTATTCGCGGCCGAGCTCGGAGAGCGGGCCGTCCTGCTCGCCGAGGGCGGCAAGGACGTGCATGGCGGCCAGCATGCCGGTGTCCGCATTCCAGAAGTCGCGGAAGTAGAAGTGCGCGGAGTGCTCGCCGCCGAAGATGGCGCCTTCGGCCGCCATCACGGCCTTGATGAAGGAGTGCCCCACCCGGGTCCGGACCGCGCGGCCACCGTCGTGGGTCACCAGTTCGGGCACGGCCCGCGAGGTCAGCAGGTTGTGGATGATCGTCGGGTGGTCCTCGCCGTTGGACTTGGCCCGGGCAATCTCGCGGCGCGCCACCATGCCGGTCACTGCCGACGGCGAGACCGGCTCGCCCTTTTCGTCGATCACGAAGCAGCGGTCGGCGTCGCCGTCGAACGCCAGCCCGATGTCCGCGCCGTGCTCGACGACGGCGGCCTGCAGGTCGCGGAGGTTTGCCGGCTCCAGCGGGTTGGCCGGGTGGTTCGGGAAGGACCCGTCGAGCTCGAAGTAGAGCGGAATGATCTCAAGCGGCAGCTTCGGCAGCAGGGTGTCGCCCAGCACCGCCGGGGTGGTCATGCCCGCCATGCCGTTGCCGGCGTCCACCACGACCTTCAGCGGCCGGGATCCGCGGAGGTCAACGAGGCTGCGCAGGTATTCGGAGTAGTCCTTGAGCACGTCGCGGACGCTGATCAGGCCGCGGGTGCCGTTCGCGGGGATCTTGCCAACGTTGAGGTACTCCTCGGCCAGGGCCTGGATCTCCTTCAGGCCGGTTTCCGAGGAGATCGGCACGGCGCCGGCCTTGGCCATCTTGATGCCGTTGTATTCGGCCGGGTTGTGGCTGGCGGTGAAGGTGGCGCCGGCCGCGTTCAGGGCCCCGCAGGCGTAGTACAGCTCATCGGTGGAAATCAGGTCCAGCAGCTGCACGTTGGCCCCGCGGGTGGCTGCGCCGTTGGCAAAGGCGCGGCTGAACTCGGGCGAGGAGGGGCGCATGTCGCCGCCGACCAGTACGGTCTGTCCGGCCAGGCCCAGGACGTCCACGAAGGCAGCCCCCACGGCCTCGACGATTTCGGCGGTAATGGAGTCGCCCACGATTCCGCGCACGTCGTAGGCCTTGAAGGAAGCCGAGAGGTCAAAAGTCTTCGTCTGGTCGTTAGTCACGGCTCCATCTTACGTGGAAGCGGCGGCGGGCCGCCGGGGGCGTGCGGCCTATGTGGACAACACCTGTCCACATAGGCGGACGCCGGCTTCGCGGCTGTCGGAGGGGACTGGGATACTGAGGCAATGGCCAATAACCAGAACGCTGCCCTCCTCACCGCCGCCGAATCCGGCACCGCTACCGCCGCCGGGGGTACCGCGACGCGGGAACAGGCCCAGGCGGTGCTGCGCGAGCTGGTGGGGCACCCCGGCGCGGAGTTCCACGACGGCCAGTTCGAGGCGATCGAGGCACTCGTCGACGGCGGACGGCGCGCACTTGTTGTGCAGCGCACCGGCTGGGGAAAGTCGGCGGTGTACTTTGTCGCGTCCCTGCTGCTGCGCCGCCGCGGCGCCGGCCCCACGCTGATCGTGTCCCCGCTGCTGGCGCTGATGCGCGACCAGGTCGCGGCCGCGGCGCGGGCCGGTGTCCGGGCGGTGGCCATCAACTCTGCCAACCAGCTCGACTGGGACACGGTCCGCGAACAACTGGCGGCCGACGAAGTGGACGTACTCCTGGTCTCCCCGGAGCGGCTCACCAACCCCTCGTTCCGCGAAAACCAGCTGCCCGAGCTGGTCCGCCGGACCGGGCTGCTGGTGATCGACGAGGCGCACTGCATCTCCGACTGGGGCCACGACTTCCGTCCCGACTACCGGCGGATCGCGGACCTGATCACCCAGTTGCCGGACAGCGTTCCGGTCCTGGCCACCACCGCCACCGCCAACTCCCGCGTGGTCCACGACATCGAGGAACAGCTCGGCGAGGGAGTGCTGACCATCCGCGGCGCCCTGGGCCGGGAGTCCCTGCGCCTCGGTGTGCTGCGGTTGCCGGACTCGCGGGAACGGCTGGGCTGGCTGCTCACCCACCTGTCCGACCTGCCCGGCAGCGGCATCATCTACACACTCACCGTCTCCGCCGCCGAGGACACCGCACGCCTGCTGGCCGAAGCCGGCCACGAGGTGCTCGCCTACACCGGCCGGACCGATCCCGCGGACCGCGAACGTGCCGAGCAGCTGCTCAAAGACAACCAGGTCAAGGCCCTCGTGGCCACCTCGGCGCTGGGCATGGGCTTCGACAAGCCGGACCTCGGCTTTGTGGTCCACCTCGGCGCGCCGTCGTCACCGGTGGCCTACTACCAGCAGGTCGGCCGCGCCGGCCGCGGCGCCGCCAATGCCGACGTTCTGCTTTTGCCCGGTTCCGAGGACCGGGAGATCTGGCAGTACTTCGCCACCGCCTCCATGCCCTCGGAAGAAAAGGCAGCCGCCGTGCTCACGGCCCTCGCCGAGGCGGGGACCGCCGTGTCCACCGTGGCGCTCGAGGCCAGGGTTGACCTGCGCCGGACCCCGCTGGAACTGCTGCTCAAGGTGCTGGCCGTCGACGGCGCCGTCGAACGCGTGGGCGGCGGGTGGCGCTCCACCGGCCAGCCGTGGACGTACGACGCCGAGCGGTACCGCCGGATCGCCGAGGCCCGGGTGGACGAGCAGGATTCCATGGTGATCTACCAGGACACCGCCGGCTGCCGGATGGAGTACATCACCTCGGTCCTCGACGACGAAACGGCACGGGCCTGCGGCCGCTGTGACAACTGCGCGGGCCGGTGGTTCCCGGCCGACGTCGCCGCGGACGCCACGGAAGCGGCGGGCGCGACCCTGAGCCGGGCCGGCATGGTGCTCGAGCCGCGGCTGCAGTGGCCCAGCGGCATGGACCGCCTGGGCGTGAACGTCAAGGGCAAGATCAAACCGGAGGAGGCCCTGGCCAACGGCCGGGTGCTGGCCCGGCTGACCGACCTGGGCTGGGGCGGCGCGCTGCGCGAGACCTTCGCCGCCGGCGCCCCCGACCGGCCCGTCGACCCGGGCATGCTGCGCGCCTGTGTGCAGGTCCTGCGTGAATGGGGCAGCGGCGACGCGCGGACCCCCGGCTGGAGCGGCGCGGGGCGCCCGGCGGCGATCGTCAGCGTTCCCTCCCGCACAAAGCCGGAACTGGTGGACTCCCTGGCCCGCGGCATCTCCGAGATCGGCCGCATCCCCTACCTGGGGCAGCTGCATCTGGCCCACGGCGGCCCCACGGGCGGCCGCGGCGGCAACAGCGCCTACCGGCTGGCCGGCGTCTGGGACCGGCTGGTCGTGGGACCAGAACTCGCTGCCGCGCTGGAGGGTATCCAGGGCCAGAGCGTCATGCTGGTGGACGACCTCGTGGACAGCCGCTGGACCGTGACCGTGGCCGGCCGGGCCCTCCGGCTCGCCGGCGCCGGCGCAGTGCTGCCGCTCGTGCTCGGCCAGGCCGGCTAAGCGGGCAGCTGGTCCGATTCCAGCACGGCCATGGCCGCGTTGTGCCCGCCGATCGCGCTGACCGCGCCGCCGCGGCGAGCGCCGGAGCCGCAGAGCAAGAGCTGCGGATCGTCTGTGGCCACGCCCCAGCGCTGCGCCGGGGTGTCCAGGGGCGCGTCGTCGTCGACGAAGGGCCAGTCGAGGCCGCCGTGGAAGATGTTTCCCCGCGGCATGCCGACGGCACGCTCAATATCCAGTGTGGTCTTGGTTTCGATGCACGGCCGGCCGTCCCGGTCCGTCAGCAGCAGCTCCTCGACCGGCTCGGCGAGCACACTGTCCAGGGACCGCAGCACGGCGGCCTGCAGCTCGGTGCGCCGGGCTTCGTTGTTCTCCGCGCTGATCAGCCGGTCCGGGACGTGCAGGCCAAAAACCGTGAGCGTCTGCGCGCCGGCTGCCTGCAGTTCCGGGGCCAGGATGCTGGGGTCGGTCAGCGAGTGGCAGTAGATTTCGCACGGCAGCGGTTCCGGGACGTTCCCGGCCGCGGCGCTGAGGTAGGCGCCGTCGAGCTGCGACCAGGTTTCGTTGATGTGGAAGGTGCCGCCAAAGGCCGCTGCCGGGCTGACACTGCCATCCAGCAGCCGGGGCAGCCGCTTGAGCAGCAGGTTCACCTTGACCTGGGCGCCTTCGCGGAGGTGGTTCGGGTTCCGCGTGGCGTGCGGCGGCAGGGCAGGAACCGCGGCCGCCCGCAGCCGGTCCAGGACAACCGGTGCCACATTGGACAGGACCCACGGGGCGGAAGCGGTGTGGTCCGCGCCGCTGTGCCGGTAGCCGACGACCCCGCCCGGCTGCACCGACGTGACCTCCGCCGAGACCAGGATGGTCGCCCCGGCTTCGCGGGCGGACCGTTCCAGCTCCCCGGAGACCGCGCCCATGCCTCCCACCGGCACGTCCCAGTCGCCGGTGCCGCCGCCGATCAGGTGGTACAGGAAGCAGATGTTCTGCTGGAGGTCGGCGTCGTCGGCGCGGGCGAAGGTGCCGATCAGCGCGTCGGTCAGCACGACGCCGCGGACCAGATCGTGCTTCAGGGCACCGGTGATGGCGTCCCCGATCGGCCGCTCGATCATGGCTTCCCACGCGTCGGCGGCGCCGGCCTCGAGGGCCAGCTGCCGAGCCGATGAGCGGGTGGGCAGCGGCGCGGTCATCGTGGGCCAGAGGGCCCGGGTGAGCTTTCCGCAGCTGGCGTAGAAGTCGTTGAAGGCGCGGAATTCGTCCTCGGATGCTCCGACCGCGGCAAAGGAGGCGGCCGTAGAAGAGGCGTCCTCGTTGTCGACCAGCAGGGCCCGGCCTGGGTGGGCGGGGTCCGGTGTGTAAGAGGAGTACCGCCGCCGTGCCAGCGTGATGCGCAGGCCCAGATCGTCGATGATCTGCTGCGGCAACAGGCTCACAAGGTTGGAATAGCGGGAGAGCCGGGCCCCGACTCCGTCGAACGCCTGGGCTGACACCGCGGCGCCGCCGGCGTGGTGCAGCTTCTCCAACAGCAGGACCTTCCGGCCGGCCCGGGACAGGTACGCTGCCGCGGCCAGGCCGTTGTGGCCGCCGCCGACAATGATCGCGTCATACGCGTGGTTGGTGGACATGCGCCTATCCTGCCATCCGGACGCCCGAGCAGTTTCCCAATTTCCGCCGGAAGTGAGGGAGCGTCGGGGGAGTTCCCGCCGGAAGTGAGGGATCGTCGGCCGAGTTCCCACCGGAAGTGAGGGAGCGCCGGGGGCGGGAACGCAAAAGGCCCCGGTCCAGGACCGGGGCCAAACGCGGAGACGGGGGGATTTGAACCCCCGGTGGAGTTGTGCCCCACACTTCATTAGCAGTGAAGCCCATTCGGCCGCTCTGGCACGTCTCCAATTGCTGTTACTAGCCAACCAAGGATACGCAGAAGGGGCCATGCAGTGCAAAACGGTCAACGCGGGGTCACTTAGCGCCGGTCCGGGTGCCCGGAACAGGCCGAAAGTGACCCCGCGTTGCGGTGAGGTCGCGTGCCGTTGGCGGTGCCGTCGCTCCTCGGCGGTGCCGGGTTTAGTCCGCACGGCCCGCCAGCGCGCGCCAGAGGAAGTGCTGGCTGCGGCTCTGCAGCGCCGCGGCCTGCCGGTTGTCCGAGGCGCCCGCGTGGCCGCCTTCCAGCGCCTCGTGGAACCAGACATTGGGGATGCCCATGGCCTGCATCCGGGCGGCCATCTTGCGGGCCTGCACCGGGCCCACCCGGTCGTCCGAGGTGGCGGTCCAGATGAACGTTTCCGGGTACTCCACCCCGTCGCGGAGCAGGTGGTACGGCGAGAAGGTCCGGATGAACTCCCACTGCTCCGGCACGTCCGGGTCGCCATATTCGGCAATCCACGAATACCCGGCGGAGAGCTTGGTGTACCGACGCATGTCCAGCAGCGGGACCCCGCAGGAGACGGCGCCGAACAGCTCCGGATACGTCGTGAGCATGTTCCCCACCAGCAGTCCGCCGTTCGAGCCGCCCACGCAGCCCAGCCGCTGGGGGGAGGTCACGCCGCGCGAAATCAGGTCCTGCGCGACGGCGGCGAAGTCCTCGTAGGCGCGGTGCCGCTTGTCCTGCAGCGCCGCGCGGTGCCAGGCCGGGCCGTACTCGCCGCCGCCGCGGATATTCGCCACCACGTAGACCCCGCCGCGGCTGTGCGGCGCCTCGCCGTCCGCGCCCGCGGATTCCTCCGTGCGCCGTTCCAGCCAGGCCCGCCCAACGGCGCCGCTGTAGGCCGGCGTGCGGGAAATCTCGAAGCCGCCGTAGCCGGAGAGCTGCGTGGGATTCTGCCCGTCGAGCACCAGGTCCCGCGCCGCGACCTGGAAGTAGGGCACCCGGGTGCCGTCCTGCGACACCGCAAAGTGCTGCTGGACCTCGTACGCGTCCTCATCGAAGAACGACGGCGCCGTCCGGATCACCTCGTGCGTGCTGAGGACGCCGTCGGCGCCGGCCCGCATCAGGGTGCCGCGGGTCAGGGTGCTCGGGGTCGCAAACCCGGTCGCGACCAACCAGAAGTCGTTCCCGGCAGCATTGTCGCCGTCGCCCTGCCTCGCGCCTTCGGCTCCGGCACCGTCCTCATCATCCACGGCGTAGGCGTTGACGTCGTGCAGCGGCGGGCAGGCATCCAGCACGCTGGCGGCCCAGGCGACGTCGGTGCCTGGCCGGGCCGGGTCCAGCACCCGGATTTCGGAGGACACGTCCCGGAGCAGGTTCAGCAGCAGGAAGTCCCGGGTCCAGCTCCACGACTGCAGGGAGGTGTGCTCATCCGGGGTGAACAGCACGTACAGCTCCCGGCCGCCGGCCAGGAAGTCCTCGAAGTCCGCTGCCAGCAGGGACCCCGCCGGGTAGCTCGCCCCGTTGACCGTCCAATCGCCCTGCGGCCGGAAGAGCAGCCACTCCCGGTGGGTGCTGAGGTTCACGTCGTCCGGCACGTCAATTTCGACCCACACGCCGTCCCGCAGCACCGAGGTGCGCGTCTCGAAGAAGCTGATCCAGTCCACGGCGAACGTCCGTTCGAACCCGGGGGTGGAGTCGTGCGCCAGCAGCGCCATCATGTGGTCTTCCGGGATCTCGAAGATGCGCTCGGCCGCGGCGAGGGATTCGCCGCGGCCCAGGACCACACCCGTCCGGGCGTAGGACGAACTGGTCCGCGGCAGACCCGCGGCCGTGCTCGCCACCAGCAGCGTGTCGGCGTCCAGCCAGGACACGTGACCTTTCGCCGTCGGCAGGTCAAAACCGCCCTCGGCCGGCTCCACAAAGCTGCGGGTCTCGACGTCGAACTCGCGGTAGCGGTTCGCGTCGCCGCCGTCGGGGGAGAGCGCCAGCAGGGCGAGCCGGTGCGGCTGCCCGGGTGCGGGGCGCAGGAAATTGGCGCCGTGGAAGACCCATTCCTCGCCTTCGGCCGCGGCGAGGGCGTCAATGTCGAGGAGGGTTTCCCATTCCGGGGAGCCCGCCCGGTAGCTCTCCCAGGCGGTGCGCCGCCACAGGCCCTTGGGGTTGTCGCGGTCCTTCCAGAAGTTGTAGTACCACCCGCCGTGCTTGCCCACCATGGCGATCCGGTCGGTGGAGTCCAGGACCTCCAGGATCCGGGCTTCGAGCTCGCCGTATTCGGCGTCCTGGAGCAGTTCTTCGGTGCGGGCGTTCTGTTCGCGGACCCAGGCCAGCTGGGCCTCGCCGTAGATGTCCTCCAGCCAGATGTTCTCGTCGACGGGCTCGGGGGCGGTGCCGGAAATCGCTCCGGCGGGCCCGCCGGGCGCGGTGGGGTGCTCAGCTGCAGTGGTGGTCATGGGCCCATCCAAGCAACTGCCAGGGCGGGCAGGCAAGTCAAGCCGCCGGCCCGGAAGCGGATACGCTGGATGCCGTGGCCATATCGCAGAGCATCCGGACGGCCCTGGTCGGCGCCGGGCCCCGGGGCACCAGTGTGCTGGAGCGGCTGCTCGCCAACTGGACCCCGTCCGCGCCAGGGCCCACCCTGCACATCCACGTAATCGATCCCTATCCCGCGGGCCCGGGCCACGTCTGGCAGCCCGGCCAGTCGCGGCTCTACCTGATGAACACACAGTCCTTCTACCCCACGGTGATCCCGGAAGATCCGGAGCTGGCGCCGCCGCTGGCCGGGTGCACCTTCGACCAATGGCGGCGGGCTCAGCGGCGGGATCCGCACCCGGCACTGTCCGCCGAAGAGCGCGCCGAGCTGGCCGGCCTGGAGTCCGCCGACTTTCCCAGCCGTGCGCTTTATGGCCGGTACCTGAGGTGCACGCTCGAGGAACTCCTGGACCGGCTGCCCGACGGGGTCACGGTGGAGTTCCACGACACCACCGCGACGGCGGTCCGCCCCTCCGGCGCGCCAGCGTCCGCCGCGACGGCGGTCCCCGGGAACAGGAACAACGGCTTCGACGTCGAACTCGCCGACGGCACCGTGCTGGCCGTCGGATCCGTGGTGCTGGCGCTCGGCCACCTGGAGTCCCGGCTCAACCCCGAACAGCGCGAACTGCAGCGCGCGGCGGAGGAGCTCGGACTGAAGTACCTGCCGCCGGCAGTCCCCGCCGACGTGGACTGGTCCGTCGTCCCCGCGGTCCAGCCGGTGCTGGTGCGCGGCATGGGCCTGAACTTCTTCGACGTGATGGGCCAGCTGACGGAGGGCCGCGGCGGCACCTTCCAGCCCGCGCCGGACGGGATCGGGCTGACGTACCAGCCGTCCGGCCGGGAACCGCACCTCATCGCCGCCTCCCGGCGCGGCACCCCGTACCGGGCCAAGGCGACCCTGGCCGGCTACTACCCGGCAGCGGTCCAGCTCAGGTACTGCACCGAGCAGGCGGTCGCCAGGTTCGCCGCCGCCGGCATTGTGCCGGCGTTCGACCACGACCTGTGGCCGCTGCTGCACCGGGATGCCTTGTGGGCCTATTACTACACCCTGGCGCGCTCGCAGCCCGACGCTGTCGGCGCGGATCCGGCCGGCTTCCTCGGCGCGCTGGAGGAGACCCTGCGCCCGCATGCCCACTCCACCACAAACTGGGAAGACGCCGCCCGATCGGTGATTGACGCGTCCGTCCGGCCGCACCACCGGCTGGACCTCCTGGGCCTCGCCGCGCCGCTGTCCGGCCGCAGCTTCGCCTCCCGCGCGGAGCTGGACGCCGCCGTCGTCGACTACCTGAACGACGACGCGCGGCGCTCCGCCCTCGGTGAGGACGATCCGGTGAAGATGGCGATCGGCGCCCTGCACCACGGGCGCGCGGTGCTGAAGACGGCAGTGGCCGACGGCGGCATCACCGACGAATCGTGGGTGGCCGGGCTGCGCGGCTGGTTCGAAGCGTTTGTGGAGGGCATCGCGAGCGGCCCGCCGGCCCTCCGCGCCGAGCAGCTCGCGGCCCTGGCCCGGGCCGGAGTGGTCAGCTTCGTCGGCCCGGACCCGAAGTTCGGTGTGGACCGGAAGGCCCGCGTTTTCACGGCTGTCTCGCCGTGGGTGGCCGGCCCCGGCCACGACGGCGGGGGCAGGGTTGAAGCACCGGTGCTGATCGAGGCCCTCGCTCCGGCCAACCGGGTGGCAGTCAACGCGTCCCCGCTGCTGGAGCAGCTGCTCGCGGACGGCTTGGTGCGCCCGCGCCTGACGATGAGCGTGGAAGGGACGCCTGTGCAGAGTTCCGGCCTGGACGTTGTGCCGCATCCCTACCGGCCCGTAGCGGCGAACGGGACGGTCACGGACGGGATCTACGTGCTGGGACTGCAGCTCTCCGCCGTGCAATGGGGCACCGCGATCGCGGCCGAAGCCCGGCAGCAGCAGGGCCCGGTCTACCGCAGCGGCCAGCGCACCCTGCGCGACGCCGACGAGATCGCCCGGGACATCCTCGGCCGCTAACGCCTCAGTTGTTGGCGTCCGGGTGGATGCTGCGGGTTTCGGAGCGCTCATTCCGGGTCCGGATCCAGTCCGTGGGGTGCAGCTTCGGCAGGATCTTCGCCAGTGCGAGGGCGGCGTACATCACGGTGTTGATCGCCACGAACGTGGCGAGGACGGCGAACCACTGCGAGTGCAGCAGGGATTCGGGGAACAGGATGCCGGCTGGGACGGCGGCGGTGATGGTCATGGGCGTCCGGCTCCCGTGTTCTCGCGGATCCGGACGGGCGCGACGTGCTTCCAGCTGGCGGTCCGGCCCAGGGAGATGTCCGCGACGCCCTTGAGGTAGACCAAGTTCAGGAACATATCGAAGAACAGTTCCGGGAACAGGGTGAGGGCCAGGAGCCGGGCCCCCCAGCCGCCCTTCCAGACCGTGGCGACGCGTTCAACCATAAACAGCACGCCCAGCCCCAGCCAGAACGGGAACCAGATCCAGGTGTCCAGCGAGAACACCATGAGGAAGATCAGCAGCAGGTAAGAGCCCAGGGCGATCACGCCGTAACCGATGCCCAGCTGCTGGGCCCAGTACCGCAGGGTCGGCGGCGTGATGCCGTAGGCGCCGATGTTCTCCAGTGCCCCGCGCTGCCAGCGCAGCCGCTGCGCCCAGAGGGTGCCCCAGCTGGGCATCAGTTCGGTCACCACCGTGCACTGGTCCGGCGAGATCATCAGCCCGCCCAGCGACTTCAGCGCGATCGTGAGCTCGTTGTCCTCGGTGAGGGCGGCGGTGTCGTAGACATAGCCGGGGGTTCCCGGGATCGAGGAGCCGCGGCTGGCGGCCACGGTACGCAGGGCCCGGGCCCGGAACATCGAGGCGGTGCCGGTCAGCACAAAAACGCGGCCGCGGCGCCGGCCGATCTCCCGGCTGTAGCGCAGGTACTCGTTGCGCTGGAACTGGCCGATCAGCCCGTGACCCTCCTCGCCGTAGAACAGGCCGCCGACGGCCATCAGCGCGCGGTCGTTGGCGAAGCGGTCCACGGCGGCGGCGAGGAAACCGTCGTCGAGCCGGGTGTCCGCGTCCATCACCATCACGACGTCGTTGTCGCCCAGCTCCGGGAGCAGCTCCTTGAGCACCTGGTTCAGCGCGCCGGCCTTCTTCTGGGTGTTGTTGACCGATTCGACCACCTCGACGCCGGCCTCCCGGGCGAGAGACACGGTAGCGTCGCTGCAGTTGTCGGCCACAACAATCACCCGGTCCGGACGGCGGGACTGGGCCAGCAGGGAGGCGATGGTCAGCGGCAGGGAGGCTTCCTCGTTGTGGGCCGGGATGAGGACGGTGACCGTTACCGGTCCGGCGTACTCGCCGCGCGTCGCCGCCATCACCACGCGGGGCGCAAGCGGGCCCGTCAGCGGATCCGCGGAGCGGCGCGAGCGGTTGGCGATCCGCCGGTCCACCGCGGCAACGCCGGCAGCGAGCAGGAGCGCCAGCGCGATGGCGGCCAGCAGGACGCGGGGCGCCGGAGCGTCCGTGTTGTAGAGAATGCTCCAGAAGCCGAAGAACAAGCCCTGGGAGGGGGATTCGCTCAGCGCCGGACCACCGGCAGCGACGGCGAACCAGAGGAGGGCGGCCGCGCCGCTGGCCGTCAGGGCGATGAAAATACCGACAGCCCGATTCAATCGCCCTTTGCGCATGCGGCACATGGTACCAGTGCAACAGGTGCCTCATCTGCCACAGCAACCCCTCCCGGATTTGTTACGGCGGGAGAACCCAGGGCCAACAAAAAATGAGCATGCCCGTTCCCCGGGCCGGTCGGTGGACACTTGCGTAAAATGTCCACCGTTCCGGCCGGGGAACGGGCATGCTCACTGTTGCGGGGCTACGGAACTAGCCCTGGAGGCAGTGCCGGTAGGCGGCCATGGCCTGGCCGTAGTTGGCCTGGCCAACGAGGTCCGCCGGCCGCTTGGGCTTGACCGGCGCGGTGCACGTCGGCGAAACCGGTGCGCTGGCCGCGACCAGCACGTCCGCCTTCACCACGGTGCCGGACTCGACGGCGGTGAGCACCAGGGTGCCCGTTCCGGCGGCTGCGCCCGCGGGAACCACAACACTCACGGACGCCGCACCGGCAGAGACCGGAACGGTCCCGAGCGCGGTGACCACGCCCTTGGCGTCGGTGAACTCGACCCGCAGCGCGGCGTTCACCGGGCTGCCCAGCGAGGTGAGGTCCAGCTTGGAGACCGCCAGGGTGACGGAGTCCCCGCCCTTGACCTCGGCCGCGGTGGTGTTCACCACGGCCACCGAACGCCGGGCGAAGTCCGGCGAAACCGGGTTGTGGGTCTGCAGGTACTTGATCCACGCGTCACGGTCCACGAGGCCCGAGTCCTTGGTGTCGGCGCCATCCTTGAAGATCCGGAAGTTGTCGCCGCCCGTTGCCAGGAAGCTGAACGTTCCGATCCGGTAGGACTTCGCCGGATCGATCAGCGTGCCGTTGACCCGGATCGCGGTGATCCGGTCACCGGCGGCGCGGGCGGCGTCGTAGGTGTAGTTGACGTTCTTGGACAGGCCCAGCTGCTGGTAGGCCCGGCTTGGAACCGTGCCGTCCGGGTTGGTCTGCCACTGCTGCTCGAGCAGCACCTTGAACTGCGCGCCGGTGAGCGTGGTGGTCCAGAGGTTGTTCACGAACGGCAGGACCGCGTTGGCCTCGGCGTACGTGATGGTGCCGTCCGGCGCGTAGTACAGCTCGTTGCGCAGGCCGCCCGGGTTGACGACGCCGATCTCAGCGGCGCCGAGTTCCGGTGCCTTGAGCGCGTCCACGAGCGAGTCCGCCACGAGGTTGCCAAGGGTGGACTCACTCGTGCGGTCGTCACGCACGGCGGGGGAGCCGGCGAACGCCGTGGTGATATCCGCGGTGACCTTGCCCACCGGCTGGTTGCCGATCACGGCCGCGTCGGCGACGGCCTTGTCCACGATGGCCTTCACCGCAGCCACCCGCGGGTAGGCGGTGACCAGGCCGGCGGCCGGATCGGTGGTCCGCTTGACGTTGGCCGCCTTGTAGCCGGTGACGGACATGGTTTTGGTGTCGATGGTCAGCTGGATCTGGCCGATGAACTCGCCGTAGTTGCCGGTCTGCACAATCGGACGGGTCTTACCTTCGACTCCGGGGACCGGCGCGTCCCACGCGTACTGCTTGTGGGTGTGGCCGTTGAAGATGGCCGCAACGTCCGGGGTGACCTGGGTGACCATCTTGGCGAAGGGGCCGCCGGCGGCGACCTCCTGCGCCAGGGTGGCGCCTTCGGGGGCGCCGGAACCGGCGCCGTCGTGGTTCTCCACAATGATCACGTCGGCGAGCTTGCCGGCCTTGATCTTCGCGGCAACACGGTTGATCGCGTCGACGGGATCGCCGAACTCGAGATCGACGATGCCCGCCGGCGTGACCAGGGAGGGCACTTCCTGCGTAACGGTGCCGATCACGGCCACCTTGATCCCGTTCATGTCCAGCACGGTGTACTCCGGCAAGGCCGGCTCGGTGGTGCCCTTTTTGTAGACGTTGGCGCCCGTGTACGGGAACTTCGCGTTGGCCCCGCCCGCGATGACGCGGTCGCGCAGGTCTGCCCAGCCGCCGTCGAACTCGTGGTTGCCCACGGCCGAGGTGCGCAGCTCGAGGGTGTTCAGCACGTCAATGGTCGGCTGGTCCTTGGCGACGGCGGAGGCGAACAGCGAGGCGCCGATGTTGTCGCCGGCGGAGAGGAACGCGGTGGCGCCGGGGGCCGCGGCCGCCCGGAGCTTCTCGATGGTTCCCGCGAACAGCACGGTGTTGGAATCGATGCGGCCGTGGAAGTCGTTGATGCCCAGGAAGTTCAGGTCAACGCTGGCCGGGATGGACGGCAGGTCCAGCCCCACCACCACCGGATCGTGGTCGCTGGCGCGGAACTGGTTCGGCACGTAGTAGTCGGTGATGTTGTTGTTGTAGCGGCTGTACTCCAGCGCCACGGACTCTACCGAGTTGATGTTCCAGATGTCCGCGCCGGTGACGACGGCGTTGGCCGCCGGCGAGGCGAGGATGTGGTCCAGCGAGCCCACCAGGCCGCCGAAGAGGTAGGAGTGCTTCGCGGTGCCGTCGGCGTTTTTGGCCTTCTCGTCCTGGTTGACGTAGCCCGCGCCGGTGAGGACGTTCATCGGGTCCTCCTTGGCGTAGGAGTTGAAATCGCCGATCAGGAACACCTTGTCGGTGCCCTTGGACTTCTGCAGCTCGTCGGAGAACGCCAGCAGGGACTGTGCCTGGGCGGTGCGGGCGAGGTTCGAAGCGCCCTGGCCCTTGTCGGTGTCGTCCGGCGTGGCGGCCGAGCCCTTGGACTTGAAGTGGTTGGCGATCGCGATGAACTTCTTGTCGTCGGCGGCGCCGACGGGCTTGAAGACCTGGGCCAGCGGCTTGCGGGCGCTGGCGAAGGCGACCGTGTCGTTGTGGATGATGGATTCGCCCACCGGTTCGGCGGCGGCCTTTTTATAGATGAACGCGGTGCGGATCATGTCCTCATCGGACAGCGGCGGTGCGTTCGCGGGGGTGCGGACGTAGTCCCAGATGCCGGGAGTGGCGATGTTCAGGGCGTCAACCAGCTTGGCGAGGGCGTCGTCGCGGTTCTTGCCGAACTGGGCCGAGTTTTCGACCTCCATCAGGGTGACGACGTCGGCGCCGGACTGGGCGATGGCGGCGACGATTTTGTCCTGCTGGCGCTTGAAGTTCTCGGCGTTGGCCGCGCCGCGGACGTTGCAGCCGCCCTTGACCGTGATCGGGTTGCCGGCGCGGTCGGTGTAGAACGTGCACCCGGGGATCGTGTCCCCGGTGGTCGGGAAGTAGTTCAGCACGTTGAAGGAGGCGATCTTTAGGTTGCCTCCCACCGCCGCCGGGGCGTCAGCGCGGGTGGCGCCGAAGCCAGCCGGCTGGACCGTGTCCGCGTTGGCGGTGGTCAGCTGGGTCAGCGGCTGGAACTTCCAGGAGTTGTTGGCGTAGCTGAGGACCACGTTGGTCTTGAACGTGACCGGCGCGCCGACCCGGACGGGATCGGCCGTGGTCAGGTACGGAAGCGTCAGGGCCTTGTTGGTGGCGTCCTTGAGGAAGTTGGTGCTGGCGCCGTCGTCGAGCTTGATGCCGCGGGCGGCGTTGGCCGCGACGGTGGCCGTGTACTCCGGGGAGCCGTAGGCGGCGACGGCGGTGGGCTGCTCCAGCGGGGTGGTGCCGCCGGCCAGTCCGATCTCGCCGTACTGGTTGAGGGAGTAGTTGTCAGCGACCGTGACGGGTCCCTGCGGCGTGAGCAGCATGCCTTCGAGGGATTCGCGGAAGGCTTCCTCGGCCGGGAGGCTGAAGCCGGTGGCCTTGACCTCGGGGGCCGCCTCGGTCAGCTTGGTGACCCCGGCAGCGCCGGCGACGTTGAGCTGGGTCATGCCGTAGTACTCGGCGACGCCGCCGGTGACCTCGAGGTAGTCGCCGATCTGCACGGAGCCGACGGCGGACGGAGCGTAGACGAAGATGGCGTCCGACGCCGTGTGGTTGGCGGGAGTCAGGTCACCGCCGGTTCCGGGGGTCTGGAGGTAGAACCCGGCGAAGCCGCCGGTGGGGAAGGCCGCGGTGACTTTGCCACGGGTGGTGACGGACGTGCCCGCGAGCGGGCTGGCCGTGCCGGTGCCCTGGATCTCGGCGATGGTCTTCAGCGCCGGCGGCGTGACCGGGCCGGGATCAACGGGGGTGGTTTCGCCGTTGGCCGCCTTGGGGGTGATGGCGGCGTTCAGGGCGAAGTCGGCGGCGTTGTTGTTGCTGTCCGCGCCGCCGCTGCGGTTCATGCTCTTGACGTCCGAGTTGCCCGACGGCGCCGTTGCCGCCTGGGTCTCGAAGGTGTTGGAGGTCCCGTAGCCGAGCAGGTCGGCCACGTTGGCGGGTTCGACGACGGAGCCGGTGGCCAGCGGGTTCAGGGCTGTGGACTGCTTGGCCAGGACGATCGTGCCGCCCGCGCCGGCCGGGTTGAACCCGGTGGCGGTGGCATCCGCGGTGGGCAGGTCCAGTCCGACGGTGCCGTTGCTGCCGCCCTTGAGCAGGTAATAGCCCTTGGCAGCGATGGTGCCGGTGAGGGGAGCCGTGGTGGACGGGGCGGTGGTGCCTGTGGCGGAGCGGTACTGGATGGACCAGCCGTCCAGGGTGACGGGTGCGTCCGAGGTGTTGTACAGCTCAACGAACTTGTTCTTGTAGGCCGCTCCGGCGCTGCCGCCGCTGAGATAGACCTCGTTGATGACGACCGGCGATGTTCCGGCGGCTGCCGGCGAGACCTCCAGCGCCATGGCGGGCATTGCGGTCAGCGGCGCTGCGATGAGCCCCGCGGACAGAGCTGTGCCCAGCGCCGTTTTCCAATATGTGATTTTCATCCGCTCTAACTCTCATTAGGGTGCCCGGGTAAGGGCGGGTGCGATGTCCGGGTTGATGGCCCGCGGACCGGCCGGTCTGCTCCTGGTCAAGCAGTTTCCGGCACAGCAAAACAGGGGTGAATGAACATAGGGTGGATTGCATGTGCATTCGGCGAGACGGCCCAACGGAACGCCTCACAGCCGGCACGGAAGCCCAACAAGGTGCCCCAGCGACGGTGTTGGTAGTGCATTTTTGAGTGCCCAGGCCGTCCCCCTGGCCCGGGCACTCAATAGAATACCGGCCAGTGTCCGCGTGGGAAGCGGCTGGCCGGTATTTCTTACAGCAATTTTTCCAAAGGATTTATGAAACCCCCAGGCTTAGGCGTGTTCGGCGGCGGAGCCCTCCTGTCGGGTCTCTGCCACGATCTTGAACATGGCACCGGTGGGGTCGCTGAGGGTGGCGAGCCGTCCGAACGGGGTGTCCTCGGGCGCCTGGATGACGGTCGCGCCCAGTTCCTGGGCCTTGGCCGCGGTGGCATCGGCGTCCTGGACGGCGAAGTAGACCTGCCAGTTGGAGGGCACCTCGGCGGGCAGGTAGCCGGAGGCGTCCATGATCCCGGCCTTGGCCGCATCGCCGGCGCCGAGGGTGGTGTAGCGGAAGTCCGGGGTGTCGCTCATAACGTCCGTGTCCCACCCGAAGACGTCCTGGTAGAACTTCACTGCCGCGGGGTAATCCTTGGTGTGGAGTTCGTGCCAGGCCGGGGCGCCGGGTTCGGCGGCGAGCTCGAAGCCCTTCATTTCGCGCGGCTGCCAGACTCCGATCGAGGCGCCGGTTGCGTCGGCAAACATCGCCATTTTGCCCTGCTCGGGAACGTCCATCGGTTCCATGTAGACCTGCCCGCCGTGTGCCTTGACGGCCTCGGCGGTCGCGGCGGCGTCGTCGGCGCGCAGGTAGGTGCTCCACACGTCGGGGAATCCGGCCTGCTCGGCCATTTTCTGCATTATCCCGGCGACGGACTTCCCGTTTTTCGAGGCGGTGATGTAGCCGCCGTACTTCTCTTCGTCGCCGGCCTCAAAGGTCCAGCCGAACAGTTCGCCGTAGAACGACTGCGCCTTCTCCGTGTCCGAGGTCATGAGGTCGATCCAGCACGGTGCGCCGGGGGTGATGTCAGGCGTGGGCATTGTGGTCTCCTGCTCTGGGCGGCTCCGGCTTGCCTCCTGGGCAGCCGGCGCCTGGTTGGGTGGTCAGACAAGGAGACCCTATGCCGGGGGTCGGACGGTTTCAATGGCCCGGCCGCGGGGGACAGCCGGTCCCGGGGCCAACCGCCTGGTCCTCTCAGGCCTGGTTGAAGCGGACCATGTTGCCGGACGGGTCACGGAATGCGCAGTCACGCGGCCCCCACGGCTGGACGATGGGCTCCTGGAGGACCTCGGCGCCCGCGGCCCGCACGGCCTCAAACGTGGCATCCAGGTCGTCGGTGCGGAACACGATTACGGGCAGGGCGCCCTTGGTGAGCAGCTGCTGGAGCGCGTCGCCGTCGTCCTGGGAACGGCCCGCGTGCGGAGGCGAGAGCACGATCTCCAGGTCCGGCTGGGCGGCGCTGCCGAGGGTGACCCAGCGGTGGCCGTCGGAGCCGACGTCGTTGCGCACCTCCAGGCCGAGTACGTCGCGGTAGAAGGCGAGCGACTCATCGAGGTCGTTGACGGTGATTTGCGCGTATTGCAGTGAAATGTTCATGAATCCCACGCTAGGGGAGCGGCAGCGCCGGTGCTTCTTCAATCCTGCTCTGTTTCCGCGGCGGGCGCGTGTGCTGCCGGGCGACGCAGGCCGGCATGGCCTTCACCGCCTGGTGCTCGAGGTCCCGGTAAGCGCTGGGAGTCATCCCGACGATCTCGGTGAACCGGGAGCTGAACGAGCCCAGGGAGGTGCAGCCGACGTCCATGCACGTGTCGGTCACGGACGCCCCGGCCCGCAACAGCGCCATGGCGCGTTCAATCCGCCGCGTCATGAGGTAGTTGTACGGCGTCTCGCCGTGGGCGGCCTTGAACTGGCGGGAAAAGTGCGCCGGGGACATCAACGCGCCGGCGGCCATGGTGGGCACATCGAGCGGCCGCGCGTAGTGGCGGTCGATCAGGTCCCGCGCCCGGCGCAGGTGGGCCAGGTTGGCCAGCTCCTGCGGTGTCATGCCGAAATTCTAGCCCCGCCCGCGCCGTTCCGGGCAGGGGGACAAGTACCGCTTTGGACTGGCATACTGCAAGAAAAGGCCGCAAGCTATATAGGGGGCAACCACGGGGAGCGGGCCGCGCTCCCTCCGCAGAGGAAGGCCGAGCCATTCCAGGTCCAAAACGGCCTCCCAATCCGTTGATCCGCAGGTACCTCAAGTCCGCCGGGCCCGCACCGGCGGACGCCAGAGGGGTGGGCGAACTCAAACCGGTCCAGCCGGCCGCCTGGCGGGAGGGAAGGCCGATCCTCGGCCGCGACCAGGTCTACGTGATGAAATACGGGCGGGAATTCCATACCCAGTGGTGCCAGGCAGTGGCGGACAAGTGGGCGTCCGCCCCCCGGGGCCTGCTCGTGACGCTGTTGGCCGACGTCGGGACACGGGCCCGCTGCCAGCAATGCAGCCGTGCGGCGCCGGCCGCGCGGGAACGCCCGACGCGCGGCCGCCACTCTCCGGAGCCGGCGGCTGCTGCCTCGGTGATCCCGCTCAGGGTCGTCGGGATAGCCCACGGCATCCTCTACCTTGCGGCGCGTCCGGAATTTCGGGAGCTGCTGAGCGAGACCGCGGTGGAACCCGCAACCCCGCTGCTCGTGGGAAGCAAACGGGACGGGATGGTGGTTCGGGTGGATGTCTCCCGCGACGAACCGCTCCTGGTGGTCCAGATGGATCCCCGAGCCTCGTTCCGGGACGTCCCCTACCAGGCGCGGCTGCGAGCTCCGCTGCAGCGCTCGGCGACCAAACCGTATGCGGTGGAATCGATTGAGCCGGCGCCGCGGGAACCGGACTCCTGACGGCGCATGGATGCGGAAACAGGTGAGGCCGGTCGGGGCAATCTTTCGATCGACCCAACCGGCCTCAAAGCCGCGCATATTCAGCGCTCCCGCGGAAGGTAAGAGATTCGAACTCTTGGTACGGGGTTACCGCACACTGGTTTTCAAGACCAGCTCCATCGGCCGCTCGGACAACCTTCCCTAATGAGTAGTCTTTCATAGCCGGTCAGGAGCCACAAAAAGCGGCGGCGCTCGCAGACGACGCCGGTTCGGGCACCTACTCTGGAAACGGGCGGCATCGGCACCGTGCGCGGTACGGCGCCCCGCCCGCAGGAAAATGAGCTAGGAATCGGGAGTTCTCCATGAAGGCTGTCTACATCTCCGAGCCCGGCGGCCCCGAGGCACTGGAGCTCCGCGAGGTTCCGGCGCCCGTTCCGGCCGAGGGCGAGGTGTTGATCGATGTGGTGGCGGCAGGCCTGAACCGGGCCGACGTCCAGCAGCGCAGGGGGTTCTATCCGCCGCCCCCGGGCGCCTCGGAGATTCCGGGTCTCGAAGTATCCGGCCGGATCGCGGGGTTCGGGCCCGGCGTCACCAAGCCCTTCTCTGTTGGCGACAAGGTGGTTGCCCTGCTTTCCGGCGGCGGCTACGCCGAGCAGGTGGCGGTCCCGGCCGGCCAGGTGCTGCGGATTCCCGACGGCGTGGACCTGGTCACCGCTGCGGCGCTGCCGGAGGTCGCCGCCACGGTCTACTCCAACCTGGTCATGACGGCCCAGCTGCAGGCCGGCGAAACCGTCCTGATTCACGGGGCCACCGGCGGCATCGGCACCATGGCCATCCAGCTCGCGAAGGCCCTCGGTGCGCGGGTCGCCACCACGGCCGGCACGGCGGAAAAGGTCGGCACCGCCAAAGCCTTCCTGGGGGCCGACATCGCCATCAACTACGCGGCGGAGGACTTCCCGGGCAGCCTGCGTGCCCAGAACGGCGGCAAGGGCGCGGACGTCATCCTCGACGTCGTCGGGGCCAAGTACCTCCGGCAGAACGTGGACGCGCTCGCCGACTACGGCCGGCTCGTTGTAATCGGGCTGCAGGGCGGCACCACCGCAGAACTGGATCTGAGCGTGCTGCTCCGCAAGCGAGCCGCCATCATCGCCACCGCGCTCCGTCCCCGCCCGGTGGAAGAGAAGACGGTCATCATGAACGCGGTCCGCGATGCCGTCTGGCCGATGCTGGCAGATGGCCGGATCCGGCCGCTCGTGGCTAAGACCTTTCCGCTCGGCCAGGTCCAGGCCGCGCACCGCTACTTCGACTCGGGGGAACACGTGGGCAAGGTCCTGCTCGTCACCTGATCCGCTTACCCGGCCCATGTGACGCATTGCATGCCCCGCCGGGCATGTGTTCGACGGCCGCCCGGGGCTAATGACGATAATGTAGTTCCATACGCGGTATACACGCGTCTTGGGGCGCGTGTATGCCGACGTCCTGCTACCCTCGGAAGCACCATGTCTATCCGCCACAGCCTCCTGGCGCTGCTGCAGGACCGCCCCCGTTACGGGTACCAGCTCCGGACCGAATTCGAGGACCGCACCGGATCGTCCTGGCCGCTGAACATCGGGCAGGTCTACACCACCCTCGACCGGCTTGAACGCGACGGCCTCGTGCAAAAAGACGGCGGCGACGGCGACGGCCACATTATCTACAGCATCACCGACGCCGGCCGGGCCCAGGCCCAGGCCTGGTTCCACGCGCCCGTGGGCCGCGCCAACCCGCCCCGCAACGAACTCGCCATCAAGCTGGCGCTCGCCCTGACGCTCCCCGCCGTCGACGTCGGCGGTCTGATCCAGGCGCAGCGCGCCGTCTCCATCCGCGCCCTGCAGGAGTACACCAAGTCCCGGCGCGAGGCCGCCGTGCACCCGCGCCCGGCCGACACGGCGCGGCTCCTGGTCCTGGATTCGCTCATTTTCCAGACCGAGGCCGAGGTCCGCTGGCTGGACCTGTGCGAAGCCCGCCTGATGCAGCTCGCCGGCCCCGGCTGAGGCCTGCCCCATAGTGACGCCGCCCACCGCGCACCGGGCACCGCTCGGCGAGCGGAACGGCGCGGCGGGCCGCATGGCCATGTCCATCCGAACGCCCCATTGGTAAGGTGCCATGGGGCAGATCTGACTGCTGATCTGCTGGATGGGGTTTCTCAAGGAGGAGACATGGGCACAATGCCAGATGGCAGGCCAAACACCGCAAAAATCGACGACGGAATCACACCGGTACCGGGGCTTCCGGCCACGTCCGTCGATGATGCCGTCCGTGAGGCGGACGAGCGCAAATGGACACCCGCGAAAATCGCCCTCTGGGCGGCAATCGCCCTGCTGGGCGGCGTCGCCTGGTTTATGCTCGCGATCGTCCGCGGCGAGACGGTCAACGCGATCTGGTTCGTGTTCGCCTCGGTCTGCACCTACCTGATCGGCTACCGCTTCTACTCCAAGGTGATTGAGCGGTACATCACCAAGCCGAACGACCGCCGCGCCACCCCCGCCGAATACAAGGCCGACGGCAAGGACTACGTCCGGACCGACCGCAACGTCCTCTTCGGCCACCACTTCGCCGCCATCGCCGGCGCCGGCCCGCTGGTCGGCCCGGTCATTGCCGCCCAGATGGGCTACCTGCCCGGCACGATCTGGATCATCATCGGCGTCGTCCTCGCCGGTGCCGTCCAGGACTACCTGGTCCTCTTCTTCTCCATGCGCCGCGGCGGCCGGTCCCTCGGCCAGATGGCCCGTGAGGAACTCGGCGTGATCGGCGGCACCGCTGCCCTCATCGCCACCCTGCTCATCATGGTGATCATTGTCGCCATCCTGGCGCTCGTCGTCGTCAACGCCCTCGGCGAAAGCCCGTGGGGTGTGTTCTCCGTCGGCATGACCATCCCGATCGCCCTCTTTATGGGTGTCTACCTCCGCTACCTCCGCCCCGGCAAGGTCATGGAAGTCTCGATCATCGGCTTTGTGCTGCTGATGGCCGCCATCATCGGCGGCGGCGCTGTTGCAGGCACCGAATGGGGCGCCGCGTTCTTCCACCTGGACAAGGTCACCATCGCCTGGGGCCTGATCATCTACGGCTTCATCGCTGCCATCCTGCCGGTGTGGCTGCTGCTCGCACCGCGTGACTACCTCTCCACCTTTATGAAGATCGGCGTGATCGTGATGCTGGCCGTCGCCATCATCGTGGTCCGGCCGGAAATCAACGTCCCGGCCTTCAGCGAGTTCGCCAGCCGCGACAACGGCCCCGTCTTCTCCGGCGCAGTGTTCCCGTTCCTCTTCGTGACCATCGCCTGCGGCGCCCTCTCGGGCTTCCACGCACTGATCTCCTCCGGCACGACGCCGAAGCTCATCGAAAAGGAACGCCAGACCCGCCTCATCGGCTACGGCGGCATGCTGATGGAATCCTTCGTCGCCATCATGGCGCTCGTGGCGGCCATCTCCATCGACCGCGGCATCTACTTCGCCATGAACGCCCCGGTGGCGCTGACCGGCGGCACCGTGGAATCGGCCGCGCAGTGGGTCAACAGCCTGGGCCTCGCCGGGGTCAACATCACCCCGGGTGAACTCGCCCAGACCGCCAAGGACGTCGGCGAGCAAAGCATCATCTCCCGCTCCGGCGGCGCACCCACGCTCGCCGTGGGCCTGGCCCACATCATGCAGCAGTTCATCGGCGGCACCGCCATGATGGCGTTCTGGTACCACTTCGCCATCATGTTCGAGGCCCTGTTCATCCTGACGGCGGTCGACGCCGGCACCCGCGTCGCACGCTTTATGCTGCAGGACTCGATCGGCAACTTCGCGCCGAAGTTCAAGGACCACTCGTGGCGTCCCGGAGCGTGGATGGCCACCGCAGTGATGGTGGCCGCGTGGGGCGCCGTGCTGCTGATGGGCGTCACCGACCCGCTGGGCGGCATCAACACGCTGTTCCCGCTGTTCGGCATCGCCAACCAGCTGCTCGCGGCCATCGCCCTGTCCGTGGTGCTCGCGATCGTGGCCAAGCGCGGCACGTTCAAGTACCTCTGGATTGTGGCGCTGCCGCTGGCCTTCGCGGCCGTCGTCACCATCACCGCGAGCTTCTACAAGATCTTCTCGCCGGTCCCCGCCGTCGGGTACTTCGCCAACAACGCGGCCTTCGCCAAGGCGCTGGCCGACGGCAAGACCTCCTTCGGCACGGCCAAGACGCAGGCCGCCATGGAAGCGGTGGTCCGCAACACGATGATCCAGGGCTGGCTCTCGGTCATCTTCGTGGTGCTGAGCATCATCGTCATCATCACGGCGCTGATCGCCACGGTGAGGGCCTTCCGCAATGCCTCCGCCGGAGTTGCCAACGTGGAATTCGAGGATCCGGCCCAGCCGTCCCGCGTGTTCGCGCCGGCCGGGCTGTTCCCCACCGCGGCGGAGCGGGAGCTGGAAGCGGAGTGGAAGAACCTGCCTGCTGACCAGCGGCTCGAACACTCCGCCCGGCACTGAGCGGTCCTGCCATGAACGCGCTCGTAGCGGGATTCAAGGGCTTCGCCGAGTACTTCAACGGGGTCCTCGGAGCCGATGCCTACAAGAAGTACCTGGAGCACCACCGGGCCTCGGGCCATGACGGCCCGCCGATGAGTGAGCGGGACTTCTGGCGGGACCACACGGACCGCCAGGACAGCAATCCGCAAGGCCGTTGCTGCTAGGTTGCGGCCCGGGCAGGGGCAATCCCGGCAGGGGGCGCCGTCGGGAACACCAGTTCCCGACGGCGCCCCCTGCCGTTTTTCCGGACACGACACCAGGTGCGCGACGGCGGTCACCGTCCCGGGCGTCACGCACGCCGGCACTGCCTTGCGCGCGTGAGAGTATGAAGCCATGAGCGATCCGAACGACACTCAGCCCGGCCAGGAAACGGCGCCGGAGGGCGCTCCGCTGGAGGGCGTCACGACGCCCGCTGCTCCGCAGGACGGGGACGCTGCGGGCACCGGCGGGCAAAGTCCGCGCCCGTTCGAGCCGCGCGACCAGGCCCCGCGCAGCCGTGCCAGCCACCTCCAAGACCTGGTGGACGAGCCGGCCAAGGTCATGCGGATCGGCACCATGATGAAGCAACTGTTGGACGAAGTGAAGTCCGCGCCGCTGGACGACGCGGCCCGGGTCCGGCTGGCGGCTATCCACGAACGCTCGATCAAGGAACTCGAGGACGGGCTGGCGCCCGAGCTGGTCCAGGAACTGGAGCGGATCCATCTGCCGTTTCCCGAGGACGGCACCCCGTCCGACGCCGAGCTGCGCATTGCGCAGGCCCAGCTGGTGGGTTGGCTCGAGGGGCTGTTCCACGGCATCCAGACGGCAATCGCCGCCCAGCACGCCGCCCGCGAGCACGCCGCCGCCCAGCTGCAGCTCCGCCAGCTTCCTCCCGGCACAATGATCGCGCCGGGGGTCATCATCGGGGAAAACGGCGAGCCCCAGCGCGCCGCCGAGCGGCAGCCCGGTTCCGACCCCTCGCAGCCCGCCAGCCCCGTCGATCCGGACCACGGTCCCGGCCAGTACCTCTAGGGCACCGTTGGGATTCTTCAGCGCCGCGCGGCAGGGACGCAGGGACGACGCCGAACTCGGCAAGGGGCTGTGGCGCCGCGCCCACGACAGGTTCCTCCGCGGACTGGACCGCTACCACCAGGTGCTCGAAGGCGTCGAGGACGAGGCGCTGTATGCCGAACTCGTGGAGATCGCCAACGAACTCTCCGCCCTGGCCGGACGGGTCCGGCAGATTTGTATGGAAGCCCAGCGCCGCTCGCCCAGCGACGGCCTCGACATCCCCGGCGCCCTGGCCGGCGTGCACCGCTCGCTCTCGACGGCGGGCAACTCGCTGGCGATGACGGCGGAGGCCGCGGCCATGCTCCGCCTCGCCGTCGGGCCGGTCCCGGTCGGTGCGGCGTCCGTTCGCCGCCGTGCGGAATCCGTGGCCGAGCACGTCGACGACGCCGAACGGCGGCTTGCCGAGGCCGCCTCCGGCGGCTGAGGCCGCGTATTCCCGGGCATTCCGGCGTATTCCGGGTTAAGCGCCTAGCTTAGCCCCGCCAAAACACTGGCCTGGCCGGCCGTCGGTTGGCAGGATGGACGAATGACTTCTTCACCTGAACTGACATTCAATGACGGCAACAGCATCCCGCAGCTCGGTTACGGCGTCTGGCAGGTCGAGGACGACGTCGCCGAGAAGGTGGTTGTCCAGGCCTTCGAGGCAGGCTTCCGGCACATCGATACCGCCAAGATCTACGGAAACGAGGCGGGGGTGGGCCGCGCGATCGAGCGCTCGGGCCTCAAGCCGGAGGAAATCTTCATCACGACCAAGCTGTGGAACGCCGACCAGGGCTATGAGTCCACGCTCAAGGCGTTTGAAGATTCAATGGAGCGCCTGGGCCTCGAGACCCTTGACCTGTACCTCATCCACTGGATGCAGCCGAAGCAGGACAAATATGTGGACACCTGGAAGGCGCTCATCGAGCTCCAGAAGCAGGGCCGGGTGAAGACGATCGGCGTCTCGAACTTCACCAAGGAAGGGCTGCAGCGCCTGATCAACGAGACCGGCGTTGTGCCGGCCATCAACCAGATTGAGCTGCACCCGTTCTTCAACCAGGCGGAACTGCGTGAATTCAACGCCTCCCAGGGGATCCTCACCCAGGCCTGGTCGCCGCTGGGCCAGGGCGGCGAGCTGCTGGACAGCCCGGTCATCGAACAGATCGCGGCCAAGCACAACGCCACGCCGGCGCAGATCGTCATCGCCTGGCACCTCGCTATCGGCAACGTCGTGATCCCCAAGTCCGTCACCGAGTCCCGGATCCGCGAGAACTACGCGGCCCTGGACGTCGCCCTGGACGAGACCGACGTGCAGGCCATCAACGGCCTGGACCGCAGTGCAGAGGGCGCCGGCCGCACCGGGCCGGACCCGGCGATCTCCGACTTCGCCTAAAACAGCCTCGCAGGGCCTCCACCTCCGGGTGGGGGCCCTGCTGTTCTGTTCAGGCGGCGGCCCTGCCCACCCGAGGCCGCACGGCGTCGACAATCGCCCAGCCGTCCTCGTCCCGGACCCGGCGGCTGGCGAAACGTTCCGCCGCGGCGGCGTCGTCGAACAATTCAGTGCGCACACGGCCACACTCCGTGTCCAGGTACGTGACTTCCCAGTACTGGACACCAGCGGACTGGCCGGCTGACTGCTGGGCTGCTGCAAAATCCTGGTGCTGTTCCATGAATCCAGTCTGCAACCGGCCTCTGACACTCAGCGGTCATCCGCCCGGCGTGTTGCCCAGCCGCAGCACCCGTTCCCGGGCCAGGTCTTCCCGGCGGCGGTCCTTGTCGGCGGCGCGGGCGGCCTGCCGCGCCGCGGCGGTGGCCTGGTCGAGGCGTTTCCGGGCCTGTCGAAGCCCGGTCTCGGCGTGGGCCAGCTGCTCCCTGAGCGCGGCCGACTCCTGCGCCAGGGTCTCGGCGGCGGCCGTCGCTTCGCCCAACTCGGCGGCCGCGAGGTCCGCTTCCGCCGCGCTGGAACGGGAAGCTTCCGATGCCTGCTCCAGGGCGGCAAGGGCACGCTCGCGCGCGGAGGGGCTCGGCGCCGGGCGCTCCTGCCCGACGGCCCGCAGCCGAGGCCGGTCCGCTGGTGAAGGGACACGGCCCGGAGGCGCCGCCGCTTCCGACGCAGCGGGCGGCACCCGCGGCCCGGCAGGCGTGGCGGGGCCGGGGGAGTCCGGGACCGCGACGGCACCTTTGAGCTCCACGACGTCGACGCCGTCGGCGGTGAGCGCCCGGAGCAGGCGCCCGCTCCGGACGGCCGCGGCGGCGCCCTCGTCGGCGGTGGCCGCCCGCAGGGTCTGTTCCACTTCCGTCGCGACGGTGCCGCTGATCTTCCTGCCGTGCTGCTCCGCCACGGCGCGGGCCGCCCCGACGGCGCCGGCCAGGAGCTTCCGCCGTTCCCCCGCGAGGCCGCGGAGCGTGGCAGCGTCCAGGGCGGCCTGGGCCGCGCGCATGGCCAGCCCCAGCTGGGCCAGGTCGCGGAGCGCCTCGGGCCGGTGCCAGGCGAGCATGTTCACCGCCCAGGCGGTCACCGAGGGCTTGGGCAGGGCCCGCACGTTCGCGGCGCGGGCGCGCAGTTCCGGCGTCGGGGTCTGCCCGGCGAGCAGCGCCTTGGCCGCCGCGGTGCGGGCGGCGACGAAATTGTCGAACGGTTGCGCATAGAGCTGTGCCGCGATGCCCGCCAGCTCCCGGTCTGCCATGCAAGAATCATAGAAGCTCCGGCCCCGCGCAGGGGCCCAGCGCACGTATACCGTAGGAGAAGCCCACGTGATCGAAATCGCCGGACTGCCGGCCCACATCCTCCTGGTCCACGCCGTTGTGGTGCTGGGCCCGATCGCCGGCCTCGCGGCCATCGTCTACGCGGCCGCGCCCCGCTGGCGCCGGTACCTGGCCTGGCCCCTGGGCGTCCTCTCGCTCGGGCTGGTCCCGGTTGCGCTCGTCACCGCGCAGGCCGGTGAGCAACTCGAAAAGTCCCGCCCGGCAACGGCCATGATCCGGGCGCACGCACAGCAGGGCGACGTGCTGAAGATCGTCTCGATCATCTTCTTCGTGATCGTCGCCGCGATGATCGTCGTGAGTTTCGAGCCGATCGGCCGGCGGTTCGCCTTCCTCGGGCCGCTGCGGGAAACCCGCATCCTGCGGATAGTGCTCCTGGTTGCCGGCGCCCTGGCAGGGGCCTTCTTCCTTTATCAGAGCATCATCACCGGGCACTCCGGCGCTTCCTCCGTCTGGGGCCGTTAGCGCTGTCCTGGCCCGCCCGGCGCCCGCCATTGCCGGGCCCGCCGCACCGTAATAAACAGCAGGACCAACGCCACGGCCTGCAGCGCTGCGACCACGGCGATCAGCGCCGGGCGGGCGTCGTAAAGCGCGCCGTAGAGGGCGCCGCCCGCCAGTGCGCCGGCCCCCTCGAAGGCCGCGAACACCCCGTACGCCGATCCCTGCCGGGCCTCCGGAACAAGGTCGGCCACCAGCGCCTTGACGGTGGAATCCTGGATCCCGGTGGCGGTTCCCCAGATGGCAACGCCGGCCAGCACCAGGCCCATGCCGGTGGAGAAAGCCAGCACGGGAACGGCAGCGATCAGCAGGGGCAGCGCTAACAGCACGGCGGGGCCCACCCGGTCATAGAGGAAGCCGCTGCCGAGGGCACCGAGCACCGCCGCGCCCATGGCCGCGGCGTAGAGCAACGGCACCACCGGGGCCGCGACTGCCGCCGCGGCGGTCAGGTGGTAGGAGATGACGCCGAACGCCACGAGCCCGGCGCTCCAGAAGAAGGCGCACACCGCAAAGGGCAGGAAAATGCCGGAAAACAACGACGCCGGGCGGCCGCCGGTCCCGGCGCCCGTGCCGAAAGTGCCGCCGGCGCCCGCGTCGCCGTTGCCGGCGGGCGCCACCGGAGCGGCGGGCGGCCCGCCCGCGGGGGCGGCGGGGCTCCCGCCGTCGGGCTCCGCGAGCCGGCGGCGCAACCAGAGCAGCAGCGCCAGCGCTGCTGCTGCCGGAACCGCCAGCGCCGCGAACGCGGCCGAGATCAGCCCGGTGGCCTCCAGCACGGCCGCGACGATGACCGGTCCGAGCAGCGCGCCGGTGAGGTCCAGGGACTTGTGCACGGCGAAGCCCCGGCCGCGTCCGACGTCCTTGGCCGCCGCGGCCAGCAGCACCGTCTTGGCCGGGCTCCGCACGGCCTTGCCCACCCGATCCCCGATAATGAGCACCGAGGCGACACCGAGCCCGGCGGCGCCCGCCGCCGGGGCGAAGGCGAGCAGCGGCACACAGACGGCGGTCATGGCATAGCCGGCCAGCGTGAAGGTCCAGTACTTGCGCGTCCGGTCCGCCCATGGTCCGAAGATCACGCGCAGGCCCTGCGCCGCGGCCTCGGCCCCGCCGGTGACGAGGCCCACCAGCAAAGCGGACGCGCCAAGCTGGGCGAGCAGCGGCCCGGCGAGCGGGCGGGCGCCGTCGGAGACGATGTCGGTGGCGAGGCTGACCAGCCCGAAGCCAACCACTGTGCCCCAGGGGCGGCGGTCCCGCCCCGGCGTGTTTCCCGGGGTGGACGAGCCCGGGGCTGCGGACGTGCCCGACCCGGGAGCGGCGGGCACCTCGCGCTCAGGCCGGTCCATGTCCCAAGGGTCGCGGACGAGGCGGCGATTGACAAGGGCAGGGCTCCCGCGCCGTCCGGGGCGACATTGAGTCCGTTGCCGGGCGTAGCCGCTTCAAACCACGGCGTGTCCGTGTCGAAGTGCCCCCACACGGCCGCTGCCCCCGCCCTACCGCCAGCGTGGGTCCAAGCGTCCGCCCGGGGCGCCTTCGGACCAAGGTTCGGCTCTCCGGCCCGGTAGAACACGGCGTGTCCGTGTCGAAGTGCCCCCACCAGGTAGCGGCAAGCCGCAGGCCGGAAACCCGGTCCGCGGGGCCGTGCACCCGGCAAGGTTCGCATCCGCGAACGACAGAACCCCCGGAAATCAATGATTTCCGGGGGTTCTTTGCTTCGTTCTTCTCGAGCTTCCTATCAGAATCGAACTGATGACCTTTTCATTACGAGTGAAACGCTCTACCGACTGAGCTAAGGAAGCAACCGCGTGAAACCCCCGGCGAACCGGGCGGATCATGCAAGAGACAACTGTAATGGAGTCCCCGCGCCCGGGTCAAAATGGGCCCCGCGGCATCACCTGGAGGTGAGCAGACGGGCGAGCGGACGGGTCAGCAGACGGTGTTGTCCGCCGGGGTCTTGCCGTCCACGAGGTAGCCGTCCACGGCGTTCTCGATGCAGCTGTTGGACCGTCCGTAGGCCGTGTGGCCCTCGCCCTTCCAAGTCAGCAGGGAGGCCGTGCCCAGCTGTTTGCGCAGGGCGCTGGCCCACTCGACCGGCGTTGCCGGGTCCCCGGTGGTGCCGATCACGACGATCTCGGTCGAGCCCTTGTACTCAACCGGTGCCGGGGTGCGCAGGTTCTTGTAGGGCCAGTCCTGGCAGCTCGTGCCGCCGTAGGCGAAGTAGTAGCCCAGGGTGGGGGAGAGCTGGCGGAGCTGCTGCTCCTCGGCGCGCATCGCGGCCGTGTCGGAGGACATCGGGTAGTCGAGGCAGTTGATGGCGGTGAAGGCGAAGGTGGAGTTCGCCGAGTAGCTTCCGTTGGGCTCCCGGTCCGCGCCGAAGTCGGAGAGCCGGAGCATCGGGGACAGGTCACCCTTCATGGCGCTGTCCAGGGCCTGGGTCAGCACGGGCCAGTTGTCGTCGTTGTAAAACGGCAGGATGAAGCCGCTGACGAACATGGACGCGTTGACCACCCGGCCATCCTTGGCCGACTTCGGGTTGGCTTCGACGGCGGCGATGATGTCCTGGATCTGTTTGACGGCGTCGTCCGGGGTGCCGCTGAACGGGCAGCCGCTGCCCTGGAGGCAGTGGGTGACGTAGGCGCGGATGGCCTTTTCGAACGCCTTCGCCTGGCCTGCGGTCAGCTCCTCGTAGCTGAGCGAGGGGTCCATCGCGCCGTCCAGAACCATCCGGCCCACGTTGTCCGGGAACAGGGAGGCGTAGGTGGAGCCGAGGAAGGTGCCGTAGGAGTACCCGAGGTAGTTGAGCTTTTTGTCGTTGAGGACACCGCGGAGGATGTCCAGGTCCTTGGCGGCGCTGGCGGTGTCGACGTGGGCCAGCACCGGCCCGGTCTTCTCGGCGCACTTGGCGGCGATGGCCTTGTTGTCCGTGAGGGTCTCGGCGAGCCCGGCGTCGGTGTCCAGCTTGTAGACCTTGGCGCGGGAGGCGTCGCGCTCCTGGTCGGTGAGGCAGGTGACAGGCGCGGAGCGCTTCACGCCGCGCGGGTCGAAGCCGACGACGTCGTAGTTCGCACGCACCTTCTCGGAGATGTTGGTGGAGCCGGCGTCTTTGACGAAGTCGTAGCCGGAGCCGCCGGGGCCGCCCGGGTTGACCAGCAGGCTGCCTTTCTTACTGCCGCCCTTCGAGGCCAGTTTGAGCGCGGCGATTTCGATCGTGTCGCCGTCGGGCTTGCTGTAGTCCAGGGGCACCTTGACCTTGGCGCACTGGAACGTGCCCTCGCACCGCGTCCAGCTCAGCTGCTGGGAGTAGAAGCTCCGCAGCTCGGCGGGGGCCGCGGCGGCGATTGAGGGGTCGGCCGTGGCCGGGGCGCTCTTGGAGCCGCCGTCGCCGGAGCCGAAGAGCGTGCAGGAAGACAGCACCAGGGCCAGCACCAGGCCGAGCGCCAGGGCTCCGGCCGCCCGCACCCCGCGCCCCACGGGTTGGTGGCCTGCGGGCCGTGGTGGTGCTGACGTCATGCGGTTCTCCTTGGGACGTGGAACTGGTCGAAGCGTGGCGGGTCGAGCGTTACTGTCAGGTCAAATCAGGCTGGCGGCCATGGACTCAATCGCCAGCAGCGGGGCCACGTTGGTGGTGGTGATCCGTTTGCGGGCCTTGTTGATGGCGTCCATGCGGGCAAGGGTCACTTCGGCCGTGGAACGGCCGGCAAAGTCCTGCAGTTCGTTCTTCAGCTCAACATTGACCAGTTCAACTGCGTCCCCCATCTGGATGATCAGCACATCCCGGTAAAAGGACAGCAGGTCGGTCAGGGTGCGGTCAAGCGAGTCGGTGACGGAGCGCTTGGCACGGCGCTTCTGGTCATCCTCCAGCTGTTTGACCTGGCCGCGCATGGCCGGCGGCAGCGGACCGCTTTCCGGTGCGCCGAGCGTGGCGAGCAGTGCGGCCTTCTCGGCGGCGTCGCGCTCGTCATTGGAGCTGTTGGCTTCTTCGGTGGCGATCTTGACCAGTTTGTCCGCCATCATCACGGCCGCGGTGATGCCCCGCAGTTGCAGCGGGAACCGCACGGTCTCGAGCCGGCGTTCCCGGGCCTCGGGGTCCCGGGCCAGCCGGCGGGCGATGCCCACATGGCTTTGCGCGGCCCGGGCGGCGCGTTCGGCGACGTCCTGGTCGACGCCGTCGCGCTTGACCAGCAGGGCCGCGACGTCGGCGGCCGGCGGGAGCCGCAGCGCCACCGGGCGGCAGCGGGAGCGAATGGTCACGAGCACGTCCGCGGGGGAGGGGGCGCAGAGCATCCAGATGGTGCGCGGGGTGGGCTCCTCGATGGCCTTGAGCAGCACGTTGGTGGTGCGCTCCGCCATCCGGTCCGCGTCCTCGACGACGATGATGCGCCAGCGCGCGGAGGAGGGCCGGTTGCCCGCGCTGGAGACGAGTTCGCGGGCCTCGTCAATGGTGATGGTGACCTTCTCGGTCCGCACGAATGTCACATCGGAGTGCGTCTCGCCCACGATGGTCTGGCACGCCGGGCACACGCCGCAGCCGCGCTGGGCCACGTCCACCTGGTCGCAGTTCAGCGCCGCGGCGAAGGCCTTCGCGGCGTTGGACCGGCCGGAGCCCGGCGGGCCCGTGAACAGCCAGGCGTGGGTCAGCCCCTCGCCCTCGGCGGCCTGGCGCAGCTGGGCGACGACGGCGGGCTGGCCCTGGAGGTCGTCCCAGACACTCATGCCGAGCTGCCCTGGCGGAGCGCGAGCAGGCCCTGCACGCGCTCCAGGATCCGGGCGGCCAGCTCCGGCACGGGCAGGTGCGCCGCGAGGACAAGATACTGCTCCGGCCGGTCCGCGGCCAGCGCCAGGAACGCGGCACGGATCCGGGCATGGAATTCGTCGGCTTCGGATTCGAGCCGGTCCTCCGGGGTATCCCCGGCGGTCCGCCGCCGCCGGCCGTCGGCAGGATCGACGTCAAGCAGCACGGTGAGGTCCGGGTGCAGGCCGGAGGTGGCCCAGTCGTTGACCTCGCGCACCGCGTCCGTGCCGAGGTCGCGGCCGGCACCCTGGTAGGCCACCGAGGAGTCGATGTACCGGTCGGTGAGGACCACCTCGCCGCGTTCCAGTGCGGGGCGGATCACCTGGGCTGCGTGGGCGGCCCGGGAGGCCGCGAAGATCAGGGCCTCGGTGCGTGCGTCGATGTGGCCGTGGCCGTGGTCCAGCACGAGGGACCGGAGTTTTTCGCCGATCGGGGTGCCGCCCGGTTCCCGGGTCCGCAGCACGGTCAACCCGAGTGACTCAAGGGCCCGGGCGAGTTCTGCGGCCTGGGTGGACTTGCCGGCCCCGTCGCCGCCTTCGAAGGCAATGAACAGTCCGGGGAACGGGCCGGGAGTCTGGGTAGTCACTGCTCTAGCCTACCGACTCACCGACACCATGGTGGCCTGCGCGTAACGCCTTACAGGCCCGGCGCGGCCCCGAAGTACCCTGTGTCCATGAGTCTCTCCGAAGAACACGCAGCCACGCTCTCCGCCGAAACGCTCGTGGTGGCTGCGGGCCGGCCGCCGCGCGAACGCGACGCCCCGGTCAACCCCCCGATCGTGCTCTCCTCCACCTATTTCGGCACCGGCCCGCTGGGCCCGGGCGACCGCGGCTACGGACGCTACTCCAACCCCACCTGGGACCCGTTCGAGCAGGCCCTGGCGCAGCTGGAGGGCGCGGAACTGCCCGGCCTGCTCTACGCCTCGGGCCTCGCCGCCGTCAGTTCGGCGCTGTCCCTGGTCCCGGCGCAGGGGGTGCTCGTGATGCCGTCCCACAGCTACGCCGGCTCGCTGGTGATGGCGACCGAACTGGCGCAAAAGGGTGCGCTGGAGCTGCGCACCGTGGACATCGCGGACACCGACGCGGTGCTGGCGCAACTGGCCCCCGCCGGCGGCAAGCCCGCCAGCATGCTGTGGCTGGAGAGCCCCACCAACCCGATGCTCGGCGTCGCGGACATCCGGGCGCTCACCGCCGCGGCGCACGCCGCCGGCGCCCTGGTGGTCACCGACAACACCTTCTCCACCCCGCTCGTGCAGCAGCCGCTGTCCCTCGGCTCCGACGTCGTGCTGCACTCGGTCACCAAATACCTCTCCGGGCATTCCGACGTCGTCCTCGGCGCCCTGGTGACCTCCGACGCCGGTCTGCACGCGAGCCTGCTGCACCACCGCACCATCCACGGCGGGATCGCCGGGCCGTTCGAGGCGTGGCTGGCGCTGCGGGGTCTGCGCACCCTTGCCCTGCGGATCGAGCGCTCGCAGGCCTCGGCGGCCGTGCTCGCCGAACGGCTGAGCGGGCACCCCCGGGTCGGGGCCATCCGCTACCCGGGGCTCCCCACGGACCCCGGCCACGAACGGGCGAAGGCGCAGATGAAGGGCTTCGGTTCCGTGCTGTGCATCGAAATGGCGGGTGTGGACGGCGCCGGCCTCAGCGGCGCGGACGCCGCCGACCGGATGATCCGGGCCCTGCAGCTCTGGCTGCCGGCCACGTCGCTGGGCGGGGTGGAATCGCTGATCGAGCGCCGCCGCCGGCACACGGCGGAGCCGGCCAGTGTGCCGGACAACCTGGTCCGCCTGAGTGTGGGAATTGAGAACGTCGAGGACCTGTGGGCCGATTTGCAGCAGGCTTTGGCCACACTGGACGGCTAGGCTGGGGGCATGGACGGAAGAAATCTCATTGACTTTGCCGACTTCGGAGTGAGCGCGGTTCTTTTGCTCGTCTCGCTCAGCCTTGAGATTTGGGCGTTTCTCGACTGCCTGCGCCACAAAGCCAACGCTTTCGAAGCGGTGTCCAAGCGCACCAAGACCTTCTGGCTCGCCCTCACCGGCGGCGCACTGCTCATCGGGGTGCTGGCCGTTGTCACCTACCGTGGCGGCAGCCCTGTCAACGCACTGGGGCTCTTTGGCCTCGCCGCCGTGACAGCCGCCGCCGTCTATCTTGCCGACGTCCGTCCCGCAGTCAAAGACGCTGGCCGCGGCGGCAGCCGGAACATGGGCCCCTACGGCCCCTGGTAGCCCCCGCCGGCTCCCTAAGCTCGCAAGCTCGCTCAGGGAACCCTGCCGGCGTGGGCCCACCCACCTAAACCCCCGGCGCCACGGCTTCCCAATCCACGGTGAGCTCGCCCAGGCGCCACCGCGCCGGACCGTCCTGCACCGGCCAGCCGCCGTCGCGCAGGGCACGGCACATTGCCGTCCAGCGCTGCCGGTTCCCGAATGAGGCCAGCGGCGCCGCCTCCAGCCAGGACTTGTCCAGCGCCAGCAGGTAGGAATGGATCTTTTCGCCCGGCACGTTCCGGTGGATCAGCGCCTTGGGCAGCCGTTCAGCGATCTCCGAGGGCAGTGCGAAGGCGCCGAAGCGCATGGACAGCCCCAGGCTGAGGGGGCGGTCGGCGTCGAGCGCCACCCACGTCACCCGCCGTCCGATCTCGTCGCAGGTGCCGTCAATGAACAGGCCGCCGGGAGCCAGCCGGTCCTGCACCAGCCGCCAGATCGCCGGAACGTCCGCCTCCTCGTATTGCCGCAGCACATTAAACGCCCGCACCAGCACCGGCCGGCCCGGCACCGGAAGTTCGAAGCCGCCCAGTTGGAAGCTCAGCCCGGGGCGTTCCAGCGCCTTGGCCTGCCGGACCCGCTCGGGCTCGATCTCGATCCCGACCACGCGCACATCGGCGCGGAGGGCGCGGAGGCGTTCGTAGAGTTCGACGGCGGTGGCCGGGGACGCGCCGTAGCCAAGGTCGACGACCAGCGGATCCGCCGCGTTCCGCAGCCGCCACGCCTGCGGCCCGGTCAGCCAGCGGTCAACCCGCCGCATCCGGTTCGGGTTGGTGGTCCCGCGGGTCACGTTGCCCACCGGCCGGCCGGCCCGGGATGCACCCGTAGGCCCGCCCGGGGTCCGGGGGGACGCCACCCGCTCAGCCTTCTGCACCACACGCCAACCCTATCCTCCAACGCGGGGTCAGCTACGGCCCATGCCGGGCCTTGGGATGGGCCGTAGCTGACCCCGCGTTGGGCTGATGAGGGTGGTCTGTAACGCACGGCACGGTGCGCGGGTGCTCGGTTAGGATGAAAAGCATGACTTACAAGCTGATTCTGCTGCGCCACGGCCACAGCGAATGGAACGCCAAGAACCTGTTCACCGGCTGGGTGGACGTTGACCTGAACGACCAGGGCCGGGCCGAGGCGGTGCGCGGCGGCGAGCTGCTGGTGGAGAACAACATCCTCCCGGACATCCTCTACACCTCGCGCCTGAAGCGGGCCATCAACACCGCGAACCTGGCGCTGGAGAAGGCGGACCGCGGCTGGATTGACGTCAAGCGCGACTGGCGCCTCAACGAACGCCACTACGGCGCGCTGCAGGGCAAGGACAAGGCGCAGACCCTGGCCGAATACGGCGAGGAGCAGTTCATGACCTGGCGCCGTTCCTACGACACCCCGCCGCCGCCGCTGGCGGACGACTCCGAGTTCTCCCAGGTGGGGGATCCCCGCTACAAGGACCTCGGCGACGCCATGCCGCGCACCGAGTGCCTCAAGGACGTCCTGGTCCGGCTGCTGCCCTACTGGGAATCGGACATCAAGGCGGACCTGAAAGCCGGCAAGACCGTGCTGGTCACGGCCCACGGCAACTCCCTGCGCGCGCTGGTCAAGCACCTTGACGGCATCAGCGACGAGGACATCGCCGGCCTGAACATCCCCACCGGCATCCCGCTCGTCTACGAGCTGGACGAGGACTTCAAGCCGCTGAACCCGGGCGGCACCTACCTCGACCCCGAGGCCGCCGCCGAGTCCATCAAGGCCGTGGCGAACCAGGGCAAGAAGTAGGCACTTCCGCACCCCGGATACGACGACGGCGGCCGGTCACCCCCAAGGTGACCGGCCGCCGTCGTACTGTCTGCCGCGGGAAGAGCGAGGCGTCAGCTGTGTTCGATGCTGGTCGGGTGCCAGGCGCCGGTGACCAGATAAGTGACCTTCTGNCCCCCCCCCCCTCCCCCCCCCCGCCGTCGTACTGTCTGCCGCGGGAAGAGCGAGGCGTCAGCTGTGTTCGATGCTGGTCGGGTGCCAGGCGCCGGTGACCAGATAAGTGACCTTCTGCGCGACGGAGACGCCGTGGTCGGCGAACCGCTCGAAGTAGCGGCTGGCCAGGGCGACGTCGACGGTGGTGGCCGCGGACTCGGTCCAGTCGCTGCGCGCGATCGACTTGAAGATGCTCAGGTGCAGGTCGTTGACGGCGGTGTTGGCCTTGAGGATGTCGCGGGCAACCTCAAGGTCCCGGGTCTCCAGCAGCACGGTGAGCTTCTCGGCGATCTCGAGGTCGTACTTGGCGAAGTTCTTGAAGGTCTCCTGCAGCGGCTGCGGGATAACGTTCGCCGGGTAGCGGAGCCGGGCGAGCTGGGCGAGGTGCCGGGCAAGGTCTCCCATCCGCTCCAGCGAGGCGCTCATCCGCAGCGAACCCACGATCATGCGCAGGTCGCTGGCCACCGGGCCCTGCAGGGCGAGGATGTCGATGGCCCGCTCGTCGAGGCTGTTCTGCAGGAAATCGATCCGAGCGTCCGCCGCGATGACGTCCTCGGCCAGGTCGATGTCGGCACCCTCGAAGGCCGTTGTGGCCTTTTCGAAGGCTTCGCTGACCAGCTTCGAAATTTCGACGAGCTGCTCGCCCACCTGGGCGAGCTCTTCCTGAAAAACCTTACGCACTGGTGCGTCCTTTCCTCGGAAACGGTGCCGGGCACGCTGTGGCCGGCGCGTTTCGTTTCACCGTAGCGGCGTTCAACCTGTCACCCTTCCATTCTCCGGTGAACTGTTACGCCTCAATAGGTGAACGTTAGCTGAACCGGGCCCCCAATCGCACAAGTTTTCGATTTCCGGCGGGGCGCAGCGCATAAGCTGGAGCCGTGGATCCAATGCTCATCGGTGTGATCGCAGGCCTGATCGGCCTGTCGCTCGGCATCTTCGGCGTGCTCGCCTTCCGGGTCAGTGAGCAGCAGCGCAAAATCAGCGACGTGGAGACCGGGGACCCGTCCCTGCCCGACGGCGCCGCGGAGGTGCTCGCCGTCGTCGGCCGGGCGTTCGTGGTGGTGGACGCGATCGACGGCGTGGTGCGCGCCAGTCCCGCCGCGTACGCCTACGGTCTGGTGAGGGGGCACACCGTGGTGCACCAGCAGCTGCTGGAGATGACCGCGAAGGTCCGCCGCGACGGCGTGATCCTCGAGAAGCAGCTCGAGCTGCCGCGCGGCCCGCTCGGCCAGGGAACCATTGTGGTGCAGGTCCGGGCTGCCATGCTCGGCGAGGAATATATCCTGCTGCTCGCGGACGACCGCACCGAGATCACCCGCACCGAGGAAATCCGCAACGACTTTGTGGCGAACGTGTCGCACGAGCTCAAGACCCCCGTCGGCGCCATCTCGCTGCTGGCCGAGGCGCTGGAAGCCTCGCCCGACGACGAGGAAGCCGTCCGCCGGTTCGCGAAGCGTATGCACAAGGAATCCACCCGGCTGGCCGCCCTCGTGCAGGACATCATCGAACTGTCCCGGCTGCAGGGCGCCAACGTGGCCCAGCAGGCGCACCCGGTGGACATCAACACCGTGGTGGCCGAGGCCGTGGACCGGTCCCAGCTCCCGGCCGAGAGCAAGAACATCGAGATTGTGGTGGGCGGCCGGACCAACGCGATGGTCTACGGCGACCAGGACCTGCTCGTGACGGCGCTGCGGAACCTGATCGACAACGCCATCCGGTACTCACCGGAGAACACCCGGGTGGGCGTGGGCGTCCGCGCCCGGGACGGCCTGGTCGCGGTCTCCGTGACGGACCAAGGCGAGGGGCTCAGCCCCGAGGACCAGGAACGCGTCTTTGAACGCTTCTACCGCGTGGACTCCGCCCGCTCCCGCCACACCGGCGGCACCGGGCTTGGCCTGAGCATCGTCAAGCACGTAATGGCCAACCACGGCGGCGAGGTGACGCTCTGGTCCCAGCCCGGCCAGGGCTCCACCTTCACCATCCGCCTTCCCGAAATGGAAGGGCAGGACCAGCCCGCGGCGGATCCCCGGCGCGCCCCGCAGACCGTACGACCCGAACGACGCGACGCCGCCGGCGTCCATGAACAAGGAGCTAGCGCTTGAGCCGGATTCTTATTGTCGAGGACGAGGAATCGTTCAGTGACCCCCTCTCCTACCTGCTGGGCAAGGAGGGATTCGAGGTGGAGGTCGTGGACAACGGCCTGGACGCCATCACCGAATTCGACCGCAACGGCGCCGACCTGGTCCTCCTGGACCTGCAGCTGCCCGGGCAGTCCGGGACCGAAGTGTGCCGCCAGCTGCGCCAGCGCTCCTCCGTCCCGGTGATCATGCTGACCGCCAAGGACGCCGAAATCGACAAGGTCGTGGGGCTGGAGCTCGGCGCCGACGACTACGTCACCAAGCCCTATTCCTCGCGCGAGCTGGTGGCCAGGGTCCGGGCCGTGCTGCGCCGCCATGGCGAACCCGAGGAGCTGGTCTCCAGCACCGTCCAGGCCGGTCCGGTCCGGATGGACATCGAGCGGCACGTGGTCAGCGTCCAGGGTGACCAGGTGTCGCTGCCGCTGAAGGAATTTGAGCTGCTCGAGATGCTGTTGCGCAACTCCGGCCGGGTGCTGACCCGGGGGCAGCTGATCGACCGGGTCTGGGGCTCCGATTACGTGGGCGACACCAAGACCCTGGATGTGCACGTCAAGCGGCTGCGCAGCAAGATCGAACCGGACCCCTCCGCGCCGCGGTATCTGATCACGGTCCGCGGGCTCGGCTACAAGTTCGAACCCTAAGCCGCGGAACGCACAAAGGAGGGGCACCCATCGGGTGCCCCTCCTTTTTTGTGCGTGCTGCCGCGGCGGGCGGCGCCGGAACTTAGTGGCTGCTGGTCGGCGACGGCGTCGGAGTCGGCGTCGGCGTGGCGGTTCCGGAGGCCGTGCCGGTGCTGGTGGGCTGGGCGGTCGGCAGGTACTTCTTGTAGTCGGAGATCGCGGCGTCCAGGACCGGCATCTTGAACTTGGCGTCCGAGTTGGTGCCGTTCTCGCGGATGGTCACCTCAACCAGCGAACCGGGCTTGCCGCCGGAGGTGCTGAGGATCGCCGCGTCGGTGCTGTCGTTGAGCAGGACGTACGAGTTCTTCTTGACCGGCACCTGGGTCCGGGAGCCGCTGGCGCCGCTGATGGTCAGTGAAACGTCGTTGGACGAGGTGTTGTACACGGCGCCGATCACGCGGCCGGGCTTGGACTCGCCGTCGGAGATGATCATCATGTTGCGGAGCTGCAGCGGGCCGAGGTCGGTCCGGGTGCCGTCCGACGCCGAATACTGCGCCGTGGTCTGCTGGGCGTTGATGTAGCCGCAGCCGGTCAGGGACAGCAGGCCAATGCCAAAGGCAGCCGTGGCCATCGCCAGCTTGCCGCGCCGGGACCGGGTCATCGCAGTGAAACGCACGTCACGTACTCCTTGAGAGTCTTTAAACATTATTCAGGCATAGCCTATCCGCAATGACGCTCAAACGCGGATTCGGTGACCGTCCGCCGTCGTACCCGGAGGCCCTTGGCAGAGGATGGCCAATGCACTATTATCCGCGTTCGTCAAGGGGTTTTAGCGGCCGATTCGGGCCGTTTTCCGCGGATTCATGCGGTTTCGGAGCAGGATCCATGGCAGTTGTATGCCTTAATCGTGATAAACTGGTCTGCGGGAAAGGGGAATGTCCACATGGTTTTTGAGGTCGGCGAGACAGTAGTTTACCCTCACCACGGTGCAGCCAAAATTGAAGAAATCAAGATGCGCACTGTCAAGGGCGAAGAGAAGATGTATCTCAAGCTCAAGGTGGCTCAGGGTGATCTGACCATTGAAGTTCCAGCAGAGAACGTTGACCTTGTTGGGGTCCGGGACGTAGTGGGCAAGGAAGGCTTGGAGCACGTATTCGACGTGCTGCGGGCCGAGTTCACTGAAGAGCCCACCAACTGGTCGCGTCGTTATAAGGCAAACCTGGAGAAGCTTGCTTCCGGTGACGTCATCAAGGTGGCAGAGGTCGTTCGCGACCTGTGGCGCCGTGATCACGACCGGGGTCTCTCCGCAGGGGAGAAGCGCATGCTGGCCAAGGCCCGCCAGATTCTGATCTCAGAACTGGCACTGGCTGAGAAGACTGATGAAGAGAAGGCCGCAAGCGTTCTCGACGAAGTCCTGGCTTCCTAACTAAGAATCGAACCCCGGTGGCGTCACAGCCGCCGGGGCTTCTTTTTGCCCAAAATCCGGCCCGACTGCCAGCTACTTGGGCTGGTCCGCGGCGCCGGGACGTAGTCTTGTCCGCATGAACACTGCATCGAGCGCCGACGTCACCGCGGTCATCGTCGTCGCCGCGGGATCCGGCCAGCGCCTGGGCTACGGCATGCCCAAGGCCAAGGTGCCCCTCGGCGGCGACAGCATCCTCACCCACGCCCTGCGCGGCGTGGCCGCGGCGGGCATCGCCGGCCAGATCTGCGTTGCCATCCCGCCGGGGGACCCGGAACTCCGTGCCCAGTGCGAGGCGTTCGAGGCCGAACTGCACGCCGAGCACCGCCGCACCGCCGTCTCGGGGGAGGGCGTGCAACTGCCGGCCGTCACCGTCGTCGACGGCGGATCCAGCCGCGCCGAGTCCGTGCGGTCCGCGCTGGCCGCCCTCGCGCCGGGGACGCAGTCCGTCCTCGTCCACGACGCGGCCCGGGCGCTCACCCCCGAAGCCGTCTTCCACCGGGTGGCCGCGGCCCTTGCCGCCGGCGCGGTGGCGGTGATCCCCGTGGTGCCGGTTGTGGACACCATCAAGACGGTGGACCCCACCTTCGGTGTCGACGCCGACATCGCCCCCGAGCTCGTCACCGGCACCGCGCCCCGGGAAATGCTGCGGGCCGTCCAGACCCCGCAGGGCTTCGACCTCGCCACCCTGCGCCGGGCCCATGAGGCCACGGCGGAGTTCGACAATGCCCGGGAGGCAGCCGTCACCGACGACGCCATGCTGGTGGAACAGCTCGGCGTCCCGGTGTACGCGGTGCGCGGTGCCAGCCAGTCGCTGAAGATCACCACACCGCTGGACCTTATCCTCGCCGAGGGGCTCCTCGAGGGCCCGCTCGGCGCGCGCTGGGTGGAGGGCTAAGTGGACGGGAACGCCCGGCGCCGGCTGCCGATGCCAAGGACCGGGATCGGCATCGACGTCCACGCCTACGCCCCCGAGGACGCACCGCAGCCGCTGTGGCTCGGCGGCCTGCACTGGGACGGTGAGCGGGGCCTTGCCGGGCACTCCGACGGCGACCCGGTGGCCCACGCCGCCGCCGACGCGCTCTTCTCCGCCAGCGGGCTCGGGGACCTGGGGACACACTTCGGCACCGACCGCCCCGAATACGCCGGCGCCTCGGGCGTGACACTGCTGGCCGAAGCGGCCCGGATCGTCCGCGCCGGCGGTTTCGAGATCGGCAACATTGCCGTGCAGTTCGTGGCGAACCGGCCGAAGTTCGGTCCGCGCCGGGAGGAATCCCAGCGGGTCCTCAGCGAAGCCGCAGGCGCGCCCGTGAGTGTCTCGGCCACCACCAGCGACGGCCTCGGGTTCACCGGCCGCGGCGAAGGCATCGCGGCCACGGCCACCGCCCTGGTGTATCCGGCCGACTGAGCCGAACCGGGCGAACTGGCCTACGCTTAAGGGACACCCCCGCCGGAAACGTCAGGAACCTCCCGTGAAAAAGCTGCTGCCCGCCGTCGTCCTTGTTGCCGGAATGTTGCTGTCCGGGTGCGCCGGCTCGGCAGCGCCGTCGGCCACGCCCCGGATGAGTGTCGAGGAAAGCTGCAAGTTCCTCAACACCGATACCTTTGTGCCTACCGGGAGCGACAAGGACAAAGCCGGCCAGATCGGCCAGCACTATCAGGAAGTCGCGGACAAGGTGGCGCCGGAGGTTTCCGAGCCGATCCAGAAGATGGCTGACATCATGAAGCAGGTGGCCGGCAGCCCGACCGGGGTCCAGACCTCCGAGCAGCTGACCCAGCTCAGGCAGCAGATGGACAAGATCGGCCAGCACTGCAAATAGCCGGCCGGGCCTGCGCCTCAAGGGCATCGGCTAATCTGGAGCGGTGACCCTGCGCTTTTACGACACCGCTTCCGCCGAAGTCCGCGACTTTTTCCCCCTGGTTCCAGGAAATGTGAGCCTGTACTACTGCGGCGCCACGGTGCAGGGCATGCCACACGTCGGGCACATCCGCTCCGCCATCGCCTTCGACCAGCTCACCCGCTGGCTGCAGTACCGGGACTACCGGGTCACCGTGGTCCGCAACGTCACGGACATCGACGACAAGATCCTCGCCAAGTCCGCCGAGTCGTTCGCCGCGGACTTCGCCGACGAGCCCGGGACGGTCCGGAACGAGGAATGGTGGGCCTTGGCCTACCGCTACGAGCAGGAATTCCTCAAAGCCTACGACACACTCGGCGTCTCCCGCCCCACCTATGAGCCCCGCGCCACCGGCCACATTCCGGAGATGCACGCCCTGATCGCGCAGCTGATCGACCGCGGCCACGCCTACCCGGCCCTCGACGGCTCCGGCGACGTCTACTTCGACGTGCGCTCCTGGTCCAAATACGGTTCCCTCACCCGCCAGAACATCGACGACATGCAGGGCGCGGCGGACGCCGACCCGCGCGGCAAAAAGGACCCCCGCGACTTCGCCCTCTGGAAGGGCCACAAGGACGGCGAGCCGACGACGGCGAGCTGGGCCTCGCCGTGGGGCGCCGGCCGGCCGGGCTGGCACTTGGAGTGCTCCGCGATGGTCACCAAGTACCTCGGCACCGAATTCGACATCCACGGCGGCGGCCTGGACCTGCGCTTCCCGCACCACGAGAACGAGATGGCCCAGTCCCAGGCGGCCGGCCACGGCTTCGCGAACTTCTGGATGCACAACGGCATGGTCACCTACGCGGGCGAGAAGATGTCCAAGTCCATCGGCAACACCATCAGCCCGGCCGAGATGCTGGAGCTGGCTCCGCCGCGCGTGGTCCGTTACTACCTCGGCCAGGCCCACTACCGCTCGGTCCTGGACTACCAGCCGACCTCGCTGCAGGAGGCGACCGCCGCGGTGGAGCGGATCGAAGGCTTCATCAGCCGCGCCGGACGGGCCCTTTCCGCCGACGCCGCCAGTGCCGCCGCCGGTGCCGCCGCCGGGCGCGGCAGCGTCCCGGACGCGTTCGCCGCCGCCATGGACGACGACCTCAACGTCCCCCAGGCCCTCGCAGTCCTGCACGACACCGTCCGCGCCGGCAACACCGCGCTCACCGCCGGCCAGCTCGACGACGCCCGGCAGTCGCTGGCGTCCGTCACGGACATGATGCGTGTGCTTGGTCTCAACGACACCGCGGCCGCAGCAGTCGACGAGCAGGCCAACACCGCCCTCGGAGTCCTGGTCGAAGCCCAGCTCGTCGCCCGAGCCCAGGCCCGCGCCGGCAAGGACTGGGCCGCGTCGGACGCGATCCGGGACATGCTGGCGGCCGCCGGCGTCGTCGTCGAGGACGGCGCGGATGGCGCCAGCTGGAGCCTGAAGCGCGGCTGAACCCCCGCGCTGCGCCTGCCTGACGCGGGCCGGCGGCGGACCTCGCGGTCGAAGATTTAACTCGAGTCAGTAGACTGGAGTTCAGACTTATCAACGAATCGCGTAGTTAAAAGGGTGAAACTCATGGCCAATAACGGTCGCCGCTCGGTCAAAATGAAGAAGGGTCCCACCGTCGGGACCGGCGGCCACGGCCGTAAGGCCCTTGAGGGCAAGGGCCCCACTCCCAAGGCGGAGGACCGTCCCTACCACAAGGCCCACAAGAGCAAGCAGCTCGCGGAACGCTCCGCGGCGAAGCGGGGGACGGGTGCGCGCAGCGCCGGAGCCGGCGCCCGGTCCGGCCCCAAGGGCCGTGCCACCGAGGAAGTCGTCACCGGCCGCAACTCCGTGGTGGAAGCCCTCCGCGCCGGCATCCCGGCCAAGGCCCTGCACGTCGCGATCCGCATCGAGATGGACGACCGCGTCAAGGAGTCCCTCAAGCTCGCGGCCGAACGCGGCATCCCGCTGCTCGAGACCGGCAAGCCCGAACTGGACCGGATGACCGACGACGCCATCCACCAGGGCCTTGTGCTGCAGATCCCGCCGTATGAGTACCAGGACGCGTACGAACTGGCCGAGGAGACCATCGAGGGCTGGAAGAAGGGCCACATCGCCAACGCGCCGCTCTTCGTCGCCCTCGACGGCATCACCGATCCGCGCAACCTCGGCGCAATCATCCGCTCGGTCTCCGCGTTCAGCGGCCACGGCGTGATCGTGCCCGAACGCCGGTCCGTCGGCGTCACCGCCTCGGCCTGGAAGACCAGCGCCGGTGCCGCCGTCCGCGTCCCCGTGGCCCGCGCCGCCAACCTGAACAGCACGCTCAAGGCCTTCAAGAACATGGGCATCTTCGTGTTGGGCCTGGACGGCGACGGCGACGTCTCGCTGCCCGATCTCGCCCTGGCTACGGAACCGGTCTGCATCGTCGTCGGGTCCGAGGGCAAGGGCCTGAGCCGCCTGGTCCGCGAAAACTGCGACCAGATCGTCTCCATCCCGATCGATTCCGCGATGGAATCCCTCAACGCCTCGATGGCCGTCGGCATCTCCCTCTACGAGATCTCCCGCCAGCGCGTCACCAAGTAACCGACCCTCCCTCACCTTTGGCGGGTGGACGTGAAACGCTCCCTCACCTTTGGTGGGTGGACGTGAAACGCTCCCTCACCTTTGGTGGGTGGACGTGAAACGCTCCCTCACCTTTGGTGCGGGAGCGTTTCCGTTTGAATAGCCGGATGTGCGGGAGCGTCGGTTAGAACTTGTGGCGGTTGGCGAGGACCGGGAGTTTCGTGCGGGCGTCGTTGACAACGGCCGGGTCCAGGTCGGCGAAGAGCAGGCCGGGCGAGCCGTCGAGCTCCTGAAGCACCTCGCCGAAGGGGGACACGACGGCGGAGTGCCCGATTCCAGTGGGGGCGGACCCCTTGGTCTCAAGGCCAACGCTGGACGGATCACCCTGGCCGCAGGCCAGCACAAACGCCGTGGCGTCCACGGCCCGGGCCCGGGACAGCAGCTTCCACTGCTCCACCTTGCCCGGCCCCGCACCCCAGGAAGCGCACACAATGTTGACCTGGGCGCCGCGGTCCGCGTTCTCGGTGAACAGATCCGGGAACCGGACGTCGTAGCAGGTGGCCAGGCCGAAGGTGAGGCCGCCGACGTCGAACGTCACTGGCTGGGTTCCTGCCTCCACGGTGTCCGACTCGGCAAAGCCGAAGGCGTCGTAGAGGTGGATCTTGTTGTAGCTGGTGTCCACGCCGGGCCCGGTGGCCAGCAGAGTGTTGCGGACCTTTCGGCCATCGGCGCCCGGGGTGAACATACCGGCTACGATCACGATGCCGAGTTCGGCCGCCAGAGCCCGGACCTGCGAGGCCCACGGGCCGTCAAGCGGTTCGGCGATGTCCAGCAGCGAGTTGCCGAACGCGCGCATGGTCGCTTCGGGGAAGACCACCAGGGTTGCGCCGCCTTCCTTGGCCTGGCGGGCGTAGTCCCGCACGAGATCTAGGTTCCGGTCGAGCTCGCGGCCGGTGATGATTTGAGCAAGTGCTATGCGCACGGTGACCTCCAGTTCAGCGCTTAGTCCAAGTATGCGCGGCCGTTCCCGGCGCCGCGAACGCAGTCTTCGACCAAAACCGTCCCCATTTGTTATGCCCCGCTAAGCTTTAAGCGATGGTCAAGTCCCTTGTAGAGCCAGCTACCACCGTAGACGCCTCGCGGCCGTTTCCGCTCGGCGTCAGCGTCCCGCGCACGGGTTCCCCGGCGACGGACGACCCTCGGGGTGCGTTCGCAAATGTGGCCGTCTACGCCCCCGCCGTCGCCACCCTGGACATCGCGTACCAGGCGCCGGGTGGCAGCTGGCAGCTGAAAACGCTGCCCAACGTCACGGACGGGGTCCACCACGGCATCGTCGAGGGGCTGCCCGCCGGCTCGCGCTACGGACTGCGTGTCTCGCCGGAGGATGCCCTGCCGCTCCCCGTGCCGGCGATGGACTTCGACGACGACGACGGCGAGCAGCCGCTGCTGCTGGACCCGTACGGCCGCGGCGTGGACGAGCATGGTAACTTCATCACCAACGTCCGGATGGCGGGCGACTTCGACTGGGGCGTGGACTCCGCGCCACGGACGCCCTGGCGCAACACCATCATCTACGAGGCCCATGTCCGCGGCCAGACCATGCTGCATCCAGACATCCCGGAACACCTGCAGGGCACCTACGCCGGGATGGCGCACCCGGCCACGGTCGAGCACCTCATCTCCCTCGGCGTCACGGCTGTGCAGCTGCTGCCGGTCCACTTCCACGTGGACGAGCTGCACCTGCAGAACCTGGGACTGACCAACTACTGGGGCTACAACACGGCGGCGTTCTTCGCCCCGCACCCCGGCTATGCCACCCAGGCGGCCCAGGACGCCGGACCGCAGGCCGTGCAGGACGAGTTCAAAGGCATGGTCAAGCTCCTGCACGCCGCCGGGCTCGAGGTGATCCTCGACGTCGTCTACAACCACACCGCGGAGGGCGGCGCGGACGGGCCGACCCTGAGCTTCCGCGGCCTCGGCGAGCTGGAGTACTACCGCCACGACGGCCACGGAAACTATGTGGACACCACCGGCTGCGGCAACTCGCTGAACTTCGGCGAGCCCAGGGTGGTGCAACTGGTGCTGGATTCACTGCGCTACTGGGTGAACGAGTTCCACATCGACGGGTTCCGTTTCGACCTCGCGGTCACCCTGTGCCGCAATGCCGCCAACGAGTTCGACCCACGGCACCCCTTCCTGGTGGCCATCGCCGCGGACCCGGTGCTTTCCGAGACCAAGCTCATCGCCGAACCCTGGGACGTCGGCTACGGCGGCTGGCAAACGGGCCGGTTCCCCGCGGGCTGGGTGGACTGGAACGACCATTTCCGCGACGCCGTCCGCACGTTCTGGCTCGCCGACCGGGCTGCGATCGACGCCGGCGCGCAAGGCGGTTCGGTAGCACGGCTCGCGGACGCCCTGTCCGGGTCCGCCGGCCTGTTTGCTGCCTCCGGGCGGACCCGGCTGGCTTCGGTCAACCTCATCACCGCGCACGACGGGTTCACCCTGGCCGACCTGGTCTCCTACGACCGCAAGCACAACGAGGCGAACGGGGAGCAAAACCGCGACGGCCACGGCGACAACCGCAGCTACAACCACGGTTTTGAGGGCCGCACCGAAGACGAGGAAATCCTCGCCCGGCGCGCGCAGACCAGCCGGAACCTGATGGCCTCCCTGATGATCTCCCAAGGCGTGCCCATGATCACCGCCGGCGACGAAATCGGCCGCAGCCAGCAGGGGAACAACAACGCTTACTGCCAGGACAATCCGATGACCTGGATCGACTGGACCAGCACCCCGGAATCGCACTCCATGCTGCGCAGCACCAAGCGGGTGATCCGGCTGCGCAAGGAGTTCCTGGCCGGCCAGCCGCACGACTACCCGGCTCGGGACCAGCAGTCCTACTTCCACTGGTTCGACGTCCACGGCGAGCCGATGTCCGGGGACCGCTGGCAGGACCCGGGACACCGGGTGGTCCAGTTGCTGCTCGGCTCCGACGACGGCCGCGTGGACGGCTTGGTGGTGGTCAACGGCGGCGCCGGCGACGTCAAGGTCACCTTGCCGGTCATCCCCAGCGACGACGGCGGCGGTAACCGCCTCTACGAGCTGCGCCTGACCACCTCCGAGCTGCACGACCGCCGCCAGGGTGTCCGCATCTCCTCCGGCGAACGGGACATTGTCCAGGCCAACAGCATCAGCATTTACCGTGTCTAGTAACGTCCGGCGGCTGGCCACCGTGCTCGCCGTGCTACTGGGACTGGTGGTGCTGGCCGTGGTGCTGGGCGCCCTGCCGCAGACCGGGACCGCCCCTCCCCAGGGCGCCTCCGCGTCTCCAGCCGCTCCCTCCCCGGGTGACTCCGCGTCCCATACCGCGGCGGCCCGTGTCGCCAATCCCTCAGGGCTCCCGGAAATCAAGGCTTCGGAACTCCCTCCCGAGGCGCGGCAGACCCTGGACCTGATCGCCAGGGGCGGCCCGTACCCGTATTCCCGGGACAATGTCACGTTCGGGAATTTCGAACGGATTCTCCCGCGAAAGGCCTCCGGGTATTACCGGGAATACACCGTTGTGACCCCGGGGGAGTCGGACCGGGGCGCCCGCCGGATCGTGGCCGGGAACGCCGGCGAAAAATATTACACCGCCGATCATTACGAATCATTCAAATTTATCGCCGAAGGCAAGTAGGGGCCCATGAAGATTTTCTCCGCCGACACCTGGACCCTCGACGAATTGCGGGCGCAGATCCACGACGCCGGCCGCCGCGCCCTGGTAGTCCCCGCCGCGGACTCCAAGAAGGCGGTGCTTGAGACCTTCGGCGAGGCCCTGGACTTCCCCGAGCACTTCGGCGTGAACCTCGACGCCCTCAACGATTCGCTCCACGACTTCGCCGACGCCATCAACGAGGACGGCCAGCCCCCGCTCACCCTCATCTGGCAGGCCCCCGCCGCCTTCCGCGCCGACCGGTCCTTCGGCATCATCTGCGAAATCCTGCAAGACGCCGAAAGCTACGCCGGCAACGACCTAAACGTCATCGCCGTCTGCCTCTAGCCCCCTCAGCGCCCTAGAAGGCGGGCTGAACCGAATGCGCGCTGACCACCGAACGGCTTCGCGAACAGGCCATCCGGAAGCGTGCGTCTAAGCGAGGAACGAGCGAGCACGCGGAGGATGACCTGTTTGCGAAGCAAACACGGCGGAGCTCAGGCGTTGACGATCAGCCCCAGCTCGGCCTTCGACGCCAAACCCTCGTGCTTCGGCAGCACCCGGACGGTGTAGCCGAAGGATCCGGACCGGTCGATCACGAGGTTGCCGCTGAACAGGTACCGGCCCTTGCCGAGGTCCTCGACGGACTGCAGCTCGGCCACGGTGACATCGGCGAGTTCGTCGCTGTCTTCGGCGCGGCCATAGGCCACCTCCACCGACACGTCCTGCGGCGCCAGGGCATGAAGCGCCACGTAGGCGTTCACTTGCAGGTCATCGCCGATCTGCGGGTCCTCGGAAACGCCCACCGAATCCACGTGTTCCACCTGGACCTGGGGCCACGCGGCCCGGATCCGCGAGGACCAGGCCGCCAGGGCCTTCGCCTCGGCAAAGTTGTCCGCCGAGGCGTGCCGCCCGGCGATCGCGGCGGGCCGGTAGAGGATGTTGACGTAGTCCTGCAGCATCCGGTCCGCGGACACGGCCGGTCCAAGGTGCGCCATGGTGTGCTTGATCATCGAGACCCAGTGCGTCGGGACCTTCTGCGGCCCGGACTGCGAGGGGCCGGCGGCACCGGCGCCGTCGGAGACCGTGAGGCCGTAGAACTTCGGCGCAACCTGGGTTTCGAGCAGCTCGTACAGCGCCGCCGCCTCGATGTCGTCGCGTTCCTCCGGGGACGCGTCATTGTTCGCCGTCGGGATCGCCCAGCCGTTCTCGCCGTCGTACATCTCGTCCCACCAGCCGTCCATCACGGAGAGGTTGAGCGAGCCGTTGATGGCGGCCTTCATGCCGGAGGTGCCACACGCCTCGAGCGGGCGGAGCGGGTTGTTGAGCCAGACGTCGCAGCCCGGGAACAGGGTCCGGGCCATGGCGATGTCGTAGTTGGGCAGGAAGGCAATCCGGTGCCGGACCTCGGGGTCGTCGGTGAACCGGACCAGGTCCTGGATCATCTTCTTGCCGGCGTCGTCAGCCGGGTGCGACTTGCCCGCGATCACCAGCTGGATCGGGTGTGTCTTGTGCAGCAGCAGGGCCTTGAGTCGCTCCGGGTCGCGCAGCATCAGCGTCAGGCGCTTGTAGGTGGGCACCCGGCGGGCGAAGCCGATGGTCAGGATGTCCGGATCCAGCACGGAGTCGGTCCAGGACAGCTCGGCGTCGGCCGCGCCGCGTTTCTTCCAGGCGGCCCGGAGCCGGCGGCGGACGTCCTCGACCAAGGACACCCGCATTTCGCGGCGGAGCGCCCACAGCGCCTCGTCGCTGACGTTGTAGGCCAGGTCCCAGCGGCCCTCCGTCTCGGCGTCGGAGCCGAACTGCTCGCGGGCCAGCTGCGAGACCCGGGGATCAACCCAGGTGGGCACGTGGACGCCGTTGGTGACCGAGGTGATGGGCACCTCCGCATGGTCGAAGCCCGGCCAGAGCGCGGAGAACATGCCGCGGGAGACGACCCCGTGCAGTTTCGCCACGCCGTTGGCGCGCTGGGCCAGCCGCAGCCCCATCACGGCCATGTTGAAGACAAAGGGGTTGCCGTCGGCGAAGTCCTCCCGGCCCAGGTCCAGGATCTTGCCGATCGGGACATCCGGGGCCAGCCCGGCGGTGAAGAAATGCTCGATCTGCGAGGTCTCGAAGCGGTCGATGCCGGCCGGGACCGGAGTGTGGGTGGTGAACACAGTGGAGGCGCGGCCCGCGGTCAGGGCTTCGTCCCAGCTCAGCGGGTTCTCCCCGGACATCAGTTCCTGGATGCGTTCGACGCCGAGGAAGCCGGCATGGCCCTCGTTGGTGTGGAACACCTCCGGCGCGGGGGCGCCCGTCAACCGCTGGTAGGCGCGCAGCGCCTTGACTCCGCCCATGCCCAGCAGGAGCTCCTGCTGCAGCCGGTGGTCGCCGCCGCCGCCGTAGAGGCGGTCCGTGATGCCGCGCGCCGCGTCGTCGTTGCCGGCCACATTGGAATCGAGCAGCAGCAGCGGGACGCGCCCGACGTCGGCCCGCCACACGTGAGCCAGCAGCCGGCGGCCGTGGGGGAGCGGGAGCGAAATCTGGATGGGCCGACCGGTGCCGTCCGCGGAGGCCTCACGGAGCAGCGTCAGCGGCAGGCCGTCGGGGTCCAGGACGGGGTAAGTCTCCTGTTGCCAGGCGTCGCGGGACAGCGACTGCTTGAAGTAGCCGGCCTGGTAGAGCAGCCCGACGCCGATCAGCGGGACGCCGAGGTCCGAGGCCGCTTTCAAGTGGTCGCCGGCCAGGATGCCGAGGCCGCCGGAGTACTGCGGCAGGACCTCGGTGATGCCGAACTCGGGGGAGAAGTACGCTATGCAGCGGGGCGCGTCATCGCCCAGGCCCTGGTACCAGCGCGGCTGTTCCAGATAGTGGTCCAGGTCCTTCGCGGCAGCGTGGACGCGGCCCACCACGTCCTGGTCCGCGGCGAGGCGCTGCAGCTCCTCCCGGCTGACCAGGCCCAGGAAGGTCACCGGATCGTGCGCGCTCTCGGCCCAGATCGCAGGGTTTAGCTGCTCGAAAAGCTCCCGGGTGGGCAGGTGCCACGACCAGCGAAGGTTGGTGGCGAGCCGCGCCAAAGGCCGGATCGATTCGGGAAGAACAGTTCGGACGGTAAATCTGCGGATAGCCTTCACCAGCGAAACACTAACGGACAACTTAGGGCCCCGGAACAGGTTTGGGTTTCTTTCCGGTAAATGTCGGATTGCCTTCAGGATTCGCCCGAAAAAACTGAGTGGCCTTAGCATTCTGGGCGATTTGTAGATAACGTCGAGGCTGTGACGACTAACTCGCGAACCAGTGCCGTGTCCAAGCAAAAGCCGAAGGCCCCGATCACGGATGGCCTGAAATTCGGCAGGTTTCCCATCACCGCCGTACAGCCTGCGGTCGAGGACGGGAAGTTCCCCGCCAAGGCCGTCGTAGGGGAGAGCATCGTCGTCGGAGCCACCGCATTCCGGGAGGGCCACGACATGCTCGGCGTCAGCGCCGTGCTCCTTGACCCGCGCGGGAAAGAGCGGCAGCGCGTCCGGCTGGCACCGCCGCGGGGCAACCGGGGCAAGGGCACCGACCGCTGGGAAGGCCTGCTCACCCCGTCGTCCACCGGCCCGTGGTCGTTCGTCATCGAAGCCTGGCACGACCGCTACGGCACCTGGCACCACAACGCCGAGGTCAAGATCGAGGCGGGCATCGACGTCGACCTGATGCTGGCCGAGGGCGCAGCACTGCTGACCGAGGCGTCCGAGGATGCCAGCCGCCCCTCCGCCGACCGGCGGACGCTCCGGATCGCCGTCGTCGGCCTTTCCGATGGCTCCAAGACCCCGGAGGAGCGCCTGGCCGCCGGCTTCAGCACCGACGTGGCCGCCGTCGTCGCACGCCAGCCGATCCGCGAACTGGTCACCGTTTCCGAGCCCTACCCCCTGCTGGTGGAGCGCGAACTGGCCGGCCGCGGCGCCTGGTACGAGTTCTTCCCCCGCTCCGAGGGCGCGGTCCGCAACCACGAAACCGGCGAATGGACCTCCGGGACGTTCCGCACCGCCGCGCAGCGCCTCGACGCCGTCGCGGCCATGGGCTTCGACATCATCTACATGCCGCCGATCCACCCGATCGGCACCGCACACCGCAAGGGCCCGAACAACACCCTGCTGGCCGGCCCGCACGACCCGGGCTCGCCCTGGGCGATCGGGGCGAAGGAGGGCGGCCACGACGCCATCCACCCGGACCTGGGCAGCTTCGAGGACTTTGACGCTTTTGTGGCCCGCGCCGGCGAGCTTGGCCTGGAGGTGGCCCTGGACCTCGCGCTGCAGGCCGCCCCGGACCACCCCTGGGTGCAGAGCAACCCCGAGTGGTTCACCACCCGGGTGGACGGCAGCATCGCCTACGCCGAGAACCCGCCGAAGAAGTACCAGGACATCTTCCCGCTCAACTTCGACAACGACCCCGCCGGCCTGTCCAACGAGATCCTGCGGATCGTCCTGCTCTGGGTCAGCCACGGCGTGAAGATCTTCCGCGTCGACAACCCGCACACCAAACCGGTGTGGTTCTGGGAATGGCTGATCGCCAAGGTCAACAAGAAGCACCCCGACGTCGTCTTCCTCGCCGAGGCCTTCACCCGCCCGGCGATGATGCACGCGCTGGGCCGCGCCGGGTTCCAGCAGTCCTACACCTACTTCACCTGGCGGAACACGAAGGAGGAGCTGGAGGAGTACTTCCAGGAAGTCAGCCACGAATCCCCGGCATACTTCCGGCCGAACTTCTTCGTCAACACCCCGGACATCCTCACCGAGTACCTGCAGTTCGGCGGCCCGGCGGCGTTCAAGATCCGTGCCGCGCTCGCCGCCACGGCCAGCCCGATCTGGGGCGTCTATGCCGGCTACGAGCTTTACGAGCACGTCGCCCGGCCCGGCGCGGAGGAGTACATCGACAACGAGAAGTTCGAGTACAAGGCCCGCGACTGGGACGCGGCGACGGAATCCGGCCGCACCCTGGCCCCGTACCTGACCCGGCTCAACGAGATCCGGCACTCCCACCCGGCCCTCGGCGACCTGCAGAACCTGACGCTGCACTCGAGCACCGACGGCGCCACGGTTGTGTACTCGAAACACAAGACCCTCCCGGACGGCACCAAGGACACGCTGATCATCGTGGTCAACGTGGATCCGCACAGCACCCGGGAGAGCACGGTGTCCCTGGACCTGGCCGCCCTCGAGCTGGACCCGGAGAACCTGACGCACAGCGGCGGCTTCACCGTCGATGACCTGCTGACCGGCGACAGCTGGGAATGGGGCGAGTACAACTACGTACGCCTGGACGCACACGTCGAACCCGCCCACATCCTGAGCATCCGGAGGTAGCGCCAGTGAGTTTCAGCCCGAGCAACCCCAACCAGCACTTCACCCCGAAACAGACGTTCGAACTGAACGCCCCCGGCCTCCAGCACGATCCGCACTGGTACCGGAAGGCGGTCTTCTACGAGGTCCTGGTCCGGGGCTTCGCTGACGGAAACGGCGACGGCTCCGGCGACTTCCACGGGCTGATCGAGAAGCTGGACTACCTGCAGTGGCTCGGCGTCGACTGCCTCTGGCTCCCGCCGTTCTTCCAGTCCCCGCTGCGGGACGGCGGCTACGACATCTCCGACTACAACTCCGTGCTGGACGAATTCGGCACCATCAGCGATTTCAAGCGGCTCGTCGCCGAGGCCCACGCCCGCGGCGTCCGGGTCATCATCGACCTGCCGCTGAACCACACCTCTGACCAGCACCCCTGGTTCCAGGAGTCGCGCAAGGACCCGGACGGCCCGTTCGGCGACTTCTACGTGTGGAGCGACACGGACGAGAAGTACCAGGACGCCCGCATCATCTTCGTGGACACCGAGGAATCCAACTGGACCTTCGATCCGATCCGACGCCAGTTCTTCTGGCACCGGTTCTTCAGCCACCAGCCGGACCTGAACTTCGAAAATCCCAAGGTGATCGACGCCCTCTTCGACGTCGTGCGGTTCTGGCTGGACCAGGGCATTGACGGCTTCCGCGCCGACGCCATCCCCTACCTCTTCGAGGAGGAGGGCACCAACTGCGAGAACCTGCCGGCCACCCATGAATTCCTGCGGCAGCTGCGCCGGATGGTCGATGAGAGCTACCCCGGCCGGGTCATCATCGCCGAAGCCAACCAGCCGCCGGCCGAAGTGGTGGAGTACTTCGGCACCGAAGAGGAACCCGAATGCCACATGGCCTTCCACTTCCCGATCATGCCGCGGCTGTACTACGCACTGCGCGACCAGAAGGCCGCGCCCATCATCGAGACCATGAAGGACACCCCGGACATTCCCGAGGGCGCCCAGTGGGGCACGTTCCTGCGCAACCACGACGAGCTGACCCTGGAAATGGTCACCGCCGACGAGCGCGCCGCGATGCTCGGCTGGTACGCCCCGGATCCGCGCATGCGCGCCAACATCGGCATCCGCCGCCGGCTGGCCCCGCTGCTGGACAACTCCCGCTCCGAAATCGAACTCATCAACGCCCTGCTGCTCTCGCTGCCGGGAAGCCCGTTCCTGTACTACGGCGACGAGATCGGCATGGGCGACAACATCTGGCTCGAGGACCGCGACGCTGTCCGCACCCCGATGCAGTGGAACCCGGACCGCAACGCCGGATTCTCCCATGCCGACCCGGGCAAGCTCTACCTGCCCGTGATCCAGTCGCTGGTCTACAACTACAGCATGGCCAACGTCGAAGCGGAGGCCGCCCACTCCGGCTCGCTCCTGCGCTGGACCCGGCAGATCCTGAGTGTCCGCAAGAACCACCCCGCCTTCGGGCTCGGCTCGTTCCAGCACGTCGAGGCGGACCACGACGTCGTCCTGTCCTACCTGCGCGAGCTGTCGGCGGGCAACGCCGCCGGCGAGGACCCCGAGACGATCCTGTGCGCCTTCAATCTGTCCCAGCATCCGGTGGCGACCACCCTGAAGGTGCCGCAGTACGCCGGCCGCGGCCTCCGCGACGTCTTCGGCGGCCAGGCGTTCCCCGCGATCTCTGACGACGGAACGCTGACCCTCACCCTGGGCAGCCACGATTTCTTCTGGCTGCGGATCCGATCGTCCGCATCCAACCCGGCCTCTCCCCACACCCAGGCGATGCCTATCCTGTCCATCGAAGGCTGAAATGACCGCACCCACCCTGCCCCCCGCGCTTGACGCCCTGCTGCGCAGTTGGCTCCCGCGCCAGCGATGGTTCCCCGTCAAGAGCGCGCACTTCAGCTTCGAACCGGCTGGCCGTATCCACCTCGAACCCGCGCCGGAGGCCGGCGTCGGGCTGGAGGTCCTGCTGCTCGCCGTGACGTATCCGACGGCGGACGGTAACCGCACCGACGTCGTGCAGGTGCCGCTCAGCTTCCGTGCCCTGCCGCTGGCCGGCGCCGGTGCCGCCCTGCTGGGGGAGATTCCCGCCGACGGCGCGGACCCGGCCCGCGGCTGGATCTACGACGGCGTCCATGACCCCGCTTTCATCGAGGCCTGGCTGGAACTCATGCGGGCAGGCAGTGCCACGGCTGACGGTGCCGCCGCCGGCCACCTCGTCCAATCGGGCCACCGGCTGCCGTTCGCCACCGGCAAGGTGCGGGTGCTCTCCGGCGAGCAGTCCAACAGCTCGGTGATCGTCGACGACGGCGGCTCCGCGGCGATCCTCAAGTTCTTCCGGGTGCTGTCCGAGGGCCAGAACCCCGAGGTCGAGATCGGCGCGGCCCTGACTGCGGGCCGCACCGCGGAGGTCCCGGCGACCCTCGGCTGGGTCACCGGCGAATGGACCGGCCCCGGGGGCGCCAGCGGTCTTGCCGACGCCGGCAGCCCGGCCCGTGGCGAGCTCGCCGTCGCGCACGAATTCCTGGCCGGCGGCCTGGACGCCTGGCGTCTCGCCGTCGATGCGGCCAGCACCGGAACCGGCTTCACGGCCGAGGCCCGCGCCCTCGGCGTCGCCACGGCCACCGTGCACCGCCGCCTGGCCGAGGCGCTGGGCACTGCCGCCGAGACCGTGCCGGGCGGCGAAATCGCGCCCGGCGTGGCCCAGCGGGTCCGGCAGTCCTGGGCGGAAGCCGGAGCCGCCGTCGGACCCTTCGACGATGAGCTGGAGGCCCTGCTGGCGCGCCTCGAAGGCAGCAGCGCAGGCCCCCTGCAGCGGATCCACGGCGACCTGCACCTCGGCCAGATCCTCCAGGTCCCCGGCGCCCCGGGGATGGCGGCGCGCTGGGCGATCCTGGACTTCGAAGGTGAGCCGCTGCGGCCGATCTCCGAACGCAACTTCCCGGACGTGCCGCTGCGTGACGTCGTCGGTATGCTGCGCTCCTTTGACTACGCCGCAGGGGCGGCCGTCCGCGAGTACGACGATGCCGTGGTGCCCTCGGACTGGGTGGACGACTGCGCCGAGGCCTTCCTGGCCGGCTACGCGGAGGTCACCCCCGGCACCATCGACCGCGACTCGCCCCTTTTCGTGGCATTGTGGCTCGACAAAGCCCTCTACGAAGTTGTTTACGAACTCCGGAACAGGCCCGACTGGCTCGCCATCCCGGTGAATGCATCCCGTCGTCTCCTCGGCAGTACAGGCTCCGGCGTTCCCGCCGAAGCCGCAGCGGAAGGTATCAAAATGACAGGTCCAACACGTACCGATCGACCCGGCGTCCCGCTCCCCGTGGACGCGGAGACCCTTGCCCGGGTCGCGGCCGGCGAGCACCACGCCCCGCACTCAGTCCTCGGCGCGCACCTCGACGACTACGGCCACGTCACTATCCGCACCGTGAAACACCTCGCGGAGGCCGTGTCCGTGGTCACCTCCGCCGGCAGCTTCCCCATGTCGCATGAATCCGGCGGTGTGTGGGTGGCTGTGCTGGAGCCCGTTGATGAGGGCCACGTGCCGGACTACCGCCTTGAGGTCAGCTACGAGGGCCAGGCGCCGCAGCCGGCCGACGAGCCCTACCGCTACCTGCCCTCGGTGGGGGAGATTGACCTGCACCTGATCGGCGAGGGACGCCACGAGCGTCTCTGGGATGTGCTGGGCGCCCACGTGCGGCACTACAAGTCGGCCCTCGGCGACGTCGACGGCGTGTCCTTTGCCGTGTGGGCCCCGAACGCCCAGGCCGTGCGGGTGAAGGGCGACTTCAACGGCTGGGACGGCCGTGAATTCTCGATGCGCTCGCTCGGGTCCTCCGGCGTCTGGGAGCTGTTTATTCCTGGCGTTGTGGCAGGGGCGTGCTACAAGTTTGAGATCAAGACAAAGTACGGCCACTGGGTGGAAAAGGCCGATCCGCTTGCCTTCGGCACCGAGGTTCCGCCGCTGACGGCGTCCCGCGTGGTGGAGCCGTCCTACGCCTTCAAGGACGACGAGTGGATGAAGGCCCGTGCGGCCCGGGATCCGCACAACGCGCCGATGAGCGTCTACGAAGTCCACCTGGGCTCCTGGCGGGTGGGGCTGGATTACCGCCAGCTGGCCAAGGAACTCGTGGAGTACGTGCAGTGGCTTGGCTTCACCCACGTGGAGTTCATGCCGGTCGCCGAGCACCCCTTCGGCGGGTCCTGGGGCTACCAGGTCACGTCCTACTTCGCGCCGACCTCTCGCTTCGGGCATCCGGACGAGTTCCGGCACCTCGTGGACGCACTGCACCAAGCGGGCATCGGCGTGCTGCTGGACTGGGTGCCGGCACACTTCCCCAAGGACGAGTGGGCGCTTGCCCGCTTCGACGGGGAACCCCTGTACGAGCACTCCGACCCAAACCTGGGCGAACACCCCGACTGGGGCACCCTGATCTTCGACTTCGGCCGCAGCGAGGTCCGCAACTTCCTCGTCGCCAACGCCCTCTACTGGCTGGACGAATTCCACATCGACGGCCTCCGCGTCGACGCCGTGGCCTCGATGCTGTACCTGGACTACTCCCGCGAGGAGGGCCAGTGGCAGCCGAACCGCTTCGGCGGCCGCGAAAACCTTGAAGCCATTTCCTTCCTGCAAGAAGTCAACGCCACGGTCTACAAGACGCACCCCGGCGCCGTGATGATCGCCGAGGAGTCCACCGCGTTCCCCGGCGTGACCGCACCCACCAGCCAGGGCGGGCTGGGCTTCGGGATCAAATGGAACATGGGCTGGATGCACGACTCGCTCAAGTACATGGCCGAGGACCCGTTCAACCGCAAGTGGCACCACGGCACCGTCACCTTCTCGATGGTCTACGCCTACACGGAGAACTTCCTGCTCCCGATCAGCCATGACGAGGTGGTGCACGGCAAGGGTTCGATGCTGCGCAAGATGCCCGGTGACCGCTGGCAGCAGCTCGCGAACCTGCGCGCCTTCCTGGCGTACCAGTGGGCCCACCCCGGCAAGCAGCTGATCTTTATGGGCACCGAGTTTGGCCAGGAAGCGGAATGGTCCGAACAGCACGGCCTGGACTGGTGGCTGGCGGATATCCCCGCGCACCGCGGCGTGCAGCTCCTGACCAAGGACCTCAACGAGCTCTACAGCTCCACGCCGGCCCTTTACCAACGGGACAACGATCCCGACGGCTTCCAGTGGATCAACGGCGGCGACGCCGACCGGAACGTGCTGACCTTCATCCGCCGGGATGCCGCCGGCAACGAGCTGGTGTGCGCCCTGAACTTCTCCGGCGCCCCGCACCAAGACTTCCGCCTGGGCGTCCCGGCTGCGGGGCAGTGGCAGGAAGTCTTGAACACCGACGCCGCTGCCTACGGCGGTTCGGGCGTTTTGAACGACGGCGCACTGACGGCATCCGCCGACGGCATCGACGGTCAGCCGGCCACCCTCACCGTGACACTGCCGCCGCTGGGCGCCGCGTACTTCAGGGCGCTCGACTAACAAGCACACCGCTGGCACGGAAAAGCCCGGAATCCTTGGGATTCCGGGCTTTTCCGTCCCCGCGGCGGCCCGTCCCGGGGGCTTGCAGGGGTGCTCGCCGGGGCCGCTTTGTCACCCGGGCCAACTGGTGGTAGAGTTTATTTCCGCGCTGCTCCCCGGAGTTGATCCGCTAAGAAGACCAAGAAGCCTATGGCAAGATTGAGTCGGAAACGCTGATTTGACTAGGGTGAAGCGGCCCGGTAAGTTTAAAAAGTTGCTCCGGAGCGATCCTCGACTGAATTGATGGTTGTGGTGGTGCCGGGTGTGTCTGTTGTTTGAGAACTCAATAGTGTGCCAAGTTTGTTGATACCAATTTATTGTATTGAATTGGTTGATTGTGCCGGATTGTCCACCCCGTGGATGGTCTGGTGTTTTTAGCTGGTTTCAAATTTTGTGCAGTGTTTGTTCCCGTTTTCCCGGGGGCGGATGCTGTGTCTGTTTTACTTCAACGGAGAGTTTGATCCTGGCTCAGGATGAACGCTGGCGGCGTGCTTAACACATGCAAGTCGAACGATGAACCTCACTTGTGGGGGGATTAGTGGCGAACGGGTGAGTAACACGTGAGTAACCTGCCCTTAACTCTGGGATAAGCCTGGGAAACTGGGTCTAATACCGGATATGACTCCTCATCGCATGGTGGGGGGTGGAAAGCTTTTTGTGGTTTTGGATGGACTCGCGGCCTATCAGCTTGTTGGTGAGGTAATGGCTCACCAAGGCGACGACGGGTAGCCGGCCTGAGAGGGTGACCGGCCACACTGGGACTGAGACACGGCCCAGACTCCTACGGGAGGCAGCAGTGGGGAATATTGCACAATGGGCGCAAGCCTGATGCAGCGACGCCGCGTGAGGGATGACGGCCTTCGGGTTGTAAACCTCTTTCAGTAGGGAAGAAGCGAAAGTGACGGTACCTGCAGAAGAAGCGCCGGCTAACTACGTGCCAGCAGCCGCGGTAATACGTAGGGCGCAAGCGTTATCCGGAATTATTGGGCGTAAAGAGCTCGTAGGCGGTTTGTCGCGTCTGCCGTGAAAGTCCGGGGCTCAACTCCGGATCTGCGGTGGGTACGGGCAGA
>NZ_JBEEQE010000013.1:0-110351 GCF_040137805.1 Pseudarthrobacter sp. B907 | reverse complement strand
TGGCGTCGCAGACTTCGCGGACGTCGGCGTCGTAGACGCCGTGCGTGGACGGGTAGGTGATCATGATCGCCGAGAGCACGTCCTTGTGCAGCTCGATCTTTGCCTGCAGGTCCGTGTGGTCGATCGTGCCGTCCGAAGCTGTCGCCACCACGACGACCTTCATGCCGGCCAGCACCGCGGAGGCGGCGTTGGTACCGTGCGCCGAGGCCGGGATCAGGCAGACGTTGCGCTGGGCATCGCCGCGGGAGAGGTGGTAGCCGCGGATCGCGAGCAGGCCCGCGAGTTCACCCTGGGAGCCGGCGTTTGGCTGGATGGAGACCTGGTCGTAGCCCGTGATTTCGGCGAGGTCAGCCTCGAGGCCGCTGATGAGTTCGCGCCACCCTTCGGTCTGGGAGTCCGGCGCGAAGGGGTGGATGGAGGCGAACTCCGGCCAGGAGATGGCTTCCATCTCGGCCGTGGCGTTCAGCTTCATGGTGCAGGAACCCAGCGGGATCATGGTGCGGTCCAGTGCGAGGTCCCGGTCCGAGAGGCGGCGGATGTAGCGCAGCAGCTGGGTCTCGGAGCGGTGGGTGTTGAAGACCGGGTGCTGCAGGTAGTCGGAGGTGCGCAGCACCGAGTCGGGCAGCTCGAAGCCCTTGGCCTCCACGAGCGGACCGGCGCCAAAGGCGACGACCACAGCGGAGAGGACTTCCGGCGTCGTGGTTTCATCGACGGACACGCCAACTGTGTCCGCGTCGATGAGCCGCAGGTTGATGCCCCGGGCCTCGGCGGCGGCGATAGCCTTCGTGGCCTTGCCCGGCACCCGGACCGTGAGGGTGTCGAAGAAGGAGTCGCTTGCCAGTTCGCGGCCGGCAATTTTCAGTGTGGCGGCCAGGGCGCGGGCGTTGTTGTGGACGGCCTCGGCGATTGCCTTCAGCCCGTCCGGGCCGTGGTAGACGGCGTAGAAAGAGGACACGATGGCCAGCAGCGCCTGGGCGGTGCAGATGTTGGAGGTGGCCTTCTCGCGGCGGATGTGCTGCTCGCGGGTCTGCAGCGCCAGGCGGTAGGCGGGGATGCCGGCGTTGTCCTTGGAGACGCCGACGATCCGGCCCGGGAGCGTGCGTTCCATGCCCTCGCGGACCGCCATGTAGGCGGCGTGCGGGCCGCCGAAGAACAGCGGCACGCCGAAGCGCTGGGTCGAGCCGACGGCGATGTCCGCGCCCTGCTCGCCCGGGGGAGTGATGAGGGTCAGGGACAGCAGGTCCGCGGCCACGGTGACCAGTGCGCCGCGCTCCTTGGCCTCGGCGATCACACCGGACTGGTCCCAAACCCGGCCGGAGGCGCCCGGCTGCTGCAGCACAACGCCGTTGATGACGCCCTCGGGCAGGCCCTTGGATAGGTCGGCGACCTCAACCTCGAAGCCGAGGGCCTCGGCGCGGCCCCGGACGATGGCGATGGTCTGCGGGAGGCAATCGGCGTCGAGGACGGTTTTACCGTCGTGGGCGCCTGTTTTCTGACCTACGGTCTTCTTCGCCCGTCGCATCAGCAGCACGGCCTCGGCGACGGCGGTGGCCTCGTCGAGGAGGGAGGCGTTGGCAACCGGAAGCGCGGTGAGGTCCTGGACCATGGTCTGGAAGTTCAGCAGCGCCTCAAGCCGGCCCTGGGAAATTTCCGGCTGGTACGGCGTGTACGCGGTGTACCAGGCCGGGGCTTCGAGGATGTTGCGGCGGATCACGGCCGGGGTGACGGTGTCGTAGTAGCCCTGGCCGATCATCTGCACGGCGGTCTTGTTCTTGGCGGCCAGATTGCGCAGCTCGGCGAGGACTTCGACTTCGCTCAGCGCCGCGGCCAGGGTGAGGGGCTTTTCCTGGCGGATGGAATCGGGGACAGCAGTATCGACCAGGCCGTCGACACTGTCGTAGCCGACAGCCTTCAGCATGGTGTCGACGTCGGCCTCGCGGCGGGCGCCAATATGGCGGTCAGCGAAATTGGATGAAAGAGATTGAACCGTCAAGAGGAACTCCAAGGTTTGGCCGGCGCAAGGCGCCGGAAGGGACCGGGTTCCTCCCCGCTCTGTATTGGACCTGAGAGATTCCGCGGACCGTTGTCCGCTTGCACCGTCGGTGAGCCAGGAACTTTCCTGACTGCTTTCCAGAGTTGCCTCGCCGCGGCGGTACATGGGCCTGAGAGATTCCTGGGGAGGATTTGCTCCTACGGCGCCTGCCCGTTGGTGACGGGGAGGACTCTCCCGCCACGGCTCGAAAGGCATATTCGAATGTGGTGATTCGCCTCACACCGTACACGCCATCCCGGGGAGAGGCAACAATGCGGCCGCCGGGCAATGTCACATTTGCGGGGCTTGACTTTCCCGAGTGATCCATCACACACTGAGTCGGCCGGACGATGTCCTTCGAGGGTGATCCGGCCATGGTGGGTGCAGGTCCCGGCACATTCGGGGCACCGCACCCACGACGGCGCGCTTTGTTCGGAGCTAACCTCCACGCCACAGGGCCGTCGGTAACATTCACAAATGAACATGCCTATGATCTGCGGCGGGAGAGTCCTGCCGGTACATACAGCAGGCGCCGTAGGAGCAAATCCTCCCCAGGAATCTCTCAGGCCCATGTACCGCCGTGGCGAGGCAACTCTGGAAAGCAGCCAGGCACGTTCCTGGCTCACCGAAGGTGCAAGCGGGTCTGCGGGGGCAGGAACGCGGAAACTCTCAGGTCCAAGACAGAGCGGGGAGGAACCCGAATCATCGTGGCACCGAAGTGCCACTTGAACGATGGAGTTCCTTATGACGATTCAACGACCACCTTCGGCTCCGGTTGAAGCCCCCCACCTTGAGCGCCAGCTCAGCAACCGGCACATCCAGCTCATCGCGATCGGCGGCGCCATCGGCACCGGCCTGTTTATGGGCTCGGGAAAGACCATCTCGGCGGCCGGCCCTTCCGTAATCTTCGTCTACATGATCATCGGCTTTATGCTGTTCTTCGTCATGCGGGCCATGGGTGAGCTGCTGCTGTCCAACCTCCACTACAAGTCCTTCAGTGATTTCGCGGCGGACTTGCTTGGCCCCTGGGCCGGCTTCTTCACAGGCTGGACCTACTGGTTCTGCTGGGTGATCACCGGCATCGCCGACGTTATCGCCATCGCCGGATACTCCCAGGAGCTCTGGCCCGGGCTACCCCTGTGGATACCGGGACTGGTCACCGTCGCCATCCTGCTGCTGCTGAACCTGACCACGGTGAAGGCCTTCGGCGAGACCGAGTTCTGGTTCGCGCTGATCAAGATCATCGCCATCGCGGCGTTGATTATCGTGGGCCTGTTCATGATTTTCAGCGGATTCAGCTCCGACGCCGGACCCGCTACTTTCAGCAACCTGTGGAGCCACGGAGGCTTCTTCCCGAACGAGTTCATGGGCTTCGTCGCCGGCTTCCAGATCGCCGTGTTCGCCTTCGTGGGCATCGAACTGGTGGGCACCACTGCGGCAGAGGCCAAGGACCCGGAGAAGAACCTGCCCCGGGCCATCAACTCCATCCCGATCCGTGTACTGCTTTTCTACGTGGGCGCCCTCATCATCCTGATGTCCGTCATCCCCTGGACCCAGTTCGCCGCCGGACACAGCCCCTTCATCGCCATGTTCTCCCTGGCCGGCCTCGGGGCCGCTGCCACGGTCGTCAACCTGGTGGTCCTTTCCTCGGCGATGTCCTCGGCCAACTCCGGAATCTACTCCACGTCCCGGATGGTCTACGGCTTGGCCCAGGAAGGTGACGCGCCGGTCCGTTTCGGTGCCCTGTCGCGCCGCAAGGTTCCCCAGAATGCGCTGTTCCTGTCCTGCGTGCTGCTGCTGGCGGGTGTGGTCCTGATGTACGCCGGTGAGAACATCGGCAAGGCCTTTGAGATGGTCACCACCGTTTCCGCCGTCTGCTTCGTCTTCGTCTGGTCGATCATACTGGCCAGCTACATCGCCTTCCGCCGGCGCCGCCCGCACCTGCATGCCGCCTCGAAGTTCAAGATGCCCGGCGGCATCCCCATGGTCTGGGCGGTCTTCGCCTTCTTTGCCTTCGTGCTCTGGACCCTGACCACCCAGCCGGACACCCTCACAGCGCTTCTGGTGACGCCCATCTGGTTCATCATCCTCGGCGCGGCATGGTTCGTCCTGCGCCGCCGTCCCGCGCACCTGGCTCGCTACCAGGCGTTCAAGGACGAACTTCAGTCTGAGCAGGATGTTGCAGGCGGACGCCAGGCGGTGGACAGCCTGTGACCACCGGAGAAGCCACACCCGCCACCCCGTCCTCCCTCCCGGCGTTGGAAAAGCCGGTGGCGCCCGGCACGGAATTTGTCCTCACCCTCGACTGCGCCGAGTCACCCGGAATCATCCACGCCGTCTCTGAATTCCTGCTGGCCCACGGCTGCAACATCATCGACATCAAGCAGTTCGGCGACCGGCAGGAACAGCACTTCTTTATGCGCGTGCACTTCGTCGCAGCGGGTGCGGGCGCTGACGTCGAAGCCCTCCGGCAGGATTTCGTTCCGGTGGCCGGGGAGTGGGACATGAATTGGCGGCTCGAACGCCACGGCCGGAAAGAGAGGATTCTGGTCATGGTGTCCAAATACGGCCACTGCCTCAACGACCTGCTCTTCCGCGCCCGCATCGGCGAACTGCCCGTGGAGATCGTGGCCGTCGTGTCCAACCACCAGGACCACGAGGATCTCGTCACCTGGCACGGGATTCCGTTCCATCACGTGCCGGTGAGCCAGCAAACCAAGCCCGCCGCCGAAGCAACGCTGCTCTCACTGGTGGATAGCTACCAGGTGGAGCTGGTGGTCCTCGCCCGCTACATGCAGGTCCTGAGTGACAACCTCACGGGCCGCCTCGCCGGCAGGGCCATCAACATCCACCATTCCTTCCTGCCGAGCTTCAAGGGCGCCAAGCCCTACCACCAGGCGTACGACCGGGGCGTCAAGACCGTCGGGGCCACCGCGCACTACGTCAATTCCGAGCTGGACGAGGGACCCATCATTGCCCAGCAGGTGATCGAGGTGGACCACACCTACACCCCCGCTGACCTGGTCGCAGTGGGCCGGGACGCCGAATGCAAAGCCCTGACGAACGCCGTCCGCTGGCATGCCGAAGGACGAATCATTCTTTCCGGCAACAGGACCGTCATCCTTCGCTGACGCGTCCCCACGATCATGCGAAGCCCCCTCATACGGGGCTTCGCATGTCCGCTCCGGCGCCTTGCGCCGGCTATTCCTTGGAGTACCTCGTGACGGTTCATTCTCTTACGTCCACTTCCCCCTCAACCCGGCCCGCCGGTAGTGATCCGCAGCTTCCCACGCGGCTGGAAATCGTTCCCACCGACGGCATCGTCGCCAGGGTTCAGGCGGCCCTCCCGGCGGGCTCGAAACTCACGGTCACCTGCCTTCCGCATCACGGGGTCAAGCCCACCGTGCAAACGGCGGTCCAGCTGGGCCAGCTCGGTTACCGCGTGGTGCCCCACCTCGCGGCCCGCAGCCTCGAAGGCCGCGCGGAACTCGCAGGCATCCTCAAAGTCTGCGAGGCTGCCGGGGTCACCGAGGTCTTCGCCGTCGGCGGCGACGCGGCGCAGGCAGCCGGCCCCTACCCGAGCAGCGCCCGCCTGCTGGAGGACATTGCCGAGATCTCCGGCGGGCGCATTGCAGCGGGCGTCGCCGGCTACCCGGAAGGGCACCCGCAGCAGAGCCAACTCCATATGCTCGATGCGCTGCTGGAAAAACAGCATCTTGCCTCCAGCGTGGTCACGCAGATGTGTTTCTCGGGTGCGCGGATCGGCTGGTACGTGGAGTTGCTGCGCCGCGAGGGTGTCACGCTGCCGGTGTGGGCCGGAGTCGCCGGATCCGTACCCCGGACCAAGCTCGTCTCCCTGGCAACCAAGATCGGAGTGGGGCCGTCCCTGCGCTTCATCAGCCGCAGGGGACCGCTCGCCCGTCGGCTGCTGGACGGCGGCAACTATTCTCCCCAACGCCTCGTGTCCGAGCTGTCGGCGGTCCGGCCCGCTTTGGCCGGCGTCCACCTCTACACGTTCAACAACCTCGAACCGTACGCGGCCGCCGGCATGGCCAAAAGTGCCGGAGCGCCGGCAGCCACATCGCCGGGACGCGGTTGATGGCCACGCCGGAGGGCGCCGCCGGCGTCGCCACGCGGGGTGTGCGCCTGCCCTGGGCGGCACTCCCACGCGGCCTGCCGGTTCGGGTCACCGCCGACAGGAGGTACCTCGGCCGGGGCACAGTGGACGGTGCCACGCCGGACGGATCTGTGTTGTGGGTCCTCTTCAACGGCACGGAGGGCCGGCGCATGTTCCACCGGGACGACCACATTCACGTCGAAGTGGGGTAACAGGGAACCGCTGCCCACCGGGTCAGTGGCCCCGCTTGATCCAGTCCGCAAGCTGGGGCGCCTCGGCGCCGATGGTCGTCGAGTCCCCGTGCCCGGTGCGCACCACGGTCTCCGCCGGGAGCGTGAGCAGGCGGGCCTTTATGGACGCGATGATGGTGGGGAAGTCGCTGAAGGACCGCCCGGTGGCGCCCGGCCCGCCCTGGAAGAGGGTGTCGCCGGTGAAGACGGTGCCTTCGTCCGCCAAGTGGAAGCTGACGGAGCCGGGGGAATGGCCAGGGGTGTGCAGCGCCGTGAGGCGGGCGCCGGCGACGTCGAACGTGTCGCCGTCCTCGATGCCGTGGTCCGGCTCGGTCCCGGGGAAGACCCGGTCCCAGAGCATCCAGTCGTCGCGGTGCAGGTAAACCGGAGCCTTGACCAGGCGGCTGAATTCGCCGACTGCGGCGATGTGGTCGTCGTGGCCGTGGGTGAGCAGGATGGCTGTGACGGTCCGGCCTGCGACGGCGGCGGCGACGGCTGCGGCGTCGTGGGCCGGATCGATCACCACGCATTCCTCCTCGTTGCCGAGGATCCAGACGTTGTTGTCCACGTCCCAGGTGCCGCCGTCGAGCGAGAACGTCCCGGAGGTGACCAGCTGCTCGATCCGCAGGCTGCTGCCGGCAGCGCCGCTCACAGTTCCACCACCGAGCGGAGGACGGCGCCGGCGTGCATCTTCTCGAAGGCGTCCTCGATCTGGTCGATCGTGATGCGTTCCGTGACGAAGGCATCCAGGTCCAGCCGGCCCTGCCGGTAGAGGTCGATCAGCATGGGGAAATCGCGGGACGGCAGGCAATCGCCGTACCAGGAGGACTTCAGGGAGCCGCCGCGGCCGAACACGTCCAGCAGTGGCAGTTCAAGGGTCATGTCCGGGCTGGGGACGCCCACCAGGACCACGGTGCCGGCGAGGTCGCGGGCGTAGAAGGCCTGCTTATAGGTCTCGGGACGCCCGACGGCGTCGATCACGACGTCGGCGCCGAAACCGCCGGTCAGTTCCCGGATCGCCTCGACCGGGTCGACGGCGGCGGAGTCCACGGTGTGGGTGGCGCCGAGTTCCTTGGCGCGTTCGAGCTTCTTGGCGTCGATGTCCACCGCGATCACGGTGGTGGCCCCGGCGAGCGCGGCGCCGGCCACGGCCGCCACACCCACGCCGCCGCAGCCGATCACGGCGACGGAATCCCCGCGCTTGACGTTGCCGGTGTTGATGGCGGCGCCGAGGCCGGCCATGACGCCGCAGCCGAGCAGGCCGATTGCGGCTGGGTCGGCGTCGGGGTCCACCTTGGTGCACTGCCCGGCGGCGACGAGGGTCTTCTCGGCGAAGGCACCGATGCCCAGCGCTGCGGAGAGTTCGGTGCCGTCCTCGAGTGTCATGTTCTGGGTGGCGTTGTGGGTGTTGAAGCAGTACTGCGGTTCGCCGCGGCGGCACGCCCGGCATTCGCCGCAGACGGCCCGCCAGTTCAGCACCACGCGGTCGCCGGGGGCCACTTCGGTGACGCCGGGGCCGACGGCGCTGACCACGCCGGTGGCTTCGTGGCCGAGCAGGAACGGGAAGTCGTCGTTGATGGCGCCCTGCTTGTAGTGCAGGTCGGTGTGGCAGACGCCGCAGGTGAGGACGTCCACCAGGGCCTCGCCGGGTCCGGGATCCGGGACGAGGATGGTCTCAAGGGTGACGGGGGCGTTTTTGGACCGGACGACGGCGCCTTTGACTTTGTGGACCATGCGGGTGGCTCCTCTCATCCCGCTCCCGTGGCGGGAAGCGGCACGGCGCGGGCTCCTGGGATTAGCCGGGAGTCCGCGCCGCAAATGGTGTGGTGGGGTGTGTCCTAAAAAGGGGGGGCGTTAGGCCGCGAGGCGGCTCTTGACCTCGGCCGCGGAGGGGTTGGTGGCCGCGGTGCCGTCCGGGAACAGCACGGTGGGGACGGTGCGGTTGCCTCCGTTGAGCTGCTCCACGAGTTCGGCGGTGCCTTCGACTTCCTCGATGTTAATCTCGGTGTACCCGATGCCCTGCGCGTCCAGCTGCTTCTTCAGCCGGTTGCAGTAGCCGCACCAGGTGGTCGAAAACATGGTGATGGTGCCGGAATCGGGGGTGAAGTCCACGAAGTTCTCCTCAAAGCTGGTTGGCGGCGCTGCTCGCCGGTGATGGGTGGCAGCGCCGGTTGCCGACAAAAGTCGTACGTCACTACCAATAACCGTAACCTGCGGCCCGCTATTCCCGGACGCTATTCCGGCCGAGCGGCTCCCGGTGGCATGCTGGTGCCATGTGTGGACGCTACGTGATGGCCCGGGCCGTCGGGGACCTGCTGGCCGAATTCGACGCCGAACTCGAGGAGGAGGTGGTCATTCCGCCGTCGTGGAACGTGGCACCGACGGCGGACGTGCCGATCCTGCTTGAGCGGCTGGTGGACGGGGAGGCGGTGCGGCAACTGCACATTGCCCGCTGGGGACTCGTGCCGTCCTGGGCCAAGGACCCGCGCATCGGCTCGAAAATGATCAACGCGCGCAGTGAGAGCGTGCTGGAGAAGCCCGCATTCCGCAAAGCCACCCGTTCCCGGCGCTGCGCGGTCCCGGCGGATGGCTACTACGAGTGGAAGGGCGAAGGCCGCGGCAAGCAGCCCTACTACGTCCACCCGAAGGACGGCAGCCCGGTGGTCTTTGCGGGCCTTTACGAATGGTGGAAAGACCCGTCCAAGGCCGAGGGGGATCCGGGGCGCTGGCTGCTCTCGACGTCGATCCTCACCACCGACTCCCCGCCGGAGGGCTACGCGGACGGGATGCTCGCGGAACTGACGGCCCTGCACGACCGGGTTCCGCTGCCGATGGACCGGAAGACCACGGCGACCTGGCTGGATCCGCACGCGGACGACGCCGCCGCCCTCGTGGGGGTGGTGCGGGCTGGCGCGCATGACGTCGCGGAGGGCTGGACGATCGACGCCGTGGGCACCGCCGTCGGGAACGTCAGGAACGACTCCCCGGAGCTGATCCGGCCCGTGGGGAGCCTGTTCTAGGGCTGGGCCTAGACCGTGACTTTACCGCCGGCGTCGACCGTCCAGGTGGGGTTGAAGGCGACCTCCCAGCGGAAGCCGTCCGGGTCGGCGAAGTAGCCGGTGTACCCGCCCCACGGCTGGGTCTTCGGGGCCGCCACCACGAGGGCGCCCGCTGCCTCCGCCTGGCGCAGTGCCTGGTCCACCTCCGCCGCACTGCCGACGTTGTGGCTGAGCGTGATGCAGGGGACGCCGGCCGGGGCGTCGGTCCCCGCCTCGGCCTGCATCTGCCCGGCGTCCCAGAGCGAGAGGATGAGCCCGTGGTTGGCCTGCAGGAAGACCACCTCGCCGGGCACCTCGCGGTGGACGGGCCAGCCGAGGCCCTCGGCGTAGAAGCGGCGCGAGGCGTCAACGCTGCGGACACCCAATGAGATGAAGTCGACTCGTGGTTGCATCGTTCGATACTGTCATGCACATGTCCACAAATCACGGAGACGACAAAGACGCCCAGGCCGACAAGGAACAGCTCGCCGCCGTGCGGGTGGCTGTCGACGAGGTGGACGAGCAGATCGTCGCACTGATCGGCCGGCGCGAACGGCTGATCCGGATCGCCGGGACGCTCAAGGCCGACAGTGCCGAGGTCCGCGCCCCGGGCCGTGTGGAGCGGGTGCTCGAACACGTCAAGGCCACGGCGGAGCAGAAAGACATTGACGCGGAAATCGTGGAGCAAACCTACCGGGCCATGATCGACGCCTTCATCCGGCTCGAGCTGGACGTGTACAAGGCCTCCAGCTAAGGCCTGCCCCCTCGGTTTAAAGCGACTCTTCGACGGGTACGTTGGCCTGGTAGTCCCGGCCCTCGCAATCGCTGAACGCCGTCATCAGATGGCCCTTGGTCAGGCCCATCACAGTGCTGAGCGGAAAGTTCCCGGTGATGGTGTTGCCGGAGTGCTCCACGCCCTTGAGGTCAAAGTTCTCCTCCGTGCCGTCATGGCTGAAGCAGAAAAATGACACAGCCTCGCCGTTCATGAACTCGATTTCCATTCGGCGCTGGTGGGAATGGTCAGGAGTGGCGGCCACGAGCCCGACCACGTAGGCCCCGGAACTCGGAATATTCCCGTCTATATCGAACTTCGCCACCAAGGTTGAATCCTTGGCGGCGATGCTTACGTGCTTCAGGAGTGCGCTGTGGGAGCTCATGGCTCAATCCTGCTACCTGCGCCTGCGTCCGTCCACCCCCGATCTATGTTTTGTCACCACGGCGTCGTAGACTGGAAGTGTTCGAAGATATATTCGAATCCCGGTGTTCTCACCCACGCGTGTTCTGGCCGGGAGTAGGCACTTTCCGGGAGACGTTATGGGCATGTTCAGCGAGTCTGTCGACGTCGCCTGCGCCCCGGACGGCCAGCCCCGGTCCCTCGACTGGGCCGGTCGGCACTACGAGGTGTGCGCCGAGCCGGTCCGCTGGTTCGAGCGGCGCCAGTGGTGGGCGGAGGAGCAGCGTGCCCCGCTGGGCGGCGGCCCGGGCCTGGTGGACCACGAGATCTGGCGGGTCCAGGTTACCGATGCCGCCAATCCGGAGCGGACCCTCACCCTGGACCTGAGCCGGCACGTAGGCAGCGGGCGCTGGCGGCTGCTGCGGATCCACGATGCCCTGCCCCATCTCCGGAAGCCCGAGTCGGCATGAGCTTCACCCACCTGCATGTCTCCACCGCATTCAGCGCCCACTACGGGGTGTCCTGGCCGGATGAACTTGCCGCTGCCGCCGCCGCGGACGGGGCCACGGCGCTCGCCTGCACGGACCGCGACGGGCTCTACGGCACCGTAAAGCACTTGAAGGCCTGCATGGCCGCCGGGCTCGATCCTGTGGTCGGGGTGGACCTCGCGGTGTTCGACGACGACGGCGACCTCCGCACCCAGGTCGGGGGACGCGTCGTGGTGCTAGCGCACGGGCAGAACCACGGCGCAGGCTACCGGGCACTGTGCCGGCTGGTCTCCGACGCCCATGCCCGCACCACGGGCAAGGCCGGCGGGGCGGTTCCTGTCGCCGTGACCCGGGCGGAGCTGGCCTCGCGCACCCTGGATCCGCAGACCCTCAAGCCGGTCCTGACCGTCCTGCTCGGCCCGGACTCCGACGTCGGCCGCTCCATGGGCGGTCGGCGCTACCTCCGGCCCCGCACCCTTTTCAAACGCTGGCTGGAGACCATGCCCGCCGGCACCATCGCCGCAGAGGTCGTCTCGCAGCTCAGCCCGCCCGGAGAACCCCTGAGCACGGCCCACGCCGTACGGATGCTCAAGCTCGCCGCGGAACACGCCGTTCCCGCCGTGCTGAGCAACGCCGTAAGGTACTGCGCTGAGGACGGCGCCGCGACGGCGGACGTGCTCGACTCCGCCCGCACCCTGAAGTCCCTGCCCGAACTTTCCGCCGCGCCGCAGCTGCAACCCAACGGACAAGGCTGGCTGAAATCCTCCGCCCAGATGCTGCGCCTGGGTAAGGAAATCATGCACTCCGCCGGGTACGGCGCCGCGGACCTGAAAAGCCTGCTGGCGCACACCGAGGCGCTCGCGGACCGGTGCCGGATGGATCCGGTCACGGACATGGGGTGGAAGCAGCCTGTGGTTCCGGAAGCCTCAGTGATCGGCATTGCGGGGGACCCTTTGGTGGAGCTCACCCAGCGTTGCGAGGCGGGCATCAGCCGGCGGTTCCCGGGCATCGCCGGAAAGGCCGCCGAGGAGCTGCACGCCCGGCTGGAGCATGAGCTGCGGATCATCGACGGCCTGGGCTTCGCTTCCTACTTCCTCACCGTCGCCGAGGTTTCCCGGATGATCCTGGACATGGGGGTGCGAGCCGCCGCCCGCGGCTCCGGCGCCTCCAGCCTGGTCAACTACCTGATCGACGTCAGCCAGGTGAATCCGCTGCAGCATGACCTCATCTTCGAACGCTTCCTGTCCCGGGACCGCGCCACCCTCCCGGACATCGACATCGACGTCGAAAGCGCTGAGCGGCACAACGTCTACCGCAAAATTTTTGAGCGCTTCGGCTCCGAACGAGTGACCCTGATGAGCATGCAGAACGGCTACCGCGCCCGCGGGGCCGTCCGTGACGCCGGCCTGGCCCTGGGCATGGACGGCAGTGACATCGACGAGATCGCCAAGCAGCTGTGGCGGTTTTCGGCCCGGAACTTCCGCGAAGCCCTGGTGGAAAAGCCGGAGCTGAAGGAATTCGCCGGCCGGGTGGAGCAGCGGGACTTCACCGAAAACCAGCAGCTTGACCTGCTGGTGGACCTGACCGAACGGCTGGACCGGCTGCCGCGCCATATTTCGATGCACCCCTGCGGGGTGATCCTGGGCGATGCCACCCTGCTGGACCGCACCCCCGTGCAGCCCAGCGGCCTGGGCCTGCCGATGAGCCAGTTCGACAAGCACGACATGGACCCGATGGGCATGCTCAAACTCGACGTCCTGGGCGTCCGGATGCAGAGCGCCATGGCCTTCGCGGTACGGGAGGTAATCCGGCTGCACCCCTCCAAGGCCGAGGTGGTGGCCGCCGGCCGCCACCCGGCAGGGCCGGACGGCACCGGACCGGACTACATCGCCGCGGACGGGACGATCGACCTCAACGCCGTCCCGCTCGACGACGAACCCACCTATGAGCTGATCCGCAGCACCCATACCCTGGGCTGTTTCCAGATCGAGTCCCCGGGGCAGCGGGAACTGATCGGCAAGCTGGCTCCACGGGAATTCAACGACCTCATCATCGATATCTCGCTGTTCCGGCCCGGGCCGATGAAGTCGGACATGGTCCGTCCCTTCCTGGAGCACCGGCACGGCTTTGCGCCGGAGGTCTACCCGCACCCGGACCTCAAACCGGTGCTGCAGGAGACCCACGGGGTGACGGTCTTCCACGAACAGATCCTCAAAACCTTCGACGTGATGACCGGGTGCGGGCTGGCCCGGGCCGATGAATTCCGCCGCGCCCTCGGCAATGAGATGCTCGAAGCCAAGGTGGAGGAGTTCTTCCGCCGCGAGGCACGGATCCGGAACTACACACCTGAAGTAGTGGACAAGGTCTGGGGGACCCTGAAGGCTTTCGGCAGCTTCGGCTTCTGCAAGGCCCACGGCGCCGCCTTCGCCGTGCCCACCTACCAGTCGGCATGGCTCAAGACCCACCACCCCGAGGCCTTCCTCGCCGGGCTCTGGGAACACGACCCCGGCATGTACCCGAAGCGGCTGCTGGTCGCCGAGGCCCGCCGGCTGGGGATCCCCATCCTGCCGCTGGACATCAACCGCAGCCAGGCCGAATACCGGGTGGAGCGGGTGGAAACCGGTCCGGACCGGGGCAAGCTCGGCATCCGGCTGAGCATCAACGGCATTTTCGGGCTCTCCGGGGCCGAGCTCAAGAGGATCGTGGCCGGCCAGCCCTATGACTCCCTCGCGGACCTGCGGGCACGCTCCCGGATCAGCAAACCGAGCATCCAGCGCCTGGCCCAGCTGGGCGCCTTCGACTCGCTGCACCGGTCCTCCGGCGGAACCGCCAACCGGGCTGACCTGGTCCAGCACCTGCAAAAGCTCCAGGGCAGGGCGCAACGCAAAGGTGTCGAAGTGATCGAAGGGCAGCTGGCCCTGCCGCTTGGCGACGTCGAGCTCAAAAACATCAAGTCCGGGCTGCCGGCCCCCACACTGGTGGAGACTGTCCGGGCAGAACTGGACCTGATGGCCCTGGATGTCAGCGGCCACCTGATGGCCAGCCACCGGCCCCTGCTGCAGAAACTTGGCGTCACGACGGCGGATCAGCTGCTGGGGCTGCGCAACGGCACCGAGGTGCTGGTGGCCGGGGTCCGGGTGGCCACCCAGACCCCGCCGATGCGCGGCGGTCGGCGGGTGGTGTTCATCAGCATCGACGACGGCACCGGCTGCGTGGACTCGGTCTTCTTCCACGAGGCCCAGGAGCAGTCCGGCCCGCTGCTCTTCGGGACCCGGTTGCTGCTGATCCGCGGCACCACCCGGCGGACCGGGCCTCGCGGCATCAGCATCAGCGCCTCCATGGCCTGGGACCTCAGCCGCACCGAGACCCTGCCCTTCCCCGCACCGGCTGCCGGAGGACCCGGCGGGGCGGGGACACCGCCGGCGTCGGAACCCTCCGAACCGGGCCCGCTGGACGGCATCCGGCGCCACCTCGCCATCACCGGCATGGGTGGCTGACCCCCCCGAACTCCCGCTGAACGGCGGCCGGTCGACAGGCGGCGGGCCGCGTTGGTTGGCCTATCCGGAACCCGATAGCATGGACGAGGCTGGCTGTGGTCCCCGTACGCCACAAGCTACGAAGCCTTAACTTTGAATAGGAGACACCCGTGTCAGATGCCCAGCAGATCACCCTTCTCGTCGACGGCGAAGAGACCAAGGTGACTACCGGGACCACCGGCGCGGAACTCTTTTTTGAGCGCCGCGACGTTGTTGTAGCCCGCGTCAACGGCGAACTCAAGGACCTGGACCAGCCGCTGCCCGAGGGCGCCACGGTCGAGGGCGTCACCATCGAGTCCCCGGACGGCCTCAACGTGCTGCGCCACTCCACAGCCCACGTGATGGCCCAGGCCGTGCAGCAGCTGCGCCCCGACGCGAAGCTCGGCATCGGCCCGTACATCACCGACGGGTTCTACTTCGACTTCGACGTCGCTGAGCCGTTCACCCCGGAGGACCTGAAGACCCTGGAAAAGATGATGCAGAAGATCATCAACCAGAACCAGAAGTTCGTCCGCCGGGTCGTTTCCGAGGACGAGGCGCGCGAAGCCATGAAGGACGAGCCGTACAAGCTTGAACTGATCGGTCTCAAGGGCGCCGGTTCCGACGCCGACGGCTCCTCCGTAGAGGTGGGCGCCGGCGAGTTGAGCATTTACGACAACGTGGAGCGCAAGGAAGGCACCACTCTCTGGTGCGACCTGTGCCGCGGCCCGCACCTGCCCAACACCAAGCTGATCTCCAACGCCTTCGCCCTGACCCGCTCCTCCGCGGCATACTGGCGCGGCAGCGAAAAGAACAAGCAGCTCCAGCGCATCTACGGCACCGCGTGGCCCACGAAAGAAGCCCTCAAGGCCTACCAGGAGCGGATCGCCGAGGCCGAGCGCCGCGACCACCGCAAGCTCGGCGCCGAGCTCGACCTGTTCTCCTTCCCGGACGAACTGGGCTCCGGCCTGCCGGTGTTCCACCCCAAGGGCGGCATCATCCGCAAGGCCATGGAGGACTACTCCCGCCAGCGCCACGTCGACGCCGGCTACGAGTTCGTCTACACCCCGCACATCACCAAGGGCCACCTCTACGAAGTCTCCGGCCACCTGGACTGGTACCGCGAGGGCATGTTCCCCCCGATGCACATCGATGCGGAACTCAACGAGGACGGCACCGTGCGCAAGCCCGGCCAGGACTACTACCTGAAGCCGATGAACTGCCCCATGCACAACCTGATCTTCCGTTCCCGCGGCCGCTCCTACCGCGAACTGCCGCTCCGGCTCTTCGAATTCGGCTCCGTGTACCGCTACGAGAAGTCCGGCGTTGTGCACGGCCTCACCCGCGTCCGGGGCATGACCCAGGACGACGCCCACATCTACTGCACCCGCGAGCAGATGAAGGACGAGCTCACCAAGACGCTGAACTTCGTCCTCGGCCTGCTCAAGGACTACGGATTGGAGGACTTCTACCTGGAACTCTCCACCAAGGACCCGGAGAAGTCCGTGGGCTCGGACGAGGTCTGGGAGGAAGCCACCCGCACCCTCGAGGAGGTCGCCAAGGAATCCGGACTGGAACTGGTCCCGGATCCGGGCGGAGCCGCGTTCTACGGCCCCAAGATCTCGGTGCAGGCCCGCGATGCCATCGGCCGGACCTGGCAGATGTCCACCATCCAGCTGGACTTCAACCTGCCCGAGCGCTTTGAGCTCGAGTTCCAGGCCGCCGACGGCACCCGCCAGCGCCCGGTCATGATCCACCGCGCCCTCTTCGGCTCGATCGAACGGTTCATGGGTGTCCTGACCGAGCACTACGCCGGCGCCTTCCCGGCCTGGCTGGCTCCGGTCCAGGTGGTCGGCATCCCCGTGGCCGAGGCCTTCAACGACTACATGTTCGACGTCGTCGACCAGCTCAAGGCCGCCGGGATCCGGGCCGAGGTGGACATCTCCTCGGACCGCTTCCCGAAGAAGATCCGCACCGCCAGCAAGGACAAGATCCCGTTTGTGCTGATCGCCGGCGGGGACGACGCCGAGGCCGGCGCCGTGTCCTTCCGGTTCCGTGACGGCAGCCAGGACAACGGCGTGCCCGTAGCCGAAGCTGTCCGCCGGATCGTTGACGCCGTCCGCAACCGGACCAGCTAGCGGGGGAGCAGCACGTGCAGGAGACCACAGGCGCTGTCCCGGGATACCCGGGCGACGAGGGCATCACCGACGACTTTGGCCTGGCCGGGGTGCCGGACGCCTTCCAGCGCCTGTGGACTCCGCACCGCATGGCCTACATCAAGGGCGGCCAGCACCAGTTCAAGAACCCGGATGACTGTCCCTTCTGCGTTGCGCCCGAACGCGAGGACGACGACTCCCTGATCGTCTACCGCGGGCGGACCAGCTACGTGGTGCTGAACCTCTTTCCGTACAACCCGGGCCACCTGCTGGTCTGCCCGTACCGGCATATTCCCGATTACACGGACCTGACCGTCGAGGAGACCGCGGAGTTCGCCGAGCTGACCCAGACGGCCATGCGGGTGCTGCGCAAGGTCGCCAACCCCACCGGTTTCAACCTCGGCATGAACCAGGGCGTGACCGGCGGCGCCGGTGTCGCGGGCCACCTGCACCAGCATGTGGTGCCGCGCTGGGGCGGGGACGGCAATTTCTTCCCGATCATCGCGCAGACCAAGGCGATCACCCAGACGCTCGGCGAGGTCCGCCAGCAGGTCGCCGAGGCGTGGCCGGAGCCGACCGAGAGCGGGGCGACGGATGCTCAATAAGCACGCACGCGGCTTCTTCACCGCCCTGTTCTCGCCGCTGGCCCGCTGGCTGCTGCGGATCGGTGTCTCGCCGGATGCCGTCACTATCGTCGGCACCGTCGGGGTTGTGGTCGGTGCCCTCGTGTTCTACCCCCTCGGCCAGCTCTGGTGGGGGACGCTCTTCATCACCGCGTTCATCTTCTCCGACGTCATCGACGGCATCATGGCCCGGATGCAGGAACGCGGCGGACGCTGGGGCAACTTCCTGGATTCCACCCTGGACCGCGTCGCCGACGGCGCGCTGTTCGCCGGCGTCGCCATCTGGTATTTCACCGGCGGCGCCGACACCCCCATCGCCATCGCCGCCGTCGTCTGCCTGGTGCTGGGCATGGTGGTGTCTTACGCCCGGGCGAAGGCAGAGGCGCTGGGGTACCACGCGAACGTCGGCATCGCGGAGCGCGCCGAACGGCTGGTGTCCGTCCTGGTGGTCACCGGACTCACCGGCGTCGGGCTCCCCACGGTGATCCTGTTCGCCACCCTGTGCCTGCTCGGCCTGGCCAGTTTTGTGACGGTGGTGCAGCGCATCGCCGCCGTGCACCGGCAGTCGCTGGACGAGGCCCGCGACACCGCCACCGAGCAGGCCGCCTGAGGCTGTAACCGGAATTCAACCCGGCCGTGGCGTGGGACTAGTATTAGCCTTACCGGCCAATGGTTCCCGGTAATCCGGTGTGTGCGAGCCGGTGTATGCGAGATTGTCGTCTGCGTGCCGCCCGCGCCCCGGTGAGGTCATCTATCTACCCATAGGGGTTTTTGTGTCTACACCTGATGTAAGCAGCGAAGCCGGCGCGTCCGCCAAGAACGTTACGGGCAGCAGCCGCGTCAAGCGCGGCATGGCGGAGATGCTCAAGGGCGGCGTCATCATGGACGTCGTCAACGTCGAGCAGGCCCGCATCGCCGAAGACGCCGGGGCCGTGGCCGTGATGGCGCTCGAACGCGTCCCCGCCGACATCCGCGCCCAGGGCGGCGTCTCCCGCATGAGCGACCCGGACATGATCGACAAGATCATCGACGCCGTCTCCGTGCCGGTCATGGCGAAGGCCCGTATCGGCCACTTCGTCGAGGCCCAGGTCCTGCAGTCCCTCGGCGTCGACTACATCGACGAGTCCGAGGTCCTCACCCCGGCCGACTACACTAACCACATCGACAAGTGGAAGTTCACCGTTCCCTTCGTCTGCGGCGCCACGAACCTGGGCGAAGCGCTCCGGCGCATCAACGAGGGAGCGGCCATGATCCGCTCCAAGGGTGAGGCCGGCACCGGCGACGTCTCCAACGCCACCACCCACATGCGCCAGATCCGCGCCGAGATCCTGAAGCTGGCCGCGCTGCCCGAGGACGAGCTCTACGTCGCCGCCAAGGAACTGCAGGCCCCGTACGAACTGGTCAAGGAAGTTGCCTCCACCGGCAAGCTCCCGGTGGTGCTGTTCACCGCCGGCGGCATCGCCACCCCGGCGGACGCCGCCATGATGATGCAGCTCGGCGCCGACGGTGTGTTCGTCGGCTCCGGCATCTTCAAGTCCGGCAACCCGGCCCAGCGCGCCGCCGCCGTCGTGAAGGCCACCACCTTCTTCGACGACCCGGACGAAATTGCCAAGGCCTCCCGCGGCCTGGGCGAGGCCATGGTGGGCATCAACGTCGACGAAATCCCGCAGCCGCACCGCCTCGCCGAGCGCGGCTGGTAATTCGCGCATTTGGGGGCGCCGGACGGCGCTGATCCTCTGAGTGCTATTCCCCGCGCTTCGTTGGCAGCTGAGCTGCTGGTTGGGGCGCGGGGCCCCTTTTACGCACTCTGCCGGATCACACCGCCCTGCGCCTTGCGCTCCTGATTGAACGAGCCCGGCCCGTCACCTCTCCAGGTGGCGGGCCGGCGTCGTTTGCGTTCTTCGGGGGTCAGTCCAGGCCGCGGCGCTTGAGCAGGGGTTCGAGCCGGGCGTCGCGGCCGCGGAAGGCCCGGAAGGACTCCAGCGGGTCGCGGCTGTTGCCGCGCGAGAGCAGTTCGGCCCGGAAGAAGTCGCCGTTCGCCCGGTTGAGACCGCCGTTGTCCTTGAACCATTCAACCGTCTCGGCGTCGAGCACCTCGCTCCAGATGTAGGAGTAGTACCCCGCGGCGTACCAACCGCCGGCAAAGATGTGCTGGAAGTAGCCGGTCCGGTAGCGCGGCGGGATCAGGCTGTGCGCCACCCCGGCCGCGGCCAGGGCCTTGGCCTCGAACTCCAGTGCGTCCTCCGGGATTTCGGTGCCGTCGAGCACGTGCCATGCGAGGTCCAGCAGCGCCGCGCCAAGGTACTCGGTGGTGCCGAAGCCCTCGCCCCACAGCGCTGCCTCGTTGAGCTTGTCCACCGCGTCCTGCGGCAGCGGTTCGCCGGTGGTGTGGTGCCGGGCGTAGTTGGCCAGCACCTCGGGCCACATGATCCACATTTCGTTGACCTGCGAGGGGTACTCGACGAAGTCCCGCGGGACGGACGTGCCGGCGAACCGCGGGTACGTCACGGAGGAGAACAGCCCGTGCAGGGCGTGGCCGAATTCGTGGAAGGTGGTCCGCAGCTCATCGAGGGTCAGCAGCGTGGGCTCGCCGGCCGGCGGCTTGGAGATGTTGAGGTTGTTGATCACCACGGGCCGGGTGTTCAACAGCCCGGACTGTTCCACGAGCGAGTTCATCCAGGCCCCGCCGCGCTTGGAATCCCGGGTGTAGTAGTCGCCCAGGAACAGGCCGAGGTCGGTCCCGTCGGAGTTCTTCACTTCCCAGACCCGGACATCCGGGTGGTAGCCGGCGAGGTCGGTGCGTTCGTGGAAGGTGATGCCGTAGAGGGCGTTGGCGGCGAAGAACACGCCGTCGTTCAGCACCCGGTCGAGTTCGAAGTACGGCCGCAGGGCATGCTCGTCCACGGAGTACCGTTCGCGCTTCACCCGGGCCGAGTAGAAGGCCCAGTCCCAGGCTTCCAGCGGGTGGCCGGCGACCTCAGCCAGCGCCTCGGCCTCGGCGTCGGCCTTCCGGACCGCGGCCGGGGCCAGCCGGTTCATCATGGCCTGGACGGCTTCGAAATCGGGGGCGGTCTGCTGGTCCACGCTGAGTTCGGCAAAGTTGGCGAAGCCGAGCAGGCCGGCCTTTTCGGCGCGGAGCCGGACCATGTCCTTGACCAGGTCCAGCACGTCGAGGCTGCCGCCGCCGCTGCCCCGGCCGACAGAGGCCTCGTAGAGCCGGCGCCGCACCTCCCGGTTCTCCAGGGCGGCCAGGGCCGGCTGGTTGCTGGGCTGGATCAGGGTGAGGAGGTACTTCCCCTCGTGCCCGGCGGTGCGCGCGGCTTCGGCGGCGCTGGCGACGTCGTCGGCGGGGAGGCCGGCGAGTTCGGCGGCGTCGTCCAGCAGCAGCGAGGCGGACTTCATGCCTTCTTTGACGCGCTGGCCGAACTCGGTGCCCAGGGTGGACAGTTCGGCGTTGATGGCCTTCAGCCGTTCCTGGCCTGCCGGATCGAGCTGGATGCCGGACTGGCGGAACTCCTTGAGATACTCCTCCACCAGCCGGCTGGATTCGGCGTCGAGCCGGTCGGTGTTGATGGCGGCGAAGCGCTCGAACAGGCCACGGTTCAGGTACACGGCGTCCTGGTGGGCCGAGAAGCCGGGGGAGAGGCGGGTTTCCAGTTCGCGGATTTCCTCCGACGCGTCCGCGGAGACCAGGGTGAAGAAGGACGCCGCGGCCCGTTGCAGCAGCTGTCCGGAGCGCTCCATCGCCAGCGCCGTGTTCTCGAAGGTCGCAGGCTCGGGATCGGCAACGATCGCCTGGATCTCGGCGAGGTGTTCGGCCAGGCCGGCCTCGACCGCTTCGGCGTAGTGCGGCACCTCGATGTCCGCGAAAGGCGGCAGTCCGTAGGGCAGGGGGCTGGGGCTCAACAGGGGATTGGTCATGAAATGACTCTTTCATGTGAGGCCGGAGTTCTCAACGAATCGCTAAGCGTGTTGTGATCTGGCCCACCGTAGGATTGCCGCATGCGACCCATCCCTTCCACGCTGCGCGGACGCCTCCTCGCCGTCTCAGCAGCATCCCTCCTGGCAGTTTCCCTGGCATCCTGCGGCGTCGGTGCCCGCCCGGACGGCAATGCTCCCACCGCGGGCGGCGCAGCCACGACCGGGTCCACCACGGAAACCGCGACGCCGTCGGCCTCGCTGACTCCTTCGCCCACCCCCACCCCGACGCCCGGCAAAGGACCGGCCTGCGCGGCTGTCCGCTGCACCTCGGTCCTGGTCACCGGGGACATGCTGGTCCACGCCCAGCTCTGGGAGCAGGCGCGTGCGGACGCCCTGGCCACCGGCGCCAAGGGACTGGACTTTGGGCCGCTGCTGGAAGGCCAGCGCAGGTACATCGAGAGGAGCGACCTGGCGATCTGCCACCAGGAAACGCCGGTGGCCGGCCCCACGGGGCCGTTCTCCGCCTACCCCTCGTTCAACGTCCCGCCGCAGATCACCACCGCTGCCCGGCAGGTGGGCTACCAGGCCTGCACCACCGCGAGCAACCACACGGTTGACCGCGGCACCGCCGGGCTGGTCCGCACACTGGACGCCCTCGACGCCGCCGGGCTGCAGCACACCGGGTCCTACCGCAGCGAAGCCGACTCCCAGGGCATCATGATCCTGCCGACCGCCGCGGCGAAGATTGCCGTGATCGAAGGCACCTACGGGCTGAACGGCCAGGTCCCGGAAGCTGCCTGGCAGGTGGACATGCTGGACCCCGCTGCCATGATCGCCAAGGCCAAAAAGGCGAGATCCCTCGGCGCCGACATCGTCCTGGGCGCGATGCACGCCGGGGATGAGTACGCGAGTGTGCCCAACGCCGAGCAGCAGCGCGTCGCGCACGCCCTGGCGGACAGCGGCCAGTTCACCATGGTCTACGGCCACCACACCCACTCGGTACTCCCGATCGAACGGTACAAGGGAACCTGGATTGTCTACGGCCTCGGCAACGGGATCACCGAACTCTCGCCGAGCTCCGTGGTGAACAACGAGGGACTGCTGGTCCGGGCCCAGTTCAGCCAGGACGCCGCCGGCACGTGGACCGCGTCGGATCTGGCCTGGGCGCCGTCGGTCATCGTCCGAGGGCCCTACCGCTGGTGCTCGGTCGCCACCGACGCCCCGCAGGGCCCCTGCGCCGGAGCCGCCGCCGACGCGGCCACCCGGCTGCGGACCAAAACCGTGGTCGAATCGATGGGGGCGGCAGCCGCCGGCGCCCACGAACTGCTGATCACGACGGAGCGGTAGGCATGGACACCCTGATGGAACGACGGCGGAGCGTCGCGGCGCGCGGGGCGGAACTGGCCGTCTTCGAATACGGCCGGCAGCCCGGCCCGGACGTGCCGACCCTCGTCTTCGTGCACGGCTACCCGGACGACCACCGGGTGTTCCTGCCTGCCATCCGGGAGCTCGCGGAGACGCACCACCTGATCGCCTACGACACGCGCAACGCCGGCGCGTCCGCCGTCCTGGCAAGCCCGGGCGACTTCACGCTCGCAGCGCTGGTGGATGACCTGTTCGCCGTCCTGGCGGCCACCGGCGCCGCCCGCGTCCACCTCGTCGGGCACGACTGGGGGTCCATCCAGGGCTGGGCCGCCGTCCAGGATCCGCGAGCCACCGCCGTGATCAGCCGGTATACGAGCATCTCCGGGCCGGACCTGAGCCACTTCGCGCGCTGGGTGCGCACACGGTTCCGGAACCCGCGCACCTGGCCCCAGCTGGCCGGGCAGTTGATGCGCAGCTGGTACATCGCGGCCTTCCTGGTCCCGGTGCTGCCCGAGGCCGCCTGGCGGCTGTTCCTCAACCGGCGCTACGAACAACTGGCCAAACGCGGCGTCGGGAACGACCCGATCCGCGGGCTGGCCCTCTACCGGGCCAACTTCGGACCCGGCCGCAACCGGCCCACGCCGGCCGCACGCGCCACGGTCACCATACCGGTGCAGGTGGTGGTGCCGACCCGTGACCCGTTCCTGTCGCCGGACCTGGTGGAGGGGCTCGAGGACTGGGTGGAGGACCTGACAGTGGTGCGGGTGGACAGCGGCCACTGGTGGCCGGCGACCCGCCCGGCGGAGTTGACCGAACTGCTCCGGAACAGCGTTGCCGGCGCCTGAGTCCGGCGGCGCTGACCGTCAGCCGGGGAGGGCGTCCGCAAGGCTGAGGGTCATAAACACACTGTTGGGATCGGGCTGGTAACCGGCGAACGGCGGGCACGGGACGAAGCCGTGCCGCGCGTAGAGCCTCCGCGCCGGGGCGAAGAACTCCCGCGACCCGGTTTCGAGAAACAGTCGCTGGTAGCCGCGCAGCCTGGCCTCGTCCAGGATCCGGCCAAGGAGCAGGGCGGCGATGCCCCGGCCGCGGGCGTGCTGCGCCGTCCGCATCGACTTGATCTCACCCTCCTCCGTGCCGAGATCCTTCAGCGCCCCGCAGCCCAGCAGCCCTTCGCCGCCCGGCGCAGCGCTGTCGCGCGCCGTCCAGAAGGTGATGTCCGGGCCGGCCAGCGCTCCGTGATCGAGGGCGTGCACACTCTCGGCCGGCGACGTCGCGAACATGTCCGCCAGGTGCTCATCCAGGAGACGCACGACGTCGTGACGAGCCGGGCTGTCGCGGGCAACCAGGATCATAGGCCGGGCGTTAGCGGGGGCGGCGGGCCGCGTGCTCCCGGGCCAGGGCGGCGTAGGAGTCGTCCGGGTCGCCGGGCACGAAGGTGCCGTATTTGCGCTCCACGGCGGTCTTGATCAGGAAGTCGGCCAGCGCCGGGTTCTTGGGCAGCAGCGAGCCGTGCAGGTAGCTGGCCACGATGTTGCGGTAGCGTGCACCCTCCTGGCCGTCGCTGCTGTTGTTGCCGGTGCCCTTGGCCGTGGTGCCCAGCGGCGTGACGCCGGGGCCCAGCGTGGTCTGGCCGCTGTGGTTCTCGTAGCCCAGCACGGTGCCGAACTCGGGGGAGGACACCGAGACGTTGCCGATCAGCCGCTCGTCCGTGCCGTGGGTCTCCACGTCCAGGATCCCGATGCCGGGGATCACGGAGCCGGTCCGGGTCTTGAAAAACTTTCCGAACAGCTGGTAGAGCCCGCAGATCACGAGCATAGGTGTGCCGTCCTCGGCGAGCTCCTTGAGGACCGTTTCACGGGAGAGCAGATCGTCCTGGATCACCAGTTGGCCGCTGTCCTGGCCGCCGCCGCCCACGATCAGGTCCACGTCGGTTGGGAAGTCGTCACCCACGTTGTATTCGAGCAGTTCCGGGGTGTACCCGTGCCAGCGCAGCCGCTGGGCCAGGACCAGCGCATTGCCCCAGTCGCCGTAGATGTTCATATCCCGCGGATAGAGCTGCACCACGCGGATGGTGCCCTTGCTTGGGGAAGCGGACTCTTCGGGCGGCAGAACATGGCCGAAGGAGAGCCCGTCCGGGGTGTCGGGGGATGCGGGGGTCATGAGACCACCTCCACTGTGGTGATTTTGGACAGCTCGCGGCGGATGGCCAGCATGGCGGTGTAGGTGCAGAAGATCCGCTTTGGCTGGTCCTTCGCCCCGCGGATGAAGGCGGCCAGGGCGGGGGCGATGTCCGTGTCCACGGCGCCGATTGGAACGTCGTCGTACTGCAGCCGCAGGGCCATGTCGTAGGCGCGGGAGCCGGTGAGCTGGTCCACGCCGCCCTCGCGCAGGGTGTCGAATTCCACGTCCCAGAGCCAGGACATGTCGCGTCCGTCCGCGTAGTTGTCGTTGATCGCGATCATGGTCGCGTAGCCGGTGGCCGGGAAGGACTTCAGGCCGAGCCGAAAGCCGCTGGGGTTCTTGACCAGGACAAGCTCCAGCGGCAGCCCGTCCACCACCAGGCTTTCGCCGCGGCCGAACGCCGGCGCGACCTTGGCCAGGGCCGCCAGCAGCCCGGCGTGGTCGGTACCGGTGCCGCGGGCCCCGGTGATGGCCCGGGCCAGGGTCAGGGCCGCGGCGGCGTTGAAGATGTTGTAGACCCCGCGGAGTTTCATGCCGGTGGTGACCGTGGCGCCGTCGTACTCGAAGTCGGCGTCATCGGCGCCCACCCGGCGGAGGACGACGTCGGCCTGCGGCTTGGCCGGGGCCGGCGGCACCGGGCTGCCCGGTGCGGCCCGCAGCTCGTCGTCGTTCGGGAAGGTGCTCAGCAGCGAATCGTCGAGGCCGAAGTAGAGCACCTCCGGGCCGTTAAGCGTATTTGCGATCCGGGCGACGCGCGGGTCCTCGCGGTTCAGCACCACGGTGCCCGTGGTCTTGGCCGCGATGTGCTGCAGCAGCTCCGCGGTCTTGTCGATCTCGCCGAAGCGGTCCAGCTGGTCGCGGAGCACGTTCAGCAGCAGGCAGTAGCGCGGCGGAACCCTGTTGACGAAGTGCACGGCGTGGGCCTCGTCCAGTTCCAGGACGGCGACATCGGCGTCGAGCCGGCCCCGCCAGTCCACCTCGCCGAGAAGCGCCGCGGCGACGCCGCGGGTGAAGTTGCTGCCGGTCCGGTTGGTGAAGACCTTCAGGCCCTGGCTTTCCAGCAGCTCCACGACCATCTTGGTGGTGGTGGTCTTGCCGTTTGTGCCGCTGACGACGGCGACTCCCAGCGGCAGTGTGGACAGCGTCCGCTGCATAAAGCCGGGATCGATTTTTTCGACTACCAGGCCGGGAAGAGCGGAGCCTCCGCCCCGGAGCCGGGAGACCCGGCGGACGAGCTTGCCGAGCGGAACGCTGAAGTAGAGCATGCTTTGTAATATATCCCAGCGGCGGCATGGAACCTGGTCCGGGGGCATGCCCCGGTGCGGCCCGGCGGGCCCCGCGGACTATGCTGGCAGGATGACCACCCCCCTTACGCCGCCTCCTTCCCGCGTGGGATCGGGCCTGCGGATCGGCGTCCTGGCACTCCAAGGCGACTTCCGCGAACACCTGCACGCCGTGGACGCTGCCGGCGCCGCCGGCATTGGTGTCCGTCGCCCCGCCGAGCTGGAGGGCCTCGACGGCCTCATCATTCCCGGCGGGGAATCGACCACCATCGACAAGCTCGCCCGGCTCTTTGACCTTCGGGATCCGCTGCGGGAACGCATCCGGGCAGGGCTGCCTGTTTACGGCTCCTGCGCCGGGATGATCCTGCTGGCCGAAGAGATCGCCGACCCCGCAACCGACCTCGCCGGAAACCCGCAGCAGACTTTCGGCGGCCTGGACATCACGGTGCGCCGCAACGCGTTCGGCCGCCAGCGCGAGTCGTTCGAGACAGACCTGGAGTTCAAGGGGCTGGAGTTCAGCGCCGAGGACGGCACCGTGGCCCCGGTGCACGCGGTGTTCATCCGCGGACCCTGGGTCGAACGCGTCGGCGCGGGCGTCGAAGTCCTGGCCCAGGTGGAACCGTCCAAGGCCGGCCACCCGGAATCCCTCGACGGGACGGCTAGAATTGTTGCAGTGCGTTCCGGCAAGCTGCTGGCCACCTCCTTCCACCCGGAAGTGACGGGGGAGAAGCGCGTGCATGAACTCTTTATTCGAATGATCAGAGGAGAAGCGTAAAGCATGTCAGGCCACTCCAAATGGGCGACGACCAAGCACAAGAAGGCCATCCTGGACAGCCGCCGGGCCAAGTCGTTCGCCAAGCTGATCAAGAACATCGAAGTTGCCGCGCGCATGGGCGGACCCGACCTCGCCGGCAACCCGAGCCTGGAACTTGCCGTCACCAAGGCCAAAAAGACCTCGGTTCCCGCTGACAACATCGACCGCGCCATCAAGCGCGGCGCCGGCCTCACCGGCGAGGTCGTGGATTACACCGAGATCATGTACGAATGCCGCGGCCCGCAGGGTTCGGCGCTGCTGATCGAGTGCCTCACGGACAACAAGAACCGTGCCGCCTCCGAGGTCCGGCTTGCCATTTCCCGCAACGGCGGAACCATCGCCGATCCCGGCTCGGTCAGCTACCTGTTCTCCCGCAAGGGTGTTGTCTCGCTGCCGAAGAACGGCCTGACCGAGGACGACGTGCTGATGGCGGTGCTCGACGCCGGCGCCGAAGAAGTCAAGGACAACGGCGACAGCTTCGAGATCCACTCCGAACCGACCGACCTGCAGGCCATCCGGGACGCGCTCAAGGAAGCCGGGATCGACTACGACACCGACGAGGCCGAATTTGTGCCCTCCATGCAGGTGCCGCTGGACCTCGACGCCGCCAAGAAGTTCATGAAGCTCGTCGATGCCCTCGAAGAACTCGACGACGTCCAGAACGTGTACAGCAACGCCGACCTCAGCGACGAAGTGCAGGCCGCACTGGAAGCCGAGTGACCCTTCGCGTCCTCGGCGTCGATCCGGGCCTCACCCGCTGCGGGATCGGCGTCGTGGACGTCGAGAAGAACCGCCGCGCCACCATGGTGGCCTTCGGCGTCGTCGGCACCTCCCCGGAGGAAAGCCTGGACCAGCGGCTGCTCGTCATCGCCACCTCCATCGACCAGTGGCTGGATCAGTACGAGCCGCAGGTCCTCGCCGTCGAACGTGTTTTCTCCCAGCTCAACGTCAGTACGGTAATGGGCGTTGCCCAGGCCTCCGGCGTGGTGATCGCCGCCGCCGCGCGCCGGGGGATCCCGGTGGCGCTGCACACGCCCTCGGAGGTCAAGGCCGCCGTGACCGGCAGCGGGACCTCCAACAAGGACGCCGTCACCAAGCTGGTCACCAAGATCCTCCGGCTAGACGCCCCGCCGCGGCCGGCCGACGCCGCCGACGCCCTGGCGCTGGCGATCACCCACGCGTGGCGGTCAGGCAGCGGCACCTCCGGTAGCGGCGCAGTCACGACCGGCCCGGGCAGCCAGTCCCTCACGCCCGCGCAGCGAGCCTGGGCCGACGCCGAAGCCAAAGCGCGCCGTGCACGCTGAATGGCGCGTTAAATGTCCGGGCACTTGCTAGGGTATTCGTAGATATGTTCGGATAGCCGGTGCTTGCAGATTCATGCCAGCCGGCTTGACCCAGCTGGACCTGAACCAGCTGTAAGACCAGGAGCCAGGCCTTGATCAGTTTTCTCCGCGGAACCGTAGCGCACGTCGGCCTGTCCTCGGCGGTGATCGACCTGAACGGCGCCGGCATGAGTGTCAACGCCACCCCGCAGACCCTCAGCCGTCTCCGCGTCGGGGATGAGGGCAAACTGTTCACCTCCCTGATCGTCCGGGAGGACTCGCTCACCCTCTTCGGCTTCGCCACCGACGACGAGCGCGAGGTCTTCGACGTGCTGCTGAGCGTCAGCGGCGTGGGGCCGCGGCTGGCGTTGGCCGTGCTGGCCGTCCACGACCCCGAAGCGATCCGGGTTGCCGCGCACTCCGGCGACGGCAAGGCCTTCACCAAGGTCCCCGGCATCGGTCCCAAGGTCGCCGGCCGGATCGTGCTGGAGCTGGCCGGGAAGCTGGTGCCGCACGGCACCCCGGGCCACTCCGACGGCGGCGCCCCGGCCCGGTCCGCCGAAGCCGTGTGGAAGCCCCAGGTGGTGGCCGCCATGACCAGCCTCGGCTGGTCCGAGAAGGACGCGACCTCCAGCATCGACAAGTCGCTGGCGGAATCGCCGGACCTCGCCGAGGCCGGCAACGTCGCGGAAATCCTCCGTGCCACGCTGCGCTGGCTGGGCCAGGACGGCGCCCGCGCCGGGAACCGTGTAGGTGCCCGTGGCTGAGCCGTCGCTCGTCGCCGGGGGAGAGGAACCGGAGGAACGGGCCATCGAGGCCGCCCTCCGGCCCAAGAACCTGCACGATTTTGTGGGCCAGCACCGGGTCCGCAAGCAGCTCTCGCTCGTGCTGGAGGCCTCCCGGATGCGCGGGCGCAGCGCCGACCACGTGCTGCTGTCCGGTCCGCCAGGCCTGGGCAAGACCACGCTGTCCATGATCATCGCCGCCGAGATGAACGCCCCGCTGCGGATCAGCAGCGGGCCGGCGATCCAGCACGCCGGGGACCTGGCCGCCATCCTGTCCTCGCTCTCCGAAGGGGAAGTCCTTTTCCTCGACGAGATCCACCGCATGTCCCGCCCGGCCGAAGAAATGCTCTACATGGCGATGGAGGACTTCCGCGTCGACATCGTCGTCGGCAAGGGCGCCGGCGCCACCGCGATTCCGCTGGAACTGCCGCCATTCACCCTCGTGGGCGCCACCACCCGCGCCGGGCTGCTGCCAGGGCCGCTCCGGGACCGGTTCGGTTTTACCGGCCACCTGGAGTTCTACTCCGTCGAGGAGCTGGAGCTGGTGCTGCGCCGTTCGGCGGGGCTGCTGGACCTGAAGGTGAACTCCGCCGGGTTCAGCGAGATCGCCGGCCGGTCCCGGGGCACTCCCCGCATCGCCAACCGGCTGCTGCGCCGCGTCCGGGACTGGGCGCTGGTGCACGGGGTTGACCAGATCGACGCGCGGGCCGCCTCTGCTGCGCTGGACATGTACGAAGTGGACAAGCGCGGCCTGGACCGCCTGGACCGCGCCGTCCTCGAGGCGCTGATCACCAAGTTCGGCGGCGGCCCGGTGGGCCTGTCCACCCTGGCCATCGCCGTAGGCGAGGAAACCGAAACCGTGGAAACCGTCGCCGAGCCGTACCTGGTTCGCGAGGGCCTCCTTGGCCGGACCCCGCGCGGACGGATCGCCCTCGCGCCGGCCTGGACACACCTCGGCTTCGCAGTGCCGGCCGGTGCGTTCGGCCAGGATCCGCTGGACCTGTTCCAGGCCGGAGACGCCGTCGGCGGGCCGGCCGGGTTGGCAGCCGACACCGATCCGGAATGGATCCGTAATAGTCAATAGCACTCGCTAGTGACCTTTTCCCTTTAGACTGGTATGACGCTCGGCACGTTCGGGCCTTTGTTTCCGTGCGCGGCTCCCGCTAGCCGCCGATGGCAGGGCAGGGTTTTCTGCCACGGGCCTGCCAGGTTTCCTGCCAGGTTCCACGCCAGGTGGCCCCGGAGCGAAGCGGACGTTGCTGAAAAACCAGCTCGCAAGTACAGAACGGAACTTTCCCCTTGGATCCAATGACAATTCTCCTGTTCGTCATGCTCGGCGTGTTCGTCTTTATGATGTTCCGCCGCAACAAGAAGACGCAGCAGCAGCAGGCGGAGCTCCAGTCGAAGTTCGGCCCCGGCGTTGAGGTCATGACCAGCTTCGGCCTGTTCGGCCGCATCGTCGAGATTGACGAGGCCGAGAACAAGGTTGTTCTGGAGCTCTCCCCGGGCAACACCGCCACTGTGCACCGCCAGGCCGTTACCAAGATCGTCGAGCCGGTTGCCGCCGTCGAGGAACCCACCGTAGTTCCCGACGATGCTTCCTCGCTGACCCTGGGCAAGACCGAAGAGCCCGGCTCCGCCGTCGAGGGCACCACCGTCGCCGGTGACACGCACCGCACCGAAACGCCGGACGAAACCCTGCGCCGCCTGAACGACGAAGGCAAAAAAGACAGCTAGTCTGCCTCCTGAGCAACCCCGCGGAGCTTCAGTGCGCGGGCATCCGCCGGTGCGGTCCTGACCTGGACGCACCGGCGGTTCCTCCGTAAACAATAGAAAGATCGACAATGGCACGAACTGGCCCCAAAAACTCAGCCCGCAGGGTGCTGGTCTGGCTTGGCGTAATGCTCGCCGTCCTGACCGCCGTCCTGGCCGGCGGCACGATGGCCGGGCAGGCGAGCTGGGCCCCCAAGCTGGCCCTGGACCTTGAAGGCGGCACCCAGATGATCCTGGCGCCCAAGGTGGAGGGCGGTTCGGGCATTAACGAAGAACAGCTCAACCAGGCTGTGGCGATCATCCGCCAGCGCGTCGACGGCTCCGGTGTCGCTGAAGCCGAAATCAGCACCCAGTCCGGCCGCAACGTCGTCGTCAGCCTCCCGGGCACTCCGTCCAAGGAGACCCGCGCGCTGATTCAGGCGTCCGCGGACATGAACTTCCGCCCGGTCATCCAGGCCGGCGACGGCGCTGCCGTGCCCGTCGAGGCGCGCACTCCTGAAGACAAGCTGCCCAAGCCGACCGCCGCGCCCGCAAACAGCAGCGACGAGAACTGGATCACCGCGGACGTCTACAAGAAGTTCGAAGCCCTCGACTGCGTCAACCCGTCCCAGGACAAGCAGGAACGCTCCGACCCCGGCAAGCCGCTCGTGACCTGCGAACCGGCCTCCGACGGCCGCCCCGCGATCAAGTACATCCTCGGCCCGGTAGAGGTCAAGGGGTCGAACATCAAGACCTCCTCCTTCCAGCTGCAGCGCGGCGCGCAGGGTGCGGTCACCAACGAATGGGCCGTCGACATCCAGTTCGACGACGAGGGCACGGCCAAGTTCAAGACCATCACCGAGCGGCTGAACAAGTTCTACGTTGCCGCCGGCGGCCAGAGCGGCTCGGATCCGAAGTCGCAGTTCGCGATTGTCCTTGACGACCAGGTTATTTCCGCGCCGCGGTCCCAGGCCGTCATCACCGATGGCCGCCCGCAGATCACCGGCGGCTTCACCGAGAAGTCCGCGAAGGCCCTCTCCGACCAGCTGCGCTTCGGCGCCCTGCCGATCAGCTTCGAGATCCAGAGCGACCAGCAGATCTCGGCCACCCTCGGCGGCGAGCAGCTCCGGATGGGCATGCTGGCCGGCCTGATCGGCTTGCTGCTGGTTGTGGTCTACTCGCTGTTCCAGTACCGGGCCCTTGGCTTCGTTACCGTCGCCTCGCTCGTCGTCGCCGGTGCGCTCACCTACCTGGCCATCGCCATCCTCGGCTGGACGGAGAACTACCGCCTCTCGCTGGCCGGCGTCGCCGGCATCATCGTGGCGATTGGCCAGACCGCGGACTCCTTCATCGTCTACTTCGAACGCATCCGTGACGAACTCCGCGAAGGCCGCGGCCTGGTCTCGGCGGTGGAGAACGGCTGGAAGCGCGCCAAGCGGACCGTCCTGGCCTCCAAGGCCGTCAACCTGCTCGCCGCCCTCGTGCTGTACTTCGTAGCCGTGGGCAACGTCCGCGGCTTCGCCTTCACCCTGGGGCTCACCGCGATCGCCGACCTGATCGTCGTCTTTATGTTCACCCACCCGACCCTGCAGGTGCTGGCCCGGACCAAGTTCTTCGGGGAGGGCCACAAGTTCTCGGGCCTCGACCCGAAGCGGCTCGGCGCCGTGCCCCTCTACCGGGGTGCCGGACGGATCCGGACGCCGGACGACAAGCCCGTCCCGGCGCCGCGCGCCAAGAACACCGGGGCCGCGGCCGAGGCCGAACGCCGGATGACCATTGCAGAACGACGTCTCGCGGAAAAACAGGAGCAGCTCGCCGGTTCCTCCAAGAGCGCGTCCAAGGAAGGCAAGTAAATGGCCAGCTTCGCCACTTTCGGTAACGACCTCTACACGGGCAAGCGCTCCTACGACTTCGTCGGTTCCAAGAAAATCTGGTTCCTGATCGCCGCCGTCGCCGTCGCCCTGTCCATCCTGCTGCCGGTCGTCAAAGGCGGGTTCAACCTCGGCATCGAGTTCCGCGGCGGCTCCGAGTTCACGGTGTCCAACGTCAAGGACCGCGACGCCGCACTCGGCGAAAAGGCCGTCCAGGAGGTCGTCTCCGGCAGCCTGCCGCGCGTCGCGAACGTCGCCGGCAACACCATGCGCATCCAGACGGACAAGCTGAACGACGAAGAGGTCCTCAAGGTCAAGGAAGGCCTCACCAAGGCCTACGGCGTGACCGACAACGAGGTCACCTCGACGTTCGTCGGACCCACCTGGGGCGCGGACGTGACCAAACAGGCCCTGATCGGCCTGGCGATTTTCGTCGGCCTGGCCGCAGTCCTGATGGCGCTGTACTTCCGGACCTGGAAGATGTCGCTTTCCGCCCTCGCCGGCATGGCCGCGACGATGTTCGTCACGGCCGGGGTGTACTCCCTCAGCGACTTCGAGGTGACGCCGTCGGCCATCATCGGGTTCCTCACCGTGCTCAGCTACTCGCTGTACGACACCGTGGTGGTCTTCGACAAGATCCGCGAGAACACCTCCGAACTGCAGTCCTCCACCCGGCGCACCTTTGCCGAAGAGGTCAACCTCGCCGTCAACCAGACCCTGGTGCGCTCCATCAACACCATGATGGTGGCCATCCTGCCGGTCGGCGCCATCCTCTTCATCGGCGCCGGACTGCTGGGCGCGGGCACGCTGCGGGACCTCTCGCTGGCGCTGTTCGTGGGCATCCTGATCGGTACCGCGGCGACCATCTTCGTCGCCGCCCCGCTGTACGCCTGGCTGCGCCAGGGTGAGCCCGATCTGGTCAAGCAGGCCAAGCGGGTCCAGCAGCGGCGGGCCGAAAACGCCGCCAAGTCGGCCCCGGTCACGGCCTAGCCGCCAGTCCCGCCGAACCCGCCCGACGGGCCGGAGAACGTCCCCGACGTTCTCCGGCCCGTCGGGCTTTGGGCGCCGGTTACAAAAGTATCCCGCCACGGGAATAGACTTGAATAATTAACGGGTTGTGAGAGGTGCTTCATTGGAAGAACGTTCGACGCCGGTGCCCGCAGCTCCGGCGGATCAGGCTGCCGGCCAGGGGGCACAGACTGGCTTGGCTGCTCCCGGACGCCCCGACGCGGCCGTTCCGGTGGACAACTCAGGGACCCGCCCGACCTTCCCCGGACGCCGTGAACGTACCCGCTCCAGGCTCGCGCGCCTGACCGGCCGCGGAACACCCGCCTATTCGCCCATCCTCGAACCGCTGCTGCGCACCGTGCGGGCCAACAACCCCAGGGACGACTTCGAGCTCATCCAGCGCGCCTTCGTGGTGGCGGAACGCTGCCACCGCGGGCAAAAGCGCAAGAGCGGGGACCCCTACATCACGCACCCGGTGGCCGTTGCGACCATCCTGGCCGAGCTGGGCCTGAGCGGGACGACGCTGGCCGCCGCCCTGCTGCACGACACCGTGGAGGACACCTCCTACACCCTGGACGACCTCAAGGGCGAGTTCGGCCCGGAAGTCGCAATGCTGGTGGACGGCGTCACCAAGCTGGACAAGGTCAGCTTCGGTGAGGCCGCCCAGTCCGAGACCGTCCGCAAGATGGTTGTGGCCATGGCCAAAGACATCCGCGTCCTGATGATCAAGCTCGCCGACCGGCTGCACAACGCGCGCACCTGGCGCTTCGTCTCCGCCGAGTCTTCGGCCCGCAAGGCGCGTGAAACCCTCGAAATCTTCGCGCCGCTGGCCCACCGGCTCGGCATGAACACGATCAAATGGGAACTGGAAGACCTCTCCTTCGCCGCGCTGTACCCCAAGGTCTACGAGGAGATCGTGCGGATGGTGGGGGATCGGACGCCGGAGCGTGAAAAGAACCTCGCGGTGATCCGCAACCAGATCACCGAGGACCTCCGGGCGGCCAAGATCAAGGCCACCATCACCGGCCGGCCCAAGCATTACTACTCGATCTACCAGAAGATGATCGTCCGCGACAAAGACTTCGACGACATCAACGACCTGATGGGCGTCCGCGTCCTGGTCGACTCGGTGCGCGACTGTTACGCCGCGCTCGGTGCCATGCACTCGCGCTGGAACCCGCTTCCGGGCCGGTTCAAGGACTACATTGCGATGCCCAAGTTCAACATGTACCAGTCGCTGCACACGACCGTGATCGGCCCCGGCGGCAAACCGGTGGAGATCCAGATCCGGACCCATGAAATGCACCGGCGTGCCGAGTACGGCGTTGCCGCGCACTGGAAGTACAAGGACCAGCCCAACCGCACGGCCGCCGGGCCGGGAAGCCCGCGCGACGGCGACATGGGCTGGCTGCGGTCGCTGGTGGACTGGCAGCAGGAAACCTCGGACCCCGGCGAGTTCCTCGACTCGCTGCGCTTTGAAATCAACGCCCGCGAGGTGTTCGTCTTCACCCCCAAGGGTGAAGTGATGGCGCTGCCCGCAGGGTCGACGCCGGTGGACTTCGCCTATGCTGTCCACACCGAGGTGGGGCACCGGACCATCGGTGCGCGCGTGAACGGCAAGCTGGTTCCGCTCAACAGCGAACTGAACCATGGCGACTGGGTGGAGATCTTCACCTCCAAGGCCGAGGGGGCCGGGCCAAGCCAGGACTGGCAGCACTTCGTCAAGAGCGCACGGGCCCGCAACAAGATCCGGCAGTGGTTCAGCAAGGAACGCCGCGAAGAGGCGATCGACCGCGGCAAGGAACTGCTCACCAAGGCGATGCGCAAACAAAACCTTCCCCTGCAGCGCCTGATGACGCACGATGCCCTCGCCGCGATTGCCGAGGACTTCAAGTACACGGACATCTCCGGACTCTACGCCGGGGTGGGCGACGGGCACACCTCGGCCCAGTCCGTGATGGAACGGCTGGTCGAGAGCCTCGGCGGCAACGAAACGCCCGAGGATGACCTGACCGAGGTCTCGATCCCCACCCAGGTCACCAAGGCCCGCTACTCCGACTCTGGGGTTGTGGTCCGCGGCGTCGGGGACGTCTGGGTGAAGCTGGCACGCTGCTGCACCCCGGTGCCGCCGGACCCGATCCTGGGCTTCGTGACCCGCGGCTCCGGAGTCTCGGTGCACCGGACCGACTGCACCAACGTGTCGGGCCTGATGGATCAGCCGGACCGGATCGTCGAGGTCGAGTGGGCGCCGACGCAGTCCAGTGTGTTCCTGGTGGAAATCCAGGTCGAGGCCCTGGACCGCAAGTCGCTGCTCTCCGATGTCACCCGGGTCCTCTCGGAGAATCACGTGAACATCCTGGCGGCGAGTGTGCACACGTCCACGGACCGGGTGGCGATCTCCAAGTTCGCCTTCGAGATGGGCGACCCGAAGTACCTCAGCCATGTGCTCAGCGCCGTGCGGCGAATCGACGGCGTCTTCGACGTCTACCGCACCACCGGCAACAGCCGCCGCAGCTAGCCGTGTAGACGGTCGCGTTCCGGGCCGGAGGGAAGGGCCGCAAGTTTGTCCAGGGCAGCCTTCTTGTACGGCAGCCGCGGCGTCGCTTCCACCGCCCGGATGAGCAGCTTCAGCTTCACGCCGAGTTCGGGCGCGGCCAGCATTGCGCCCAAGGCCGGCAGGGCACGTTCCGGATCGACGTGCAGGGCAATGTCCACCGCCGTCCGCAGCGGACTGGAGACCATAAGCCCGCCGAGGCTGACGACGTCGAACGGGCCGAGCCGCACTTCGTGGAAACTGCAGCCGCGGGTGGCCCTGAGGCTGGAGACCCGCCGGGTGGCATCCACCAGCAGCGCCATCCGGTCCGGTTCCCCGGCGCAGCCGTAGATCCACGCTGCCGTCATCCGCCCGGCGACGACCCGTTGCCGGATGGGCGGCGGAATGGTGCAGGCCGCCGCCCGCGCCCGCAGCTGCGGGGTGGAGGCGGCGCCGGGCGGCAGGTAGCCGCGCTGCGAGAGCCTCGTCAGCACGCCGTCGGCCGCCATGGCCTGGAGTTCAACCCAGGAGAACAGCGCCCCGGGGGAGTAGAGCACGGGCGACGGCGCACCCGCCGGCTCGCGCGGGGAACGGCAATCCGGCAGTCCGGAGATGCGGAAGCCGGAAGCGGGGTTGCCGGGCACAGGGACCATTCAGCCATCGTGCCGTCTTGGCCGGAACGCGGAACAGGCCCCGCCCCGGTCATGTGGATAACCGGGCGGAGCCTGTTGCGGCCGGCGGGCAGACCCGGCGGCGGAGATTGCTTCAGCGGATAATGCTAGGAGAGTTCGCTGGCGGAGCGTTCCAGCTGCTCCAACCAGGCCTGGCGTGCCTCGAGGGCTTCCTTCGCCGCCTTGATCTTGCGCTCGTCCCCGGCCTTCTCTGCCTTGGCCAGGTCGTCCTTCAGCCCGCTGATGGCCGCCTCCAGCTGCGACAGGGCGCTGTTGGTGCGTGCCTTCGTTTCGGGATTGGAACGCTTCCAGTTCTCATCCTCGGCGTTGCGGACGGCGTCCTCCACCTTCCGGAGGCCGGCCTCAATCCGGCCCATGTCCGCGCGCGGAACCTTGCCGGCTTCCTCCCAGCGGTCGCGGATGGACTGCAGCGCCTTCTTGGCGGCCGCGAGGTCCTTGATCGGGAGCAGTTCGTTGGCCTCTACCAGCAGGGCTTCCTTGACCACGAGGTTCGCGCCGTATTCCTGGTCGATCTCCTCGTTGGCGGCCTGCCGGTTCGTGAAGAAGACGTCCTGTGCGGCCCGGAACCGGGCCCAGAGAGCGTCGTCGTCCTTGCGGCTGGCGCGCGGGGAGGCCTTCCACTGGTCCATCAGCCGGCGGTACTCGCCGGCGGCGTGCCCCCAGTCGGTCGAGGAGGACAGTGCCTCGGCCTCGGTGATCAGCTTTTCCTTGGCGGCCTTGGCGGCGGAGTTGTTGCTGTCCAGCTGGGAGAAGTAGGCGCGGCGGTGCCGGTCGAAGACCGTGCGGGCGGCGCGGAACCGCTTCCAGAGCGCGTCCTCGTTGCTCCGGCCCAGCCGGACGCCGCTCTTCTGCGCCGTCTTCCAGCTCTCGAAGAGTTCGTTCATCCGGGCGCTGGAGGTCTTCCACTGGATCTGTGCCGGGTCGTGCCCGGCGATCTCCTCGGCCTCGGCGACGATCGCCTCGCGGGCAGCCAGTTCGGCGGCGCGGACGGCGTCGTGTTCGGCCTTTTCGGTCTTTTCCAGCGCGGTGATCTGGCCGGACAGGGTGTCCAGGCGGGCCTCGGCGGCTCGGAGGTCACCGACCATGTTGCGTTCGGCCAGCTGCTCGCGCAGGTGCGTCACGGTCTTCTGCATGTCCGCGGCCGGTGCCTTGGAGGCCACTCGCTGCTCCAGCAGGACGATCTGGGCCAGGACGTCGTCGTACTTGCGGGCGAAGTAGCCCAGCGCCTCGTCATCGCTGACGCCCGGGTACTGGCCGACGGCGTGTTCCTCGCCGTCGATGGTCAGGAACACCTGGCCGTCGCCCTCCACGCGGCCCCAGCGGGCAGCCTCGGCAAGCGATGCGGCGCTGGAGGCAGGGGTGGCGGCCGGTGCGGCGACGGACGGCGAGGCCTTCGGTCGGGCCGCAAAGGCGGCGGGCGACGGCGCCGGGCGCGGGGCAGGCGCAGGTACCGGCGAAGATGCCGGTGCGACGGCGGGCTCCTCGGCCGCAGCGGGGGCTGGCTCGGGTGCTTCCGCCGGGGCGGCCTCTTCGGCCGCGGCTTCGGCGGCGGGTTCCGCCGTCGGGGCCTCGGCCTCGGCCGGGGTCGCCTCGTTGGCCGCTTCGGTCACCGCAACCTTGGCTTCGGTCTCGTTGGCAGCTGCTGCCACTGTTTCGTCGGATTTCTGACTGTCTGTCACCGCTAGAAGTCTTTCGCTTGGAGGGAAATACCGGCACCGCGGCCACGCGGGCCCCGGCAGGTTACTTCAGAGAGAACGAGTCTATCGTGACTGGTTCCACAGGTGCGCCGTCCGTGGCACTGGCACCCGGTTTGACACCGGCCGCGGCAATATTGGCCACCACGTCCAGACCGGACGTGACCTTGCCGACCACTGTGTAGCCGCCGGCGGCATCCGCCGGGATCACGGTGTCCTTGTAAACGATGAAGAACTGGGTTCCGTTTCCGTAGGCGTTGCCGCCGGTCCGTGCCACAGCGATGGTGCCGGCCGGATACTTGTTGTCTGCCGGGGTGTTTTCCAGCGGACCCCAGGTGAACGCGGGATCACTGTTGCCGTCCCCGGACTTGGAGCCGCACTGCAGCACGCCGAAGGACTCCGCGGTCGTGAGCCGGTGGCAGTTGACGCCGCTGTAGAAGTTCTGGTCCGCGAGGGACTTGAACACGGCGGCCGCCTGCGGGGCCGTGGTGCCGTCAAGTTCCACACCGACGGTGCCGCGGTTGAGGGCAAGCGCACCGGTGAAGGTCTTGCCCGCCGCGGTCTCCGGCTTGGGAATGTTGTCGCCGTTGCTTGGGCTGGCGGACGGGGTGGCGGACGCAGACGGGCTTTTCAGCCCGGCCTCGGCGGCCTTGAATTCGTCCTCGGTCGGGTTGCCGGCGAAGACTGTCAGCTGCAGCACAATGGCCAGGGCAAGGACGGCGGCACCGCCGGCGATGGCGAGGACGTTGTCGCGCTTTCGGCGCTTGTCCTGCTCACGCCGCAGCTCACGCTTTGCCTCCATCTGCTGGACGCGCCGCTTGGCTTCGCGGGCGCTCCGTGAACTGGCCGCCAATGGTCCTCCTGGTTGTAGGGCCGCATCCCGGGCGGCGCGTCGTCGGCGCCGTCGGGGGTGCAGCAAGCAAGCTGCGGCAGCGCCGCCCGCCGCGTGCGCATTAGAGATGCGCGCGGCAAAAAGCATAAACTGACTGCCGCACACAGTTTATGCACGACTGGCCGGTCTGCGCGCGACGCCGCGGCCGTTGTATCCGCCGTCGTAATCAGAGGAGAAAATTCCACCATGGCACGCACCGCCTCCCTGTCCGGATTCCCCGAGTGGCTTCCCGAGGAGCGGCTGGTGGAGTTGCATGTGCTGGATACCCTGCGGCGGACCTTTGAACTGCACGGCTTCTCCTCGATTGAGACCCGGGCGGTGGAGACCGTCGGGCAGCTGCTGCGCAAGGGGGAGATCGACAAAGAGGTCTACGGGCTGAGCCGGCTGCAGGACGACGAGGGCGCAGAGTCCCCGTCGCATAAGGCCGACCCGCACGCCCTGGCCCTGCACTTCGACCTCACCGTGCCGTTCGCCCGCTACGTGGTGGAGAACGCCGGCTACCTCGCCTTCCCGTTCCGCCGCTACCAGATCCAGAAAGTCTGGCGGGGCGAGCGTCCGCAGGAAGGCCGCGCCCGCGAGTTCACCCAGGCGGACATCGACATCGTCGGCGACGGCGAACTGCCGTTCCGCTACGACGTCGAAATCGCGCTGGTGATCGCCGAGGCCCTCAGCGCCCTGCCGATCCCGGACTTCCTGCTCCGGATCAACAACCGCAAACTGGCCGAGGGCTTCTACACCGGGATCGGACTGGCCGACACCGCCGGAGTGCTGCGCAGCATCGACAAACTCGAAAAGATCGGCCCCGCCAAGGTGGCCGAACTGCTCAAGACCGAACTCGGAGCCACCGAGGAACAGGCGCAGGCCGCGCTCAAGCTGGCCGCGATCCGCACCGGGGACACCTCGTTTGTGCAGCAGGTCCGGGTCCTCGGCGTGGACAACGAGCTGCTGGAGGAAGGCCTGAACGAGCTGGAACAGGTCATTGCCGCCGCCGTCCAGCGCGCCCCGGGCAAGGTGGTCGCGGACCTCAGCATCGCCCGCGGCCTGGACTACTACACGGGCACCGTGGTGGAGACCGTGCTCGTGGGCCACGAACAGCTCGGCTCGATCTGCTCCGGCGGCCGCTACGACGCCCTCGCCAGCAAGGGCAACCGCAAGTTCCCCGGCGTCGGGCTCTCCATCGGCGTGACCCGGCTGGTTTCCCGGATCCTCAGCCAGGACCTCGCCAAGGCAACACGGTCCGTGCCGACCGCCGTGCTGGTGGCCCTCAACAGGGACGACAGCTGGGGCGCGGCGCAGGACGTCGCCGCGCAGCTGCGCGGCCGCGGGATCGCCACCGAGGTCGCGGCCAAGGCTGAGAAGTTCGGCAAGCAGATCAAGTTCGCGGACCGCCGCGGCATCCCCTTCGTCTGGTTCACCGACGACGACGGCAAGCACCAGGTCAAGGACATCCGCACCGGTGAACAGCTCGACGCCGATCCGGCGACCTGGGCGCCGGCCGCGGAAGACCTGCACGTCCGGGTCCTGAAGGCTTAGGCCGCAGCCCTCCTACCCCGTCGAGGCCCTCCGCCGCCGCAGCACCAGGAACCGGCCGGTGGCCCCTGCCGCGAGCACGGCGGCCATGCCCAGCGCCGAGGCCGGCGGCAGGGTCACTGCCAGCAGCAGGCAGCCGAGGAACCCCAGCACATTGAGCCAGCGCGGGGCATGCCACGGGCGCGAGGTGAGGGTGAAGGCGGCGGCATTCGTCACTGCGTAATAGACCAGGACGCCGAAACTGGAGAAACCCACCACGGTCAGGACGTTGGTGGTCAGCAGCAGCACGATGACCGAGGCCGCGACGGTCAGTTCGGCGGTGATCGGAACCGTGTGGGCCCCGCCCACCCGGGCCAGCGGCGCGGGCAGGTCCCGTTCCCTGGCCATCGCCATCGCCGTCCTGCCCACCCCCGTAATCAGGGCCAGCAGTGCTCCGAGGCACGCTGCCGCCGCCCCGGCCTGGACCAGCGGAGCGCCGAGGCTGAGCCTTGAGCTGCTGACGGCGTCGAGCAGCGGCGCCGTCGAGCCGGCCAGTTGAGCCGCGGGAAGGTGCCACTGCAGCAGGGCCGCGAGCCCCAGGTAGATCAGAAAGGCTCCGCCGAGCGCGCCGAGGATGGCCCGCGGGATGGTGCGGGTGGGGTCCTTGACCTCCTCGCCGAGCGTGGCGATCCGGGCGTAGCCGGCAAAAGCGAAGAACACCAGTCCGGCGGCGGGCAGCACACCCCACACGTTCTGGCCGTCGGCAGTTCCGGCAGCGGCCCCGGCGCCCGCCGGGTGCGGGCCGAGCAGTGCCGCCGCCGCCACGAACGCGATGGTGGCGAGCACCACGGCGAGCAGTACCTTGGTCAGCAGCGCCGTACGGGTGATGTCGAGCAGGTTCACGCCGGTCAGCACAACGACGGCGGCCACCGCCACCGGCGTCGCGAATTCCGGTGCCGCATAGTGCCCGAAGGTCAGCGCCATCGCCGCGCACGAGGCCGTCTTGCCGGTGACAAAGCCCCAGCCGGCGACGAACCCCGGCCATTCGCCCAGCTGCCGGCGGCCATAGACGTAGGTCCCGCCGCTGGAGGGGTACATGGCCGCCAGCTGCGCCGATGCCACGGCGTTGCAGTAGGCCACCACGCCGGCCACGGCCACGGCGAGGGTCAGCAGCGGACCGGCCAGGGCCGCGGCGGGGGAGAAGACCACGAACACACCGGCACCCAGCATTGAGCCGAGGCCGATCGCGGTGGAATCGACCGCGCCCAGGCGGCGCTGCAGCTGCCCGGGGCGGAGTGGTGGGATTGCCATGGCAGGCGGGGCCTTTCCAACGGGTAAACTCGAACGGGACCGTTCCTGTAGCGGTCCCATTTAATACCACCCTGTTTTCCTTCTGAAAGGCGAGCTGTGCTGCGCACACACGACCTCGGATCCCTTCGCTCCGAGCACATTGGACAAACCGTAACCCTCGCCGGCTGGGTCGGCCGGCGTCGTGACCACGGTGGTGTCGCATTCGTGGACCTGCGCGACGCTTCGGGCGTCTCCCAGGTGGTCGTTCGTGAAGAAGAGGTCTTCCACGGCCTCCGCAACGAATTCGTGCTGCAGGTCATCGGCACCGTCGCCAAGCGCCCCGAGGGCAACGAGAACCCCGCGCTGGCCACCGGCGAGATCGAGGTCATGGCCGAGAAGGTCACCATCCTCAACACCTCCGATCCGCTGCCGTTCCAGATCGACGAGCACGTCGAAGTGGGCGAGGAAGCCCGCCTCAAGCACCGCTACCTGGACTTGCGCCGGCCCGGCCCCGCCCGCAACCTGCGCCTGCGTTCCGAGGCCAACCGGGTTGCCCGCGAGCTGCTGCACCAGGACGGCTACGTCGAGATCGAGACCCCCACGCTGACGCGGTCGACGCCGGAAGGCGCCCGCGACTTCGTCGTCCCCGCGCGCCTCGCGCCGGGTTCCTGGTACGCGCTGCCGCAGTCCCCGCAGCTGTTCAAGCAGCTCCTGCAGGTGGGCGGCTTCGAGAAGTACTACCAGATCGCCCGCTGCTACCGCGACGAGGACTTCCGCGCGGACCGCCAGCCTGAGTTCACCCAGCTCGACATCGAAGCCAGCTTCGTCGAGCAGGACGACATCATCAAGCTCGGCGAGAGCATCGTGACCGCGCTGTGGAAGCTGATCGACGTCGAGATCCCCACCCCGATCCAGCGGATCACCTACAACGACGCGATGGCCCGGTACGGCTCGGACAAGCCGGACCTGCGCTTCGGCCTGGAACTGACCGAGCTCACCAAGTTCTTCAAGGACACCAACTTCGGCGTTTTCAAGGCCCCCTACGTCGGTGCCGTGGTGATGCCGGGCGGTGCCTCGCAGGCCCGCCGCGCCCTCGACGGCTGGCAGGAATGGGCCAAGCAGCGCGGCGCCAAGGGCCTGGCCTACGTCCTGTTCAAGGAGGACGGCGAACTTGCCGGCCCGGTCGCGAAGAACCTGACCGAGACCGAACGTGCAGGCCTGGCCGACGCCGTCGGCGCCAAGCCCGGCGACTGCATCTTCTTCGCCGCCGGCGAGAAGACCCCGTCCCGCGCGCTGCTCGGCGCGGCCCGGGTCGAGATCGGGCACCGCACCGGCCTGATCAACCCGAGCGACTGGGCCTTCTGCTGGGTGGTCGACGCGCCGATGTTCGAACCCGCCGCGGCCGCCGTCGCGTCCGGTGACGTCGCCGTCGGAGGCGGCAAGTGGACGGCCGTGCACCACGCCTTCACCTCGCCCAAGCCCGAATTCATGGACAGCTTCGACACGGACCCGGAAACCGCCCTGGCGTACGCCTATGACATTGTCTGCAACGGCAACGAAATCGGCGGCGGCTCCATCCGTATCCACCAGGGCGACATCCAGGAGCGCGTCTTCAAGGTCATGGGCCTCTCGCACGAAGACGCCCAGGAGAAGTTCGGCTTCCTGCTCGAGGGCTTCAAGTTCGGCGCGCCCCCGCACGGCGGCATCGCATTCGGCTGGGACCGTGTTGTCTCGCTGCTCGCGGGCGTGGACTCGATCCGCGACGTCATTGCGTTCCCGAAGTCCGGGGGCGGCTATGACCCGCTGACCCAGGCGCCCGCGCCCATCACGGCGCAGCAGCGCAAGGAAGCCGGCGTTGACTTCAAGCCGCAGGACAAGAAGGACGACGGCTCCAAGTAGCCGGCCCGCTCCACCGCAGAGGCTCCCCGGGCAACCGGGGGGCCTTTGCTGTCGGCCGGGACGTGATGATCTGAGACAGGAAGGGGACTCCTTGGAACCGGAATCCGGGCCCGGGCTGGAGGCGCTGATGGACGCCGCCTGGCCCGCCGCCGACCGGGAGGACTCCGGCGGCTGGGTGCTCCGCGCCGCCTCCGGCGTGACGCAGCGCGCCAACTCGGTGTGGCCCCGTGAGGTGGGAGTCGATGCCCACGCGCAGCTCGCGGCGCTCCAGGACGCACGGCTGTGGTACCGGGCCCGCCGGCTGCCCCTCATCTTCCAGGTTTTCGACGACCCGCGCTCCGCGCCGCTGAACGCCGTGCTCGACTCCGAGGGGTTCACCCGCCAGTCCGAAACGCTGGTTATGGTGCGCGGCGGCGGTTCTGCCGCGGCGTCGGGCGACGGCGTCGAGATCTCGAGTCAGCCTTCGGCGGAGTGGCTACGGCTCTGGTGGAGCGTGGACGGGCGCGGCGACGCTGAGGCCCTGGACGTCGCCCGCGGCATCCTGACCGGCTGCCCCTCGCTGTACGCCCTCGTGCGTGACGACGACGGCGCCCCGGCCGCCGCCGGACGACTCGCCCTGCCCGACGCCGAACCCGGCAGCCCCCGCCACGGCGGCCTGTACTGCATGGCAACCCGGCCAGATTTACGACGCCGGGGCTACGCCTCCCGAGTGCTGCAGGCACTGCTGGAGGAGGGCGCACGCCTGGGTCTGGCAGGCTACTGGCTGCTCGTCACGGCGGCCAATACCGGGGCGCAGGAACTCTACGCCCGGGCCGGCTTCGGGGAGTCGGGCCGGTACCTCTACCGGCAGGAACGGCCCAAACGGCACCTGACCGGCTGCTAGGGGGATCGGTCTAGTGTTCCCCGGGACTGCCGGTACCGGAGTCCCGGGGAACGCGACAGGGCCACACTCGTCAGATCGGTGCGATGCCGGCGCGGGCAGGGCCCCTGCGAGGAGTCTGTGCCCATCGATTTGCCAGGAATGGCCGCTAAGCCACCCCGGATGGCGGCCATTCTCGTCAGATCGGTGCGATGCCGGCGCCGGCAGGGCCCCTGCGGGGGAGTCTGCGCCCATCGATTTGCCAGGAACGGCCGTTAGACCACCCATGGACTTCAAACCGCAGTCCATCCCGCCTGATCCAAGGCCTGGCAGGGCTCGCGTACCTGGGGATGTTTGTCGCCGTCGCCATTGCCGGGCTGTCACTGGCCGTCGCCACCCACCGCCTCCGCCGTGCTGGACCGCAAGCGTGTCCTTGGCCTGATGCACCTGATGGGGATGCCGGTGTCCATCCTGCGCTGGATCATCATTCGCGAAGCGGCCGTCCCGCTCCTTACCGTCCTGCTGCTCTCGGCTGGCCTGGGGTTCCTCGTGGCCTGGCTGATGGTGACCTTAATCAACGACGCCTACCGCGTGGCCTGGCCGGGGCCCGGATACTTCATGGCGCTGGGGCCCAGCCTGCTTCTGGCCATCGGAGCGGTCGCCGCGACATTCGGTTTCATCCGGGGCAATACCGCCACAACGGCCACCCGCTTCGATTAGCCCCGTGTCCGACGGCGGCTACGTCACCACGATCCGGACCGCGCACGCGTCGGCGGCGGCCTTTTTCAGTACCGGCAGGAACGGCCCAAACGGCACCTGACCGGCTGCTAGGGAGTGGCCTGCTGGGGGTTGATACGGGCGACCGGCTCACTGGACTGACGAGTCAATGCAGGACTGGTTGCGCAGCCGGAGGAATAGACGATCTTCGCGTGGAACACGTAGCGGAGCGTGAAGGCCCCCACAAGAGTGGCGGCCTGGGCGGCGATCGGGTCGATCAGCAGTACATCGACAGCAAAGAGCAGCACCGGAAGCCGAAGCAGGGCTTCCAGATTGTTAAAGCTGAAGCTCTGGACGAACCGTTTCCGGCAGCCATTCACCTTGTCGCGCAGCGTGCCGAAGACGACATGCTCCTGCATGATGAAGTTGGACAAAATGGTAAGTTCCGCGGCGACCGTCGCGGCGACAGCGTAATGGATGCCGGCCGAATGCAGGAACGCCATGATCATGAGGTTCATGAGGGCGCCCACAGCGCCCACGATGGCAAACAGGAAAGCTGTCCCCGCGCGCAGTTGTCCTAGCTGCCGGACGAAGCTCAGCCCCGTTTGCAGCCGCGCCTTCGACGCTCCGGCCGTTCGCCGGTCCTGCCCGATAGGAATTTCCCGTATCCGCAGCCGGTGCCGGGCCAGTATCTCAAGAAGGATCTTGAAGCCGCTGGGCCGGAGGATTTCCTGGTCAATGGCCGACCGCCTGATCGCAAAGAACCCGGACATCGGGTCGGAACAGCCGCGCATTCTGAGCGGAAACAGGCACCGCGTCAGGGCCCTGGCTCCCAGGGAGACCCCACGGCGGAACGTGGCTCTGACGCCGTCTTGGCCGCTGGGCCGGCCGATGCCGCGGGCTGCGACGACCACGTCTGCGCCCGAGCCTTCGATTTCCGCGAGAAGGGCTGGAATCGCTTCCGGAGGATGCTGGAGGTCCCCGTGCATCACGAGGCAGTACTCTGCATTGCTGGACGCAATGCCATCCGCGACGGCGCCGCTCAGGCCGCCGGTGGGCGACCGGCGTGTGATGAGCCGAACTGGCAACCCCGTGTGTAACGCGGAATAGAGGATTAGCTCCGGCGTCCGGTCCGTTGAGTCGTCGACGAAAACCAGTTCCGCATCCAGGCCGTCGCAGGCCGCAGCAGTTCGACAGATGAGGTTTTCGATGTTGGGCGCCTCATTGCGGGTCGGAACAATGATTGAGAGCATCATGGCCGCGTCTTTCCGTTGGCGTCCTGGGCCGGGGCAGCCGTCACCCGCCGGATCGACCACTCGCCATACGTCTGGACAGGTTCGGAATTTTCCAGCGCTGTCTTTGCCAGTTGGAGGCCCAGGTTGTCGATGTTGGACGTCACGGACGGGCCGACGATTATCCATTTGATGTCGCGCCAGCCTCCGGGGCGTTCGGTTCTAAACTGCCTGTCGAGGTCCGCCTTCTCCGTTGCGATCATGGTCCAGGCGTTGTTCCACCCGCTCGAGTTCAAGTCCTGCCACATGGAGTACGGCGCAAGAACGACGTCCTGGCGCGACACATTGCGCTGGACCCACGTCATGGCTTGCCGCCAATTAGAGTTGCTGTCCGCGGTCAGGAGGAGTCGGTCCTGTTCGAACCACTGCGGAACGGACATGAGCACCAAGGATCCGGCGAGGGCGAGCGTGAAAGCGGCGCGCAGGGGATGTTTGAATCCCGGCGAACGACGGCCCAGCTTGTCCATGGCGCTCCAGGCGATGTCAACCGCAGTTCCCAAAGCAAGGGCGAGAAACGGAATCACGCCAATCACGTACATGGCTGGAAGGTACCCTTGGCCGACAACGATGGGGACGGCAAAGGAGACGATTGCCGCGGTGACCACTTGCGCCCGCCGTCGGAGCAGGCAAACGACGGCGGCAGCGAGGCCGGCAGCAATGAGGTACTTGTCGAAGTAAAGCCAGCCTGCCAGCAACTGCGCACGGCTCGAACCCGCCTGGAAAATGGTGCCGGAGCCGGAGCGCTCCAGGAACTGATAGCTCAAAGCCGTCTGCAGTGATACATGGTCGGGTCCCGCCAACAGTTCGTTTCGCAGCAGTGCCGAGAGCGGATAGAAGGCCAGGACCAGCCCGCCCGCGCCGAGGAAGCCGACCACCGAGAAGGATCGGTTGCTCCATTTGGGACGGTGGATGAGGGCCAGCAGCAGGGCTGGGCCGAAGATGGCGAGGGTCTCCTTCGAGAGTACCGCCACGGCGAAGCAGATCCCCGCCCCGATGTGGTGCCACAGCGCATCCCGGGACGACAGCGCCAGGTAGAAGGCAAGCAAGAGCCAGGGGACGCCGATGTTGTCGAGGTACACCTGGCGCCCCAGCACGAGGGACAGCGGGGAGAGGATGAACACGACGGCAGTCATCGTCGCAAACGGGATCCGCAGGCGCAGCCGACGGGCGAGCAGGTAGAGCAGTACGGCGCCGGCGACGAAATACATTGCAATCACGTATCGCGTCCCGCCGATGGCGGTGCCGTCGCCCAACCCCAGCAGATGGGGAAACCAGTTCAGGGCGGCGAGCTGGATCCACCCCAGCGGGGGATGGTCATACCAATAGGTGTAGGGGGCCAGGCTTCCGGACGCGACTGCGTACGCCTGGGCCGTGTAGGTGCCTTCGTCGTCTTGATAGTTGGGCGCTCCGGTCAGGTTCCACAGTGCCAGTACGGCTGCCCCGACCGTGAGTGCGGAGAGTACTGCCTTGTCCCAGACGGTCATGGTGGTCAGTGTGAAGGGAGCTGAACCGGCCGGGCTCCGGTGCCGGGCCGGTCGACGGTCTCCGGTTGCTTCCGATGCTGTGGGGGCAGGCCCGGCCGGGGGGCGAACCGGCGCCTCCAGGACTTCCGTTGTCTCGGGTTGGGCCGTGGACAGTTCCTGGGTGGTCATGGCCGGGCCAGCCCTGCACTCGTCGGCCGGACGTAGGCCAGATGCGACCCTGAATGGTCAGTTTTTTCCCACAGGAAGTCGCGGCGGATGAACTTGAACAGCGCACGCAGGGCGGAAAATGCCAGAATGATCTGGTACACCGGCGTCCCGGCGATGAGCCGGAAGTAGTCGTACCCGCGGATCTTGAAACCATGGTCGCGGCCGAATTCGTGCAGCATGCAAATGTCGAACGCCACCGTGACGAGCGTAGGAATCAGGGGCAGGAACGTCACGAGCGTGACCAGGAGGGGGAACCGGCCCCACAGTGCGGCCAGGATTGCCAGCGGAATGCAAATTCCGGCCAGCGCCATGAAATGCTGCTGCATCAGCGTCCACCAAGCAATGGTCCGCATGCGTCTCGTTGGGAGCTGCTTCCAGTCACCCTTGGCGAATACCTGCATAAAGCCAAGGGACCAGCGGGTGCGCTGGCGGATCAGCGCATACAGGCTCTCGGGTGTCTCCTCACGGGTTACCAGCTCGGGCGCATACGCGACGATGATCCTTCGGCCGAGCGTTGACAGGCGGACACCGAGATCGCAATCTTCGGCCAGGCATGAACCGTCCCACCCGCCAACCTCGTTGAGCAGTTCGCGTTTGATGAAGACGGTGTTTCCGCCCAGGGGTATGAACCCCTGGCGGGAGTGGGCGTGCAGCCTGGACCTGAACCACGTGAAGTACTCAAGACAATTCCGCAGCGAATACCAGGTGTCGCGGTAATTGATCAGTTGCACGGCGCCTTGGACGACGTCGGCGTTTTTTGTTGCGAAGACACTATCAATGTGTGCCAGCAGGTCCTTGGCGGCTATTGACTCGGCATCGAAAACGCCAACAACGCTGTTCCGGCACAGGGACAATGCCATGTTGAGCTGGCGTGGCTTGTTCTTGGTTTCGCTGACGTCAACACTGACGCGCACCGAAGCGGGGAACTCGTTGGCGAGGCGGTGCGCTATCCGCACCGTCTCAGGATCGTCGTGGCCGACCGAAATAATCACTTCCTTGCTCGAGTGGCTCTGCGCCAGGAGTGCTGCGAGGGTGGCCCTCATGACGTCCTCGCGTTCGTTGCGGCAGGGCATGATCAGCGAGAAGGACTGGCTTTCTGTCTCCTGCAAGCCGGAGTAAGACGTGCGGCGCTGTGTCTTCGGGTCCCACCACGCGTAGGTGTTCAGGTAGAGCGTGGACAGGGCGATGGCAAACAGCGCGAGGGCGATCAGAATGACCAAAGTGCTGGCCACAGTTACCAGTGACATTTCGGGGCTCCAAGGACGTAGGCGGGCGCACGAATATTGGGCGGACGGGGAGAATTCGGGAGGGCTGGGGCTCAGTCGGCCGGCCCGCAGGCGATCCCGTCCGCATCGGTGTCGAGCTTCTGCGGGTCGATTCCGGCCTGGCGAACGTGGATTCCGTTCGGGAAGTACTTCCGCGCCTCATCGCACGTCCAGCTGTGAGGCATGGATGCCGGATCGGCTCCCGCATCCTTCATCTCCTGGAGGTGGCGGGCGAGGCTCGGCGGGATCGCCGGGAGGCATTGGCCTGCGTCGCCGTATTCCGCGAGGCAGCCACCCAAGGCCGGCGCCGCGCCGACAATATCGGCGGGGGCTGCAGTGCCGGCCTTAGGAAGGTTCCGCGAAGGGTCCTTACCGGAACGGGCGGCGTAGCCCACCTCGGCCCGGCCGGCCTCCTCCAGCGAAACCTCCGGTTTGTCGCCCGCACCCGGGCCGGTGGTTTCCGGCGGCATTTCCTGCAGTGGTGGTGCGCTGGCGGGGCCGGGAGTTTGCTGGTGATGGGAGGCGCCGGGTGCCTGCGGAGTTCCTGGAGAGGCAGGCGCTGCGGCCGGCCCGTCCGGGTTCCGGGACGCCCGGTCTGCCGCGCTGGCGGCAACTTCCGCGACGGTGGCAACCGCCGACGACCCGCTCCAGATCAGGGCGGCGGCCACTGCAGCAGCGGCTGCAGCCAGCGCCAGGGCTACGCCCAAGCGGCGTCGCGGCTTCACGGTATCGGCTTTCATGAGATCCAAACCCAACGTGCGACGCTCGGAATCCCGTCAGCTGTGAGAACTGTGAGCATGTAGGGTCCGGGCGGAAGGAGGTTACGGTTATTTGGTATTTGCGCTGTGCGGCCGGCATCGGTGCCGGACAGTGGCAGGTCCACGAGCCGGGCGTTGGTGTCCGTCTGGTGGGTGGCGGACATTGGCGACATCAGGGATGCGGACGTGACGTTGCCGGTGACGCCAAGCTGGATGGATTCCCCGTAGCTTGCCCGATCAGGTGCCGCGGTCACCGTGGGACGCGTGCCCTTGAAGAGGTAGGGCGGGCTGTAGACAGAGATCCTGAACTCGAAGGAATTGTCCAGGGGGTTCGACCCCATGATGGCAACCCGCCCGTCCGGCAGCAGGATTGCCGTCGAATGGTAGTTCCGGCCGACCGGATCGGCGTCGATCGACGTCCAGCTGTTGACGGCCGGATTGTAGATCGCTGCCGTCTGTACGTTGCCGGTGCGGTTCAACTGGGCCCCGTCGGCTGCAAGCACCGTTCGGTCGGGCAGGTTGATCAGGTTGACATAGAGCTTGCCGGGGCCTGGGAGATCGGGGCCCGGGACGTACTGAGGAGCCGCTTGTTTGAAGTCGATGATGTCCACGAGGTTGATGGCAGGGGTGTTGCCGTCGGTGTTGCCTCCGCCGACGATCATCAGTTTCTGATCCTGGGCCGGCCCGATGAAGACGGATCCGGCCTGGTCCCGCATGTCTTTTTGCCGGAGTCCCGGAACATCCCACATTGTGGCGGTGGTCCAGTCGTACAGCCTCGCTCCCGTGCCGGGCAGTCCGTTGCCGAAGGTGTGGCCGCCGGTGTAGAACATTTTGCCGTCGTCCATGAGGAACATGTGCGGGTAGGTTCCCCAGTAGCTCCAGGTCTGCGGGACCTGGGTTTGCGGCAGCCAGCTCATCGCCGAGGTGCTGAACATCTCAGTGAGGACCGTGCCTTTGGCGTTCTCGTCGATACCGCCCGCGGACCAGATGTCGCCGTTCCCGAGTTTGGTCAGGGAGGGGTACCAATGCGCACCGGCCATGTCATTAAGCGGGTGGAACTGGTCGTCTGCCGGGTCAAAGTAATAGCTCTTCCTGGATCCCTTGAAAGTGGTGGGGCCGGCTGTTGGAGCGGGGAAGGCCGCCGTGCCCCCTGCGATCAGGACCTTTCCGTCCGGGAGGGTGACGTGTCCGGAGCAAAACATGTCGTACGGCACCGGGACTTCCTTGAACGCGCCGCCGGTAGGGGACCAGACCATCGCTTTGAAGGTGCCGGCGGTGAAGTTCGCCCCGGAATTGCCTGAGCCCGCGATGAGTAGCAGCCGCCCGTCGTTCAGCAGGGTGGAGTGGATGGCGCGAATGGGAAGATTAGTCGACAAAACATCCCAGGAGCCCACTAAGCCGGGTGTTCCCGCGGGCGGGGGTGACGCCGGCTCGTACTTGACCATGGAGTAGTTGGTGGTCCTAAGCGATCCGTTTCCGCTGATCGAGAGCCCGAAGGCAATGCGGTCAACGCCGGCGGGTATCGCTGGTGTCCGCGCTTGCGCAGTGGTCCAGGCCGCTACCGCGGGAAGCTGTTTGATGTCGGTCCAGTATTTCCAGCCGGTGGACGAGTGGCTGAACAACGTCAGCCCAGAGGCCCCCGCTGCGGTCGACTTGTAATCGACCTTGAGGTCGTATTGGGCGCCCGGTGTCACCGCGGGGGCGCACCCCGCAGGCTCGGACTGGATGAGTTTCGCATCCCCGGAGACGTACGAGGCGACGGAGATGTCGAAGGACCGGGTGCCGGCGGTAGAATTCGGCGGAACGTCGGACGTAATTGTGGGGGTCAGCTGCCTATTTCCCCAGCCGGCAATCCGGAAGCAAGTGGGTGTCGGCGTTCCGTCCGCAAGATTGCCATTGGAAATTAATTCCCCGGTACTTGGCGGGGGCGCTATTACTTTATTAGCTAGTGAATAGTCGTCGGTAATTAATGTGCCATTAGCGGCCAGTGAAAGTCCAAAGACAATCTGATCGGTTCCGTCCGGAATCACCGGGGTGTCAGCCGCGGCGAGTGTCCAGTCGGTCGCCGCTACCTGTGCTTTGACGTCGCCCCAGTAGCTCCAGCCCTGGGCGGTGTGCCTGAACATTGTCAGCATGACCTTCGCCGTGGACTTGTACCAGACCTGCATCTCGTACGTCTGGCCGGGCGTGACGGTCGGAGCGCAGGCAGCACTCTCCGTCTGGAGCAGCTTCCGGTCTCCCTGGGTGTAGCCCGAGATGGCGACGCTGACGGCGCGCCCTCCCGTCCGGCCCGGAGCAAAGGTCCAGGTTCCCGCGGTTCCCCACCCCGAGCGTTTGAAGCAGGTGGGGTCGGTGGTTCCGTCCTCAAGGGAAGGATTTTTTACCAGGTTCTCCCCGGCCGCCACAGCCGGAGCGCCGGCAACACCCACCAGGAAGTTGAACGGAATCAGGATGCTCAGGATTATTGCCGTTAGCCAGCGCCTACGTCGAGGAAATTTCATCCCGGTATATCCCTGCTTCGAAAAAATGCGCCGCGAGCCCGAAATAGGAAGGCGGAAGAAGGGCAATTTCCATGCAGGAGATAAAGAACGGCGCCGCATTGAGACCCCCAAGAAAGAATGACTCATGAGAATACGAATGCGGCGAGTCTAACGACGGAAATGCTGGCCTTGAACCAGTAGTTGATACTCGTTGTTAATTACCTAATTTGTGCGACGCTACTTGAGTACTTAGGGTGTGGAACTACTCGGTCGGCGGATCTGTCACCACGATCCGGACCCCGCAGGCGTCGGCGGCGGCCTTCTTCAGCACGGACGCGCGGGGGTCCGGAACGTCCAGGAATGGAAGCCGCACCAGCGCCGAATAGCCCTTCAGTACGGGTTCGGCGAGGACCTGCTCGGCCAGGGTCCGGTCGCCGCCCGGGACGAGATACTCGACGCTGTGGGCCGCGAAGATGCGGGCGGCGTGGTCGGCCACGGCCTCCACCAGGGCGTCCGCCTGGTTCGCGCGGCGCCGGGCGAAGCGCTGCTGGGACCAGCCGCCGGCCGCCGTGCGGGACTGCACGTGCCGGGTTCCGGTCTTGGCCGCGAGCACCCGGCCCTCGGACACCACCGCCACGGAGTACCCGCCGCGGCGCACCAGGACCAGGCCGAGCCGCCGCGGCTGACCGGCCAGCGACGCGAGCCGGGCCACGGCATCCGCACCGCGGCCAGGCCGCCCGCCGTCCGGCCAGGGTGGCTGCAACAAGGCGGTGGCGCCGTCGGCCGCGAGCAGCCGCAGGCCCGCGTCGTCCGGCACCTCGCGTAATTCCCCGTGGCTGGCGCCAAACCGCTCCACCCAGCCGGCCAGCCGGCCGCCGGAGACGAACGCCACACGGGTGTCGGGGCTGGCCATGGCGTGGATCTCCGTTGTGAGGGTCAGGCGTCGGGGTGGCGGTGCGGCCGCCGTGCCGGGGCGGGCAGGAACTAGAAGTAGCCTATCTATGTGGATGATCTCTTTGGCGCAGGGCAGGACAACGCGTCCGCGCACGATGACGGCGACGCCGAAGAGCCGGCCTACGGCAGCTCCCCGGGCGGCACCCCGGCCCGCTCCGCCCCGCGCAGTCCGCTCGCGGTCCGGATGCGGCCGCGAAGCCTGGACGACGTCGTGGGCCAGCAGCACCTCCTCGGCCAGGGCTCGCCGCTGCGGCAGCTCGCGGCCGGCAGCGACGCCACCGGCCCGGCCGGGCCGAGTTCGCTGATCCTGTGGGGACCCCCGGGTACCGGTAAGACCACTCTGGCGCACGTGATCGCCAAGGGCCCGGGCCGCAAATTCGTCGAACTTTCCGCCATCACCGCCGGCGTCAAGGACGTCCGCCGGGTGATGGACGAGGCCCTCACCGCACGGGACCTCTACAAGACCACCACCGTGCTGTTCCTGGACGAGATCCACCGCTTCAACAAGGCCCAGCAGGACGCACTGCTTCCCGGCGTCGAGAACCGCTGGGTGGTCCTGGTCGCGGCCACCACGGAGAACCCGTCGTTCTCGGTAGTCTCGCCGCTGCTGTCCCGCTCGCTGTTGTTGACCCTCAAACCACTGACGGACGCCGACGTCGAGGGCCTGCTGCTCCGGGCCGCGGCGGACCCCCGTGGCCTGGGTGGCAAGGTGGAGCTCGACGACGACGCCTTGGCCCACCTGGTCCGGCTCTCCGGCGGGGACGCGCGCCGGGCGCTGACGGCGCTGGAGGCCGCGGCCGGCGTCGCGTTCGGGGACGCGGACGACGCCGGGGGGCCCGGCGGCGGTGCCGGCGAAACCCCGGTCAGGATCGAGCTCAAGCACACGGAGCGGGCGCTCGACGTCGCCTCGGTGCGCTACGACCGGGCCGGCGACCAGCACTACGACGTCGCCAGCGCCTTCATCAAGTCCATCCGCGGCTCCGACGTTGACGCCGCCCTGCACTACCTGGCCCGGATGCTGGAGGCGGGGGAGGACCCCCGGTTCGTGGCCCGGCGGATCGTGATCTCCGCTGCCGAGGACGTGGGCATGGCCGACCCCACCGCCCTCCAGACCGCGGTGGCCGCTGCCCAGGCGGTGCAGCTGATCGGGATGCCCGAAGGCCGGATCATCCTGGCCGAAGCCGTGGTCCACCTTGCCACCGCGCCGAAGTCCAACGCCGCCTACCTGGGCATCAACCAGGCGATCGCCGACGTCCGCGCAGGCATGGGCAACGGCATCCCCGCACACCTGCGCGATGCCCACTACCCCGGGTCCAAGCAACTGGGCCACGGCAAAGGCTACAAGTATGCGCACGACGCCCCGCACGCCGTCGCCACCCAGCAGTACCCGCCGGACGACCTGGTGGGCCGGAACTACTACGAACCCACCGGCAACGGCGCCGAACGCGACATCTCCACCCGGCTGGAGCGGCTACGGAAGATCATCCGGGGCAAGTGATCCTCTGGTAGGATAGATCGTTGTCTGGCAAGGCACGGACGCACAATCCACCAGTTTTCGGCAGTTCCTGCTGATTTGATGGGTTCGCCCTGTGCCCAGTAGCAAAAGGCAGCGGTTGGCCGATGCTCTCCATCGTGGAGGCCAGTAACACTGACACACCGCAGATATTGGAAGGACACAAGTGGCTAACAACACTCGTGCTCGCCGTACCGCACGCCTCTCGCGTGCACTCGGCATTGCTCTGACCCCCAAGGCCGCCAAGTACATGGAGCGCCGCCCGTACGGCCCCGGTGAGCATGGCCGTGCCCGCAAGAAGCAGGACTCCGACTACGCCGTACGTCTGCGCGAAAAGCAGCGTCTGCGCGCCCAGTACGGCATCCGCGAAGCCCAGATGACGCGTGCCTTCGAAGAAGCACGCCGCACCAAGGGCCTGACCGGTGAAAACCTGATCGAACTGCTCGAAATGCGTCTCGACGCCCTCGTGCTCCGTGCCGGCTTCGCCCGCACCATCGCCCAGGCCCGCCAGCTGGTTGTGCACCGCCACATCCTCGTTGACGGCATCCGCGTTGACCGCCCGTCTTTCCGCGTCGGTGAGGGCCAGCTGGTCCACGTCCACAGCCGCAGCGAGACCATGCCTCCGTTCCAGGTGGCAGCAGCCGGCGCGCACCGCGACGTCCTGCCCATGGTTCCGGCCTACCTGGACGTCAAGCTCGACGCCCTGCAGGCACGCCTGGTCCGTCGCCCCAAGCGCTCCGAAATCCCCGTGACCTGCGAAGAGCAGCTCGTCGTGGAATTCTACGCACGCTAGATCCAGCGCGACACCTTACAAAGAAGCCCGTGGCAAGCGCCGCGGGCTTCTTTGTATGTAAGGTACTTGGGGGAGTTCTCCGTTTGCCGCGCCCGGCGGCCGGAGAGCCATGCAGGAATCCACGTAGTTTCAAGGAGATGAACGTCTATGTCTGGTGGCGATATTGCCGGCCTGATCGCGGCCGGAGTGTTTGCACTGCTGGTCCTGCTGCTCGCCGTCCCCATCCTCAAGCTCGGGGGCGTGTTCGACGAGGTGCGCAGCACCATCCGCTCGATCAGCGACGGTGCCACCCCGCTCATGGATGAAGTCACCGCCACCGTCTCCACCACCAACCAGCAGCTGAAGAAGGTCGACGGCATCGCGTCCAACGTCTCGGACGCCTCGGCCAACATTTCGGCGCTGTCCTCGCTGGTCGCCGCAACCGTCGGCTCCCCGCTGATCAAGGTCGCCGCGTTCAGCTACGGCGTACGCTCCGCGTTCTCAGCCCGCAAGAAGCCCGCCACCGGCCGCCGCAGCCGCTGAAACCCTGACAGGAGCTGACATGAACAGAATCATCTGGATGGGCATCGGCGTCGCGATCGGCGTTATCGCTTTTCGCAAGCTCACCGAGGCGCAGTCCACGCTTGGCCCCGAGGGCCTGAACCGGGCCGTCGGCCGGCTCACCGACAGCGTCTACGACTTCGCCGACGCCGTCCGCGTCGGCATGCGCGAGCGGGAGACCGAACTCCGCTCCGCCCTCGGCGTTGACACGGGCATGGAAGCCGGCGTCGCGACGGGCGCCGGCGGCCGGGATGTCGCCCGGCGCTAGCCGGGGGAGAATGAATAGAGGGCGGTGCCTCTGGCGGGCCGCCTGACGGGCCACCGGCTCGGCCACCGGCCGGAACCAGGGCGTTCCGCGGACCAGGCGCGTGAACGCCAAACGCAGTGCAGATAGACGCAGTGAATATAAATGCAGTGAATATTGAAGGGTAAGAAACCAGGTTATGAAGTCGCAGGAGATCACCAAGCGCTGGATCGACTTTTTCGTCAGCAAGGGCCACACGGCGGTTCCCTCCGCCTCCCTGGTCTCCAGCGACCCGTCCCTGCTGTTCACCGTGGCCGGAATGGTGCCCTTCATTCCTTACCTGACCGCGCGTGAGGAAGCACCGTACCTGCGGGCCACCAGCGTGCAGAAGTGCATCCGCACCGGCGACATCGAGGAAGTCGGCAAGACCGCCCGGCACGGCACCTTCTTCCAGATGTGCGGCAACTTCTCCTTCGGCGACTACTTCAAGGAGGACGCCATCAAGTTCGCCTGGGAACTGCTCACCACCGGCGTCGACGACGGCGGCTACGGCCTGCCGCCGGAGCGCCTCTGGGTCACCGTCTACGAAGAGGACGACGAGGCCAAGGAACTCTGGCTGAAGAACACCGGCGTGCCGGCCGATCGCATCCAGCGGATGGGCAAGGCGGACAACTACTGGTCCACCGGCCAGCCGGGCCCCGCCGGACCCTGCTCCGAGATCTACTACGACCGCGGCCCCGCGTACGGCATCGAGGGCGGCCCGCTGGCCGACGAGACCCGGTACATCGAAATCTGGAACCTCGTGTTCATGCAGTACCAGATCGACAATGTCCGCTCCAAGGTGGACTTTGACATCACCGGTGAACTGCCGAAAAAGAACATCGACACCGGCCTCGGCATGGAGCGCCTCGCGATGATCCTGCAGGGCGTCGAGAACATGTACGAGACCGACCAGGTCCGCCCGGTGATCGACAAGGCCGCCGCGCTCTCGGGCAAGGAATACACCTCCGCCGAGACTCCCGAGGACCCGCACCACACCGACGACGTTCGGATGCGCGTCGTCGCCGACCACATCCGCTCGGCCCTGATGCTGATCGCCGACGGCGTCACCCCCTCCAACGAAGGCCGCGGCTACGTGCTGCGCCGCCTGATCCGCCGCGCCGTGCGCTCCATGCGCCTGCTCGGCGTCGAGAAGGCCTGCCTGCCCGAGCTGCTGCCCGCCTCCCGTGACGCGATGAAGGGCGTCTACCCCATCGTGGAGACCGACTTCGACCGGATCAGCCGGATCGCCTACGCCGAGGAAAAGGCATTCCTGCGCACCATCGCCTCCGGCACCGCCCGGCTCGAGGACGCCGTGAAGGAATCGCGCGCCGCCGGCCAGCCGCTCTCCGGCGCCGACGCCTTCGCCCTGCACGACACCTACGGCTTCCCGATCGACCTCACGCTGGAAATGGCCGAGGAGGCCGGGCTCAAGGTCGACGAGCCCGAGTTCCGCAAGCTGATGCTCGAACAGCGCCAGCGCGCCCAGGCCGATGCCAAGGGCAAGAAGGGCGCCCACGCGGACCTCAGCGCCTTCCAGGAGCTGCTCTCCGCCGGCGAGACGGTCTTCACCGGCTACACCGAGCTCGCCGGCGAGTCCAAGGTCCGCGGCATCCTGGCCGGCGGCCGGAAGGTCTCCCAGGCGTCCACCGGCGAGGAAATCGAACTGGTCCTCGCCGAGACCCCGTTCTACGCCGAGGCCGGCGGCCAGGCGGCCGACACCGGCCTGATCACCGGCGATGGCTTCGTCGTCGAGGTCCTGGACGTGCAGCGACCCATCAAGGGCCTCAGCGTGCACAAGGCCATCGTCCGTGAAGGCGAAATCGGCGCCGACTCGCTGGTTATGGCTGCCGTGGATCGGGAACGCCGGCACGCCGCCGAACAGGCGCACACCGGCACGCACATTGTGCACGCGGCCCTGCACCAGATCCTCGGCCCGGAGGCCCTGCAGCGCGGCTCCTTCAACAAGGCCGGCTACCTGCGCTTCGACTTCGCCTGGGGTGAGGGCCTCAGCGCCGCCACCCGCTCCGAAATCGAGGAAGTCTCCAACATCGCCATCCGCAACAACTTCCAGGTGGAAACCAAGGTGATGGGCCTCGCCGAGGCCAAGGCCCTCGGCGCCATGGCGCTGTTCGGCGAGAACTACGGCAACGAGGTCCGGGTCGTGGAGATCGACGGCGCCTGGTCCCGTGAACTTTGCGGCGGCACCCACGTGTCCAACACCTCACTGATCGGCAGCCTGTCGCTGCTCGGCGAACAGTCGGTCGGGTCGGGGAACCGCCGCGTGGAGGCCTTCGTGGGCATGGACGCGTTCCGCCACCTCGCCGCCGAGCGCGCCCTCGTGACCGAACTCACCGAGATGCTCAAGGTCCCCTCCGGGCTGCTGACCGAGCGGATCGCCGGCACCCTGGCGAAGCTCAAGGCGGCCGAGAAGGAGCTGGAGCGGCTGCGCAAGGAACAGCTCACCGCGGCGGCCGCCGCGCTTGTGGGCACCGCCAAGGACGCCGCCGGCGTCAGGGTCATCGCCCACGACGCCGGTATGGTCACCGGCGCCGACGATCTCCGCGGCCTGGCCCTGGACCTGCGGACCCGGCTCGGGTCCGAGCCGGCCGCCGTCGCGGTCGCGGGGGTCAGCAACGACCGCCCGGTCATCCTGATCGCCACCAACGAGGCCGCCCGCGCCGCGGGGGTCAAGGCCGGCGCCCTGGTCCGCCTCGCAGCAGGCATCCTCGGCGGCGGCGGCGGCGGCAAGGACGACGTCGCCCAGGGCGGCGGTACGGACGCGGCCAAGGTCGGCACGGCCCTCGCCGCTGTCGTGGACGCCATCACCAAGCGCTAGGCCACGAATGACTGATGCGGCCGTGCCCGGCGCCTACCCCCGGGGAGTGAAACTCGGGGTGGACGTCGGCACCGTGCGGGTGGGCGTCGCGGTCTGCGACCGCGACGGCATCCTGGCCACGCCCCTTCGGACGCTGGCACGAAACGTGAAAAAGAACACCGACGTGCGGCTCCTCGCAAAGCTCGCGATGGAACTCGAGGCGGTGGAGATCTTCGTCGGCCTGCCCCGCACCATGAAAGGCGAGGAGCACGCTTCCGCGCGAATGGCCACCGAGTATGCCAAGCTACTGGTCAGCACACTATTGGAGGCCGGATCCGGCGTGCCGGTGAGGCTGGTCGACGAGCGGCTGAGCACGGTTTCAGCCCACCGCGACCTGCACCAAGCTGGCATGAGCAGCAGGGACCACCGTAAAGTAGTGGATCAGGTTGCGGCAGCAGGTATTCTGCAGCATGCGATCGATATGCAAAAGGCCAGGGGAACGGATGTAGGAAACCGCGTCAGTGCGGACCTCCTTCCGGGGCCAACCGGAGGCTGCGACAACGCCGCCCCGGCAGTACACACGCATTCTGCACAACGCATTCTGCACAACACGGAAGGCTACAGTGAGCCCGGTCAACAATGACGACTCCTCTGGTGTTGCCAACAGCGGCGCCGGCCGTCCGCTGACGCGCAAGGAAATCAGGGCGCAGGAAAAGTCCCTGGCTACCCAGGGCCACGACGTCATCCCGCCCCAGGCCTTCGAGACCGGGCGTGAGACGCCCGACGTGACGCCACCGGCCGCGGCCCCTGTGGCCGCCGGCGAACCCGCCGCTGCCCCGGAACTCCCGGACGCCGCCCCCACGGTCCACGAGCCCGTCCACGAGGAACCCCTCTACGCGGAGCCCGTCCAGGCGGAACCCGTTCCCGAGGTTGCGGAGCACGCACCCGCCCACGAGGAGCCCGTGCGGGAGGAGCCGGCCTACGAGGCCGCAGAGCACGCACCCGTGCACGAGGAACCGGCCTACGAGGCCGTGCAGCACGCACCCGCCCACGATGAGCCCGTGCACGAGTACGCCGGGGGGATGACCCGCGAGGAAACCCTGCGCCGCGCCGACGAACTGCAGTACGGCCACGATCCCCACCACGACGCTGACTACGCCCCGGCCTACGCGGCGCATGCCGACGATGAGGACCCCCACGGCTACGACGACGGCGCCGGCCACGCCCTGATGGCCGGGGCAGCAACCCTCCCCACCGCCAAGGGACCGTCCAAGAAGGTCCGCCGGCGCCGCCGCTTCCTCGCCCTGGTCCTGACGCTGACAGTATTTGTGGTCGCGATCGTCGTGGGGGCACAGTTCATCAAACCCCTGCTCGGCGGCGACACCGTGGCCGATTACCCGGGCCCGGGCACCGGCGAAGTGACCATCACCGTCCCGCCGGGGGCCGGCCCCAAGTCCGTCGCCACCGACCTGCAGTCCAAGCAGGTCATCGCGAACTCGGAGTCCTTCCTCAAGCAGTTCGCTGCCTCCGGGGGAGCGTTGAGCCCGGGCACCTTCACGATGCGCAAGGAGATGAGCAACTCGGACGCCGTGGCCGCGCTGCTGAACAAGGAACAGGGCAAGGTCATGTACTTCGCCCTCAGCGCCGGCATGCGCCTGAACGAGTCGCTCCAGGCCATCTCCCAGGGCACCGGCGTCGCCGTGCCGGAACTCAAGGCGCTCAGTGATTCCCCGGCCCAGTTCGGCGTTCCGGCCAAGGCCAAGAACCTCGAGGGCTTCCTGTTCCCCGGCGAATACCGGTTCCCTGTCGGGACCAGCGCCAAGGACGTCCTGGCGAAGCTCGTCGGCAGCACACTCGATGAACTGAAGTCTCAGGGGGTCACCGATCCGGCCAAGCAGTACGACGCCGTCACGGTCGCCAGCATTGTGCAGGCCGAAGGCGGCCAGGCCGAATACGGTGACGTTGCTGGCGCGATCTACAACCGGCTCAAGCCCAACAACACCGAGACGGCCGGCCTGATCCAGTCCGACGCCACGGTGACCTACGGGCTGGGTATCCGGAGCTTCCACATCGACCCGGCGCAAAAGGCCGACAAGTCCAACCCGTACAACACGTACGCCAACACCGGCCTGCCGGCCGGCCCTATTGGTTCGCCGGGCAAGACGGCCATCGACGCCGCCGCCAAGCCCAAGACCAACGACTACCTCTACTGGGTCACCATCAACCTGGACACCAAGGAGACCAAGTTCTCCAAGACTTTGGCCGAGCACAACGGCTACGTGGCCAAGTACAACGCCTGGTGCGAGGCCAACCCCGGACGCTGCGTGTGACGCTGCGGGCTGCCGTCCTCGGCCATCCCATCAGCCACTCGAAGTCCCCGGCCCTGCACCGCGCCGCCTACACCCGGCTCGGCGCCGGCCTGGACTACGAGGCCATCGACGTAACCGTCGACGGGCTCCCGGCCTTTATGGCCGGGGTGCGCGCGGACGGACGCTGGCGCGGGCTGTCGGTGACAATGCCGCTCAAGGGTGCCATGGCCGCCGAGGTCGATGAGGTCCGCGGCGTGGCCCGGCAGTTGGGGGTCATCAACACCGTGGCCTTCGACGCCGCGGACGCGACGGGCGACGCCCGCGCCCGGCTCATCGGCTACAATACCGACGTCGCGGGAATCGTGAACGCCCTGCGCTACGCGGGCGTTGCCCCGAAGCCCTCGGCCGCCATCCTCGGCGGCGGCGGCACCGCCGCGGCCGCCGTGGCCGCGCTTAAGGAACTCGACGCCCCGGCCGCGTCAATCTTCGTCCGGGACACCGGCCGCGCCACCGAAGCCCGGACCGCGGCCGCCGCCGTCGGACTGGAACTGCAGGTGCTGCCGCTCGCCGGCGCGGCGACGGCTCTGGCGGCCGCCGACGTCGTGGTTTCCACACTCCCGCCGCGCGCCGCGGACCCGCTGGCGGACGAACTCACCCGGCTGCCCGGCACGGGAGCCGGGGTGCTGCTGGATGTCGCCTACGATCCGTGGCCCAGCCGGATCGCCGCGGCGTGGACCGCCGCGGGCGGGAAAGTGGTTCCGGGCCTCGAGATGCTGCTCTACCAGGCGGTCGAGCAGGTGCGGCTCTTCACCGGCCTTGGCTGGCCCGTCCCGGCCGAGGTCATAGATGTGATGTGTGACGCAGTCGGGGTGCCTCGACGGGTGTTCTGAGGGCCATGCATGGCAGGATGGATCGTATGTTGCGTTGGTTGACTGCCGGAGAATCCCATGGTCCGGCCCTGGTCGGAATTATCGAAGGCGTCCCCGCCGGTGTTGAGCTCAGCAGTGACCGAATCGTTGAGGCGCTGGCCCGCCGGCGGCTCGGTTATGGCCGCGGCGCCCGGATGAAGTTCGAACAGGACGTCGTGACCGTACTCGGCGGTGTCCGCCACGGACTGACCCAGGGCGGCCCCGTCGCCATCCAGGTCGGCAACACCGAATGGCCCAAGTGGGAGCAGATCATGTCTGCCGACCCGGTGGACCCCGAGGTCCTGGCCGACCAGGCCCGCAACGCACCCCTCACCCGCCCCCGTCCCGGCCACGCCGACTTCACCGGCATGCAGAAGTACGGCTTCGACGAGGCCCGGCCCGTCCTGGAGCGCGCCAGCGCCCGGGAAACCGCCACCCGCGTAGCCCTGGGCGCCGTCGCCGCCGCCTTCCTCGAACAGCTCGGCATCAAACTCGTCTCGCACACGGTCTCCATCGCCAGCGTCTCCGTCCCGGAGGGCCGACCGTTGCCGGCGCCGGAGAACGTGCTGGCCCTCGACGCCGACCCGCTGCGCTGCTTCGACCGTGAAACCTCGGACGCCATGGTCGCCGAAGTGGACGCGGCGCACATGGAAGGCGAAACGCTCGGCGGCGTTGTCGAGGTTCTCGCCTACGGACTGCCGCCGGGACTGGGCAGCTATGTCCACTGGGACCGCCGCCTCGACTCACGCCTGGCCGCTGCCCTGATGGGCATCCAGGCGATTAAGGGTGTGGAGGTCGGCGACGGGTTCCTCACCGCCGCGCGCCGCGGATCCGCCGCCCACGACGAGATCGTCAAAGACGCGGACGGCCGCATCATCCGCACCTCCAACCGCGCGGGCGGCATCGAGGGCGGCATGAGCATCGGCGACGTACTGCGCGTCCGGGCGGCCATGAAGCCCATCGCGACCGTGCCGCGCGCGCTCCGGACCGTGGACGTCAGCACCGGAGAGGCAGCGAAGGCCCACCACCAGCGTTCTGACGTCTGTGCGGTTCCGGCCGCGGGCGTCGTGGCCGAAGCCATGGTGGCCCTGGTCCTCGCCGAGGCGGTCACGGAAAAGTTCGGCGGGGACTCCGTGCAGGAGACCGCCCGCAACATCAAGGGTTACCTGGACAACATTCCGGCGTCCCTGGACTCGATCGGGCACTAGTGCCAGCGCCAGAAAACCTGCGCACGCCACAGCACCGCCCGGTCGTCCTGATCGGCCCGATGGCGGTCGGCAAGTCCGCGATCGGGCAGCAGCTGGCCCAGCACCTCGGCGCCCGCTTCGTGGACACCGACGCCGAGGTCGTCGCCCAGCACGGCACCATCGCGGATATTTTCGCCAGCCGGGGGGAATGCGCCTTCCGCGAACTCGAGGCGCGGGCCGTGGCGCACGCGATCGAGGACGCCGCCGGCAGCAGTGCCGCAGGCACGAACACCGCAGTCACCCCGACCGTCATCTCCCTCGGCGGCGGCGCGGTGCTGGATTCGGGAACCCAGCAGCTGCTCGCAGGCTGCACCGTGGTCTACCTCGAATGCGACGCCGACACCGTCTCCGAACGGATCGCCCGGAACTCGGGGCGCCCGCTCCTGGCCGGCGACGCGATGGAACGCTGGCGGACGCTGTTCGCCACCCGGCAGCCGGTCTACGAACGGCTTGCCGACCTGGTTCTCGATGTCCGGAGCGGTTCCGTGACGGACCTCGCACACCGGCTTGAAGATGCGCTGGAGCAACGGGCAGCCACACCTACCGCGGCGGCCCCCGCCCCAGCAGCGACAAAGGAAGTTGAATAGTGAGCAACGAATCAACCGTCATCAAAGTCACCGGCCAGGCCCCGGGGGAGAACTACGACGTCGTGGTCGGCCGCGGGCTGCTGGCCGCCCTGCCCGGCCTGCTGGGGGAGCGCGTCAAGCGCGTCCTGGTCATTCACCCGCGCGCGCTGCGGCTCACCGGCGACGCCGTCCGGGAAGAGCTGTCCACCGCGGGCTTTACCGCACTGACGGCGGAAATCCCGGACGCCGAGGAGGGCAAACACATCGAGGTGGCGTCGTTCTGCTGGCAGGTGCTCGGCCAGAACGACTTCACCCGCTCGGACGCGATCGTCGCCGTCGGCGGGGGAGCGGTCACCGACCTCGCCGGGTTCGTCGCCGCGACCTGGCTGCGCGGCGTCAAGGTCATTCACATGCCGACCAGCCTGCTCGGCATGGTGGACGCGGCCGTCGGCGGCAAGACCGGGATCAACACCGCCGAGGGCAAAAACCTCGTGGGCGTCTTCCATCCGCCGGCCGGTGTCCTCGCAGACCTGGACACCCTGGACACGCTGCCGAAGAACGAAATCATCTCCGGCATGGCAGAGGTCATCAAGTGCGGCTTTATCGCGGACCCCGCCATCCTCGAGCTGATCGAGAAGGACCCGGCCGCGGTCACGGATCCCCGCTCGGACATCCTGCGCGAACTGATCGAGCGCGCCATTACGGTCAAGGCCCGCGTGGTCTCCGAGGACCTGAAGGAAACCGGACAGCGGGAGATCCTCAACTACGGCCACACCCTTGGCCACGCAATCGAACTCGCCGAACGCTACTCCTGGCGCCACGGCGCCGCCGTCTCGGTGGGCATGATGTTCGCCGCCGAACTGGCCCGCAGCGTCGGCCGGCTCAGCGATGCCGACGCCGACCGGCACCGTGACATCCTGGAAAGCCTCGGGCTTCCCATCAGCTACCGCCGCGACCGCTGGCAGGCACTGCTGGACGGCATGCGGCGGGATAAGAAGTCCCGCGGCGACCTGCTGCGTTTTGTGGTGCTCGACGGCGTGGGACGCCCCGGCATCCTGGACGTTCCGGACACTTCACTGCTCTTTGCCGCGTACCAGGAAATCGCGTCCTGATGATCAGCGACAGCGCCGGGACCAGCGAGTGGCCGGACGGCGGGTTCCCCGGCATCCGGATCAACCCGGAAACCCTTATGCCGCAGCTCGTCAACGGGGAAGCCTGCGCCGCGGCGCTGGCCGCCTCCACTGACCCCACCGACCGGATTTTCGTGCGCCTTGTGGAGGGTCACCCGGGCGAAGCCGCCGAGCTGCTGGCCGAAGCCCGGTACAAGGACCCGGACTCCTTCCGGCTGCGGATGTTCGAGGCGGAGGTCCTGCGGGTATCGCACCGCTTCGACCGCGCCGTCGAACTCTACCGCCAGCTCCTCGCCGAGGCGCAAGGCACCCCGGAAGAGGCGGCCGTCCGGCAGCACCTGGGCCGGTCCCACTTCGCCGCCGGCAACATCGCCGCCGCCGTCGAGTCCTTCGCCCGGGCGCTGGACCTGCGGGTGGCCGGCGCCGCGGACGCGTCGCTGATCTACTCCTCGACGGTGGCGCTGCAACGCGCCCGGGACGTGCTGGACCTTGCCTGCTGACGGCCCGTCCGGCAGCCCCGGCGCAAAACCGGTAGAATGGTTCTTGGATTTTTGATAAATACGCGCTGGCAGGCCCTTTTCGGCTCGCCTGCCTGGCATAAGCGGCTGGCAGCTAGAACCAGTCCACGAGGAAACCTGAGGATACTGTGGCAACGACTAACGACATCAAGAACGGAACCGTGCTGAAGCTTGAGGGCCAGCTCTGGAACATCATCGAGTTCCAGCACGTCAAGCCCGGCAAGGGTGGCGCCTTCGTGCGGACCAAGATGCGCAACGTGATGTCCGGCAAGGTCGTCGACAAGACCTTCAACGCCGGCCTCAAGATCGAGACCGCCACGGTGGACCGCCGCGACTACCAGTACCTGTACCAGGACGGCGCCGACTTCGTGTTCATGGACACCTCGGACTTCGACCAGCTCACCGTGTCCGCCGCCACCGTCGGCGACGCCACCAACTTTATGCTCGAAAACCAGATGGTGAACATCGCCATCCACGAGGGCAACCCGCTGTACATCGAACTGCCGCCGAGCGTCGTGCTGGAAATCACCTACACCGAGCCGGGCCTGCAGGGCGACCGCTCCTCGGCCGGTACCAAGCCCGCCACGCTCGAGACCGGCTACGAGATCCAGGTGCCGCTGTTCGTTGAGAACAACACCAAGGTCAAGGTCGACACCCGCGACGGCAGCTACCTTGGCCGGGTCAACGACTAGTGAGCGCCCGCGGTAAGGCCCGTAACCGGGCCCTGGATGTTCTCTTCGAGGCGGAGCAGCGCTCCACCTCGGCCTTCGATGTGCTGCGTTCCCGTCGTGAACAGACGGACCAGATCATCAACCCGTACACGCTGGAAATCGTCGAGGGCGTTGTGTCCCACCAGACGGCTATCGACGAGTTCCTCGAAACCTACTCGCAGGGCTGGTCGCTGGAGCGGATGCCCTCGGTGGACCGCATCATCCTGCGGATCGGCACCTGGGAGCTGCTCTACAACGACGACGTACCCGACGGCGTTGCCGTCAGCGAGGCGGTGGCGTTGGCCAAGACACTCTCGACCGACGAGTCGCCGCAGTTCATCAACGGCCTGCTGGGCCGCCTCCAGCAGCTCAAGCCGTCGCTGCTGGCCTAGCCGCACCGCGCACCGAAACAGCATCAAGGGCCGGAGCCCGCCGCGAGGCGGGCGCCGGCCCTTGGCGTTTCTGCCCGGCCCCGGGGCAGCGTGTCCGAAGGGGTTCGGTCCCGAGGCGGTCAGCGCAGCAGGGCCGCGCGCAGGGCCCGGACCTCATCCAGCTGGTGGCGCTCGTCGAGCTGGTTCGCCGCAACGTCCCGGCCGCTGAGGATCCGCTGGCGGGTGAAGGCCAGCCGGGTGGCGGCGTGCAGGAACGCCTTCATGTCCGATGCCCGGCCGATTGACCGGGCCCAGCGCTTCGCCGCGCTGCGCCCTGCCGGGGTGGCCAGCATCGCCACCTCCTGGCCGGTGAACCACCCCGCCGCCGCGTACTCCTGCAGCCGTTGCCGGGTCAGCCGGCGCTCGGCCACGCGGAGCAGCACCACCACCAGCACGGCAAGCAGGAAGATCGGCACCTGGACCAGGATGTACTGCGCCAGGAAATCCTGGCCCATGGAGTTCCAGCCGCTGTGCACGACCATGGCCGGGACCAGCCCCGCCGGGAACGCGAGCAGGGTGAGGCCCGAGTGCCCGCGGCGCGCGGCCAAGCCCAGGATGAGTCCGGTGGTGCCGGTAAAGATGGCGTGGGCGAACGGGGACATCACCCCGCGCAGGAAAAACACCACGGCCAGGTCCACGCCCGGGGTGCTGGACTCGGCGATGGCCCGGCCGAAGTACAGGATGTTCTCGGTGAAGGCGAACCCGCCCGCAATGGTGAACGCGAAAACGACGCCGTCCACCGGCCCGTCGAACTGCTTCCGGGCGAAAACCAGCAGCAACAACAATCCGAGCGACTTTGCGAACTCCTCCACAACCGGCGCCTGGATGGTGACGGCGAAGGTCGTGTAGTCCAGTCCGGACGCCGGACCCGCGGCGAGCGAAAAGAAGGGCTGGAGCAGCATCGTGACGGACACCGAGACCAGCGCGCCCCAGCCGAACGCGAAGAACAGCAGCCGCTTCGGCTCGGGCTCCCAGCGGTCGATGTAGCGGACCGCCAGCAGGACCGAGCCGAGCGGCAACAGCGAGGCGATGAACCCCACCACAAAACCGCCGGGCCCGGTGTTTTCCAGCAGATAGGGCAGCACCAGGAACAGGCTCACGAAGGCGAGGACCCCGCCGCCCAGCACCAGCGCCGCCCCGCCGGCCGAGGCGCGGGCCCGCGGCGCGGTGGATGCCGGCGGTAGTCCCGGCTGCCCGAACGTGGTGGCGGACGGCGTCTGGCCGAGGCCCGGCGCCGGCCGGTAGTACTCCGGCTGGACCTGGCCCAGCCAGCTGGGGTTGGCCTGCTGCGGGCTCTGGCCGGGCGGGGCCTGCCGGCCGGGCGGGGGATCGAAGCTTGTCATGGCACGAGCCTAGGGCGCGGGCGCCGCGCGGCCCAAGACGCGGGGCCGCGGATGTGACGCACACCGCCCTTCCCGGCGCCGGGAGGCGGCTGCCTGTGTGGTAATTTGAAAGAGCAAATGATCCTTTTTTAATTCCGTCCCGTGAGGCGGGGAAAGGGGAGACGAGCGTTGACTTCTGTTCCAGAAGCACCGGTTCCGGCCAAGGTCCAGCTCAGCAGGGTTGTCCTCAACCAGGCTGACATTGACCGTGCACTCACTCGTATCGCCCATGAGATTCTCGAGTCCAACAAGGGCTCCCAGGACCTGGTCCTGCTGGGCATCCCGCGGCGGGGTTACCCGCTCGCCGTCCGGCTCGCCGCAAAAATCGCCGCCGCCGACCCCACCGTGGACCCTGCCGCGATCGTCGGCCAGCTGGATGTGACCATGTTCCGCGACGACCTCTCGCACCAGCCGACCAGGCCGCCGTACCCTACCCAGCTGCCCCGCACCGGGATCGACAACAAAGTCGTGGTCCTGATCGATGACGTCCTGTACTCCGGGCGCACCATCCGCGCCGCGCTGGACGCCATCATCGACCTCGGCCGGCCCCGGATCGTCCGCCTCGCCGTCCTGATCGACCGCGGCCACCGGGAGCTGCCGATCCGCGCCGACCACGTCGGCAAAAACCTCCCCACCTCCTCCGCGGAAAAGGTCCGCGTCCGGCTCGAGGAAACCGATTCCACCGACGGCGGCGCCGTGAATGAAGTTGTCATCGAGGCGACCGCATGAGGCACCTGCTCTCCACCGAAGGCCTCAGCCGCGCCAGCGCCATCCGCATCCTCGACACCGCCGAAGAGATGGCCGCGGTGGGCGAGCGCGAGGTCAAGAAGCTCCCGGCGCTGCGCGGCCGCACCGTGGTGAACCTGTTTTTCGAGGACTCCACCCGCACCCGCATCTCCTTCGAGGCGGCCGCCAAGCGGCTCTCGGCGGACGTCATCAACTTCGCCGCCAAGGGTTCCTCCGTTTCGAAGGGCGAATCTCTCAAGGACACGGCCCAGACGCTCGCCGCGATGGGGGCCGACGCCGTCGTGATCCGGCACTGGGCCTCCGGAGCCCCGCACCGGCTGGCCGCGACGGACTGGATCGACGCCGCCGTGATCAACGCCGGCGACGGCACCCACGAACACCCCACCCAAGCCCTGCTGGATGCGTTCACCATGCGCCGGCACTGGTCCAAACTGGCGGGCACCCCGTCGGCCGGGGCCGACCTGGCAGGCATGCGCGTCGCGATCGCCGGGGACGTCCTGCACTCCCGGGTCGCCCGTTCCAACGTCTGGCTGCTGCGCACCCTCGGCGCCGAAGTTACGCTCGTTGCCCCGCCCACCCTGCTGCCGGTCGGCGTCGAGCAGTGGCCGTGTACCGTCAGCTACGACCTTGACGAGACCCTCGCCGGGGGCGTGGACGCGATGATGATGCTCCGCGTACAGGGCGAGCGGATGAACGCCTCGTTCTTCCCGACCACCCGCGAATACTCGCGGCGTTGGGGCTTTGACGACAACCGGCTCCGCGCGCTCGACAGCCTGGGCCTGAAGGACACCATCATCATGCACCCCGGCCCGATGAACCGCGGGCTGGAAATTTCCTCGGCCGCCGCCGACTCGCCCCGCTCCACCGTGCTGGCACAGGTGCGCAACGGCGTGTCCGTCCGGATGGCCGCCCTCTACCTGCTGCTCTCCGGGGACACCCGCGAACCAGCAACCCCCACCGCCGCCTACTCCAAGGAGAGCCACTGATGGCATCACAGCAACAGGACGCAGGCAGCACCGGCGCCTACCTCATCCGGGGAGCCTCGATCCTCGGCGGGGCCGCCGAGGACCTGCTGATCCGCGACGGCGTCATCGCCGCCCGCGGCCGGGACCTCGCCGCCGACGGCGCCACCGTCATTGACGCCGCCGGCCTCGTGGCCCTGCCGGGCATGGTGGACATCCACACGCACCTGCGCGAACCCGGCCGCGAAGACGCCGAAACGGTCGAGACCGGCACCCGCGCCGCGGCGCTGGGCGGCTACACCGCGGTGCACGCGATGGCCAACAGCACCCCGGTGGCGGACACCGCCGGCGTCGTCGAACAGGTCCTCACCCTGGGCCGCGCCGCCGGCTGGGTGGACGTCCACCCGGTCGGCGCCGTCACCGTGGGCCTGGCCGGCGAGCAGCTCGCCGAACTCGGCGCCATGGCCGACTCCCGCGCTAAGGTGCGGGTCTTCTCCGACGACGGGATCTGTGTCAGCGACCCGGTCCTGATGCGCCGGGCCCTGGAATACGTCAAGGCGTTCGACGGCGTCGTCGCCCAGCACGCGCAGGAACCGCGGCTCACCGCCGGTGCGCAAATGAACGAGGGGGTGGTCTCCGCGGTGCTCGGCCTCACCGGCTGGCCCGCCGTCGCCGAGGAAAGCATCATCGCCCGCGACGTGCTGCTCGCCCAGCACGTCGGATCCCGGCTGCACGTCTGCCACGTGTCCACCGCGGGTTCCGTGGAAATTGTGCGCTGGGCTAAATCCCGCGGCATCAATGTCACGGCCGAGGTCACCCCGCACCACCTCTGGCTGACCGATGAACTGGTCCGCAGCTACGACCCGGTCTACAAGGTCAACCCGCCGCTGCGCACCGACCAGGATGTCCAGGCCCTGCGCGCGGCACTGGCGGACGGCACCATCGACGTCGTTGGCACCGACCACGCCCCGCACCCGAGCGAACACAAGGAATGCGAATGGGCGCAGGCCGCGATGGGCATGACCGGGCTGGAGACCGCCCTGTCGGTGGTGCAGCACACCATGATCGAGACCGGCCTGATGACCTGGGCCGACTTCGCCCGCGTGACCTCCACCGCTCCCGCCACGATTGGCCGGCTCGCAGACCAGGGCCGGCCGCTGGAGCCCGGCGAACCCGCCAACGTCACACTCGTGGACCCGGCTGCGCGCTGGACCGTGGACCCTTCTAAGATGGCAACCATGGGCCGTAACTCTCCGTTTGCCGGCCGGGAACTCCCGGGCAAGGTGGTGGCCACCTTCTTCAAGGGACATCCGACCGTGCTGAACGGCGAACTCAACAGCCCGTACCGGTGGCTCCCCGACGGCACAGAGACCGCCGACACCGCGGCGGCGGGCCGCCCCTGATGGTCAAGGAACTCTCCCTGCTGTTCACCCTGGTCCTGATCGCCGCCGCGCTGGCGCTGATCTGGCTCGGCTGGCGGAACCGGCTGCGGCGCCAGGCCGACGTCGAACCCCTCCCCGCGGTTCCCGCCGTGCTGGGCAGCCCGCTGGCGGGCGCCGACGGCCAGTACGTCGCCTCCACCACCGCCGGGGACTGGCTCGACAGGATCGCCGTCCACCAGCTGGGCATCCGCACCAACGCCGTGCTCAGCGTGCACCCCGAAGGGGTGCTCTTCGAACGCTCCGGCGCCGGGCCCGTCTTTATCCCGGCCGCGCGGCTCAGCGGCGTCCGGCAGGAGAGCGGCATGGCCGGAAAGTTCGTCGAAAAGGACGGTCTGCTGGTGCTCAGCTGGATGCTCGGCTCCCGGGAACTCGACACCGGGTTCCGCACCCGCCGGGCCGAGGACAAGGCCCTGCTCCTGGCCACCCTCCAAGATTTGATCTCCGCAGCCCCTCAGGCAGATGCCGATAGTGGAAAGTAACGACGTGACGGAAACCCACGAAGTGTCAGAAACAGCAGTGATAGAAGAAGAAAACATGACAGAAAACGCAGCAGCCGCCGTCCCCGCCGTGCTCGTCCTTGAGGACGGCCGGATCTTCCGCGGCCGCAGCTACGGCGCCACCGGCACCGCGCTCGGCGAAGCAGTCTTCGCGACCGGCATGACCGGCTACCAGGAAACCATCACCGATCCCTCCTACGCCCGCCAGCTTGTGGTGCAGACCGCCCCGCACATCGGCAACACCGGTGTGAACCGCGACGACGCCGAATCCCGCCGCATCTGGGTGGCCGGCTACATCGTCCGCGACGCCGCCCGCCGGCCGTCCAACTGGCGCTCGGAACGCTCCCTCGACGAGGAACTCGTCGAGCAGGGCATCGTCGGTATCCAGGGCGTCGACACCCGCGCCATCACCCGGCACCTGCGCGAACACAAGACCATGCGCGCCGGGATCTTCTCCGGCGACGCCGCCGCGGCCACGGACAAGGAACTCGTGGATACCGTGCTGGCGAGTGCGCCGATGGAAGGCTCCCGGCTCGCCGAGGAAGTCAGCGTCGACGAGGCATACACCGTCGAACCGGCCGACTGGGGCTGGGAAGGGGAGCCGCGGTTCAATATCGCCGCGATCGACCTTGGCATCAAGCGCATGACCCCGATCCGCTTCGCCGAACGCGGCGTCCGCGTCCACGTCCTGCCGGCCACCGCCACGCTCGAGGACGTCCAGGCGGTCAAACCCGACGGCGTGTTCATGTCCAACGGCCCCGGCGACCCCGCCACCGCCGACAACCAGGTGAACCTGCTCCGCTCAGTACTGGACGCCAAGCTGCCCTACTTCGGCATCTGCTTCGGCAACCAGATCCTGGGCCGGGCGCTGGGCTTCGGCACCTACAAACTCCGCTACGGCCACCGCGGCATCAACCAGCCCGTGATGGACCGCCGCACCGGCAAAGTCGAAATCACTTCGCAGAACCACGGCTTCGCCGTCGACGCCCCGCTCGAGGGCGCCACCAAGGCCCCGGAAGAGCGCTTCGGCCGCGTCGAGGTCAGCCACGTGAGCCTTAACGACGACGTCGTCGAGGGTCTGTCCTGCCTGGACATTCCCGCCTTCTCGGTCCAGTACCACCCCGAAGCCGCTTCCGGCCCGCACGACGCCGCCTACCTCTTCGACCGCTTCATCGAGCTGATGGCGGACACCAAGCAGGCCGGCGCCGCCACCGCCACGGACACCAAGACTTCCACCGACTCCAAGACTGAGGACAAGAAGTAATGCCCAAGAGAACTGACCTTAAGAGCGTCCTGGTCATCGGTTCCGGCCCGATCGTGATCGGCCAGGCGGCCGAATTCGACTATTCCGGCACGCAGGCACTGCGCGTCCTCAAGGAGGAAGGCCTGCGCGTCATCCTCGTCAACTCCAACCCGGCCACCATCATGACCGACCCGGAGTTCGCCGACGCCACCTACATCGAACCGATCACCCCCGAGGTGGTCGAGAAGATCATCGCCAAGGAACGCCCCGACGCCCTGCTGCCCACCCTGGGCGGCCAGACGGCCCTGAACACGGCGATCGCGCTGGACAAGAACGGTGTCCTGGAGAAGTACAACGTCGAGCTGATCGGCGCCAACATCGCCGCGATCGAACTCGGCGAGGACCGCGAGAAGTTCAAGGGCGTCGTCGAGCGCTGCGGCGCCGAATCCGCGCGCAGCCACATCATCCACAGCATGGACGAGGCCCTCACCGCGGCCGAAGACCTGGGCTACCCGATGGTGGTCCGGCCCTCCTTCACCATGGGCGGCCTCGGCTCCGGCCTGGCCTACAACGAGGGGGACCTGCGCCGGATCGTCGGCCAGGGCCTGCAGTACAGCCCGACCTCCGAGGTGCTGCTCGAAGAGAGCATCCTCGGCTGGAAGGAATACGAACTCGAGATGATGCGGGACAAGAACGACAACGTCGTGGTGGTCTGCTCGATCGAGAACTTCGACCCGGTGGGCGTGCATACCGGCGACTCCATCACCGTCGCCCCCGCCCTGACCCTGACCGACCGCGAATACCAGCGCCTGCGCGACATCTCGATCGCCGTCATCCGCGAGGTCGGCGTCGACACCGGCGGCTGCAACATCCAGTTCGCCGTCGAACCCGACACCGGCCGCGTTGTGGTGATCGAGATGAACCCCCGCGTCTCCCGCTCCTCGGCCCTGGCCTCCAAGGCCACCGGCTTTGCGATCGCCAAGATCGCCACCAAGCTCTCGCTCGGCTACACCCTGGACGAGATCCCGAACGACATCACGCAGAAGACCCCGGCGTCCTTCGAACCGACCCTGGACTACGTCGTCGTCAAGGTCCCGCGCTTCGCGTTCGAGAAGTTCCCGGCCGCCGACTCCACCCTGACCACCACCATGAAGTCGGTGGGCGAGGCCATGGCGATGGGCCGGAACTTCACCGAGGCCCTGCAGAAGGCGCTCCGGTCCCTGGAGCAGAAGGGCTCGCAGCTGGACTTCGGCCCGGTCCCGGAATGGGAAGTCCCGGAACTGATCGAAAAGGCCAAACGCCCCAGCACCGAACGCCTGCACCAGGTCCAGCGCGCCCTGCTCGGCGGCGCCACCGTGGAGCAGCTCTTCGAGGCCACCAAGATCGACCCCTGGTACCTGGACCAGCTCCAGCTGCTGAACGAGATCTCCAACGAGATCCGCCGCTCCACCGCGCTGACCCAGGAAATGCTGCAGCGCGCCAAGCGGCACGGCTTCTCCGACGCGCAGATCGGCGCCCTGACGCACAACTCCGAGGCCGTCGTCCGCGGCGTCCGGCAGGCCCTGGGCATCCGCCCGGTCTACAAGACTGTGGACACCTGCGCCGCCGAGTTCGCCGCGTACACCCCCTACCACTACTCCTCGTACGACGAGGAGGACGAGGTGGCGCTGCACGCCAAACCGTCCATCATCATCCTCGGCTCCGGGCCGAACCGGATCGGCCAGGGCATCGAGTTCGACTACTCCTGCGTGCACGCCTCGATGGCGCTGCGCAAGGCCGGCTACGAGACCGTGATGGTCAACTGCAACCCGGAAACCGTCTCCACCGACTACGACGTGTCCACCCGGCTCTACTTCGAACCGCTCACCCTCGAGGACGTCCTCGAGGTCATCGCGGCCGAGGAGCGCACCGGTGGCGTGATGGGCGTGTTCGTCCAGCTCGGCGGCCAGACCCCGCTCAAACTCGCCCAGCAGCTCGCCGACGCGGGCGTCCCGATCCTCGGCACCTCCCCGGAGGCGATCGACCTGGCCGAGCACCGCGGCGCCTTCTCCCGGGTGCTCGACGAGGCCGGACTGATCTCGCCGAAGAACGGCACCGCCGTCTCCTTCGAGGACGCCAAGAAGATCGCCGACGAGATCGGCTACCCGGTCCTGGTCCGTCCCTCCTACGTCCTCGGCGGCCGCGGCATGGAGATCGTCTACGACGAGGCCAACCTCTCCCGGTACATCGCCAACGCCACCGAAATCACCCCGGACCACCCGGTCCTGATCGACCGCTTCCTCGAAGACGCCGTCGAGATCGACGTCGACGCCCTCTACGACGGCAAGGACCTGTACCTTGGCGGCATCATGGAGCACATCGAGGAAGCCGGCATCCACTCCGGTGACTCCGCCTGTGTGCTGCCGCCCATCACCCTGGGCAACAACGTCATCGACCGGGTCCGGACCGCCACCCGGGCCATCGCTGAAGGCGTCGGCGTCCGCGGCCTGATCAACATCCAGTTCGCGCTGGCCTCCGACGTGCTCTACGTGCTCGAAGCCAACCCGCGCGCCTCCCGCACGGTGCCGTTCGTCTCCAAGGCCACCGGCGTGCAGATGGCCAAGGCCGCGGCGCTGATCGGCACCGGCGTCACCGTCAACCAACTCCGCACCGCCTACAAGATGCTGCCGGAATCCGGGGACGGCTCCACGCTGCCGCTGGACGCCCCGGTGGCGGTCAAGGAAGCGGTGCTGCCGTTCAGCCGCTTCCGCACCCTCGAGGGCAAGGTCGTCGACTCCCTGCTGGGCCCGGAAATGCGCTCCACCGGCGAGGTCATGGGCATCGACAAGCACTTCGACACCGCCTTCGCCAAGAGCCAGGCCGCGGCCAACAACGCGCTGCCCACCGAGGGCAAGGTCTTCGTTTCGGTCGCGAACCGGGACAAGCGCGCCGTCATCATGGCCGTCAAGCGCCTCTCGGACCTCGGGTTCGAGATCGTGTCCACCGGCGGCACCGCCGACGTGCTGCGCCGCAACGGCCTGCAGGCCACTACGGTCCGCAAGGTCGCCGAGGGTTCCAGCGCCGAGGGCGAGGGCACCATCGCGGACCTGATCGTCGCCGGCGAGATCGATATGGTCTTCAACACCCCGTCCGGCGGCGAGGCCCGCGGCGACGGCTACGAAATCCGCGCGGCCGCCACCTCGATCGGCATCCCGTGCATCACCACGGTGGCCGAGTTCAACGCCGCCGTCCAGGCCATCGAGGCGATGCGGACCTACGAGTGGTCCGTTACGAGCCTGCAGGAGCACGCCGCCGCCCTGGCTGCTTCGCAGGAACGGGTCGCGCAGGAAGCGAAGGCCGGTGCCTGAGGCTGCCGCTGACACGGCCGGCCGGGAGTCCTTCGGCTGCCGGCTGGGCCGGGCCATGGCGGAGCGCGGCCCGCTCTGCGTGGGCATCGACCCGCATCCGGCGCTGCTGCAGCGCTGGGGCCTGAACGACGACGCCGCCGGGCTGGAGCGCTTCTCACTCACCGTTCTCGAGGCCGTCGGCTCCTTGGCCGCCGCGGTGAAGCCGCAGGTGGCGCTCTATGAGCGGCACGGCTCGGCCGGCATGGCCGTGCTGGAACGGGTCCTGGCGGCGTCCGCGGAGGCCGCTGTGCTCAGCATCGCCGACGCCAAACGCGGCGACATCGGCTCCACCATGGCCGCCTACGCCGACGCGTGGCTGCGCGACGGCTCCGCCCTGGCCGCGGACTCGGTGACTCTGAGCCCGTACCTGGGCTTCGAGTCCCTGCGTCCCGCCCTGGACCTCGCGGCCGAGGCCGGGCGCGGGGTGTTCGTCCTGGCCCTGACCTCCAACCCCGAGGGCGCGTCCGTGCAGCACGTCGGCGGCACGGACTCCGTGGCCCGGCGGATTGTCCGGGCCGCGGCTGCGGAAAACCAGCGGTACGGCGTTGACCAGGATGCCGGGGACCTGGGTTCCGTCGGCCTCGTCGTCGGTGCGACCGTCGGTTCGGCCCTGACGGATCTGGGCCTGGACCTTGCCGCGGTCCGCGGCCCGATCCTGGCCCCGGGCCTGGGCGCGCAGGGCGCCACCGCGGCTGACCTGCGCCGGACCTTCGGGAGTGCCTACGGCCAGGTGCTCGGCACCTCCAGCCGGGACATCCTTGCCGCCGGCCCGCGGGTCCAGGACCTGCGGGACGCCGCGCAGCGCACCCTCGACGAACTCCGCACCGCGTAGCCCGGACCCTGGCCGCAGCGGCGCGTGGGCGGGCCTTGGGGTTTAGCCGGGCCGATTGGCCAAAGATGGCCGTTATGGACGACGCATTGCGGCCACCTGGGACAAATGGGCGACGCCTGCGGTCCAGCTAGGCACGGCCGGAGCAAGTCCGCGGCCCTAGATGCGCTGATTAGTCGCAGATGGCCGCTTTGGCTGCGCTTTCCGGCCATTCTTGACGAATGACCGCAGCAGCGCCGGCGTCGTCCCCGCGTTGCGGAGCCCCATTTGACTCACGTGGCCGCTATGGGCGGCGGCTTTCCGGCCGTTTGTGGCGAATGGCCGCAGCCGCATGGCCGCAGTCGCGCCGCCGCCGGGTCGCCGCCCGAGTGCTGCGCCCGGCCATCGCTTCGGACCCGCCCGGGCCGGGGCAACCATCCATTGATTTCAGCCTGTGCCAGAAGGTAGGTTCAGGAGAAGTCCGTGGTCCCAGCCGGGTGCTGGACGGTTCGCCCGGGCGGCCTGTTTGCCTGGGCCGTCCGACAATGCAGGGAGGACGTCAGTGAGCTTGCGACCCCTCACGCCGCACGAGCGTGCCGATGCCCTGCACAAGGCCGCCGCGGCCCGGGCTGCGCGGGCGGCGGCGAAAGAGCGGCTGAAGGCGGGGGAGCTGTCCATCGCGGAGCTGCTCAGCGCGGGCGAGACGGACGAGGCGATCGCCCGGATGCGCGTCGTCGAGCTGTTGGAAGCGCTGCCGGGCATCGGCCAGGTGCGCGCCGCCGCGATCATGGAGCGGCTTGGCATTGCGGCGTCCCGGCGGGTGCGGGGCCTGGGAATCCACCAGCGCCGCGCGCTGGTAGATTTTATAGACGAGAAATAGCCCGGCCCGCCGAGCTTCCACCACCGCCCAAAGGAATACGTGAGCAAGAAACCCGGACTGACAGTCCTCGCCGGTCCGACGGCCGTCGGCAAAGGCACCGTGTCCACCTACATCCGGGACAACTATCCCGAAGTCTGGCTTTCAGTGTCGGCAACCACCCGTCCGCCGCGGCCGGGTGAGATCGACGGGGTGCACTACTATTTCAAGTCCAAGGAAGAGTTCGACGCCCTCGTCGCGGCGGGGGAACTGCTGGAATGGGCCGTGGTGCACGGGCAGAACACCTACGGCACCCTCAAGAGCACGGTCGACGCGGCGATTGCCGAGGGCCGCTCGGTGCTGCTGGAGATTGACCTGCAGGGCGCACGCCAGGTGAAGAAGGCCGTGCCGGACGCGCAGTTCGTCTTCCTCGCCCCGCCCAGCTGGGAAGAATTGGTCCGCCGCCTGGTGGGGCGCGGCACTGAATCCGCCGAAGAACAGCAGCGACGGCTGGAAACCGGTAAAGTAGAACTAGCCGCTGAACCGGAGTTCGATCACACGGTCATCAATGATGACGTACGTCGGGCAGCGGATGAGCTTGTTTCACTCATGGGGCTAACGCCGCACCCGCATTAACCGCAGGGTCGGATTGGCCCGTTAGAATTTGGAGAATTCGTGTCCACGAACCTTGAAGGCATCATCAACCCGCCGATCGACGAGCTGCTGAAGGCTGCCGATTCGAAGTACGGACTGGTGATTTTCGGTGCCAAGCGCGCCCGGCAGATCAACGCCTACTACGCCCAGCTGCACGAGGGCCTGTTCGAGTACGTCGGCCCGCTGGTTGACACCAAGCTGAACGAAAAGTCGCTTTCCATCGCCCTGCGCGAAATCAACGAAGGCAAGCTCGTTTCCACGCCGATCGAAGCCGCAGCAGAGTAACCACGCTGCTGCCTGACGGAGGTCACGTGCGCATAGTCCTCGGAGTCGGGGGAGGGATTGCCGCCTACAAGGTGGCGTCGCTCCTCCGGCTTTTTACTGAAGCCGGCCATGACGTCACCGTCATCCCCACCGAGGCCGCCACCCGGTTCGTCGGCGTGGCCACCTGGGAGGCCCTGTCCGGGCATCCGGTCAGCAACAGCGTCTTCGACGAGGTGCACACCGTCAACCACGTCAGGCTCGGCCACGAGGCGGAGCTGATCGTCGTCGCCCCGGCCACCGCGGACCTCCTGGCCCGTGCCGCCACCGGCCAGGCCAACGACCTGCTCACCAACACCCTGCTGATGGCGGGCGGTCCGGTCCTGATGGCCCCGGCCATGCACACGGAAATGTGGCGCCACCCGGCAACCCAGGCCAACGTCGAAACCCTCCGCAGGCGGGGCATCACCGTGCTGGAGCCCGCCACCGGCCGGCTGACCGGAGCGGATTCCGGCCCCGGCAGGCTGCCCGAACCGGAGGCGATCTTCGCCGCCGCGCTGGCGCTGGCCGGCGCCCCCGGGGTGCCCAATGCACCTGACCTGACGACGTCGGACCTGGCGACGTCGGACCTGGCGACGTCGGACCTGACAGCCGCACCTTCGGCTGGCCGGCCGCTGGCCGGATTCACCGTGACGATCAGCGCCGGCGGCACCCGCGAACCCCTCGACCCGGTCCGCTTCCTCGGCAACCGGTCCTCCGGCAAGCAGGGCGTGGCCCTCGCCGTCGCGGCCCGGGAAGCCGGCGCCCGGGTCCGGCTGCTCGCGGCGCATATGGACGTCCCGGCCCCCGCCGGCGTCGATGTCGTCAAGGTCGAGACCGCGCTGGAACTGCGCGAGGCAGTTCTCCACGCAGCCGCGGACTCCGACGTCGTCATCATGGCCGCCGCGGTCGCGGACTTCCGCCCCGCGGACGTCTCCGGAACCAAAATCAAGAAGCGCGACGACACCGCGGACCCGGTAATTTCCCTGGTCCGCAACCCGGACATCCTCCGCGAGCTGGTCGAAGTCCGCGACGCCGCCTCCCGGAACCAGCTGATTGTGGGCTTCGCGGCGGAGACCGGCGACGCCGACGGGGACGTGCTGGAATACGCCGCCGCCAAGCTGCGCCGCAAGGCCTGCGACCTGCTGGTGGTCAACCACGTGGGGCAGGACAAGGTGTTCGGCGAGGACACCAACGCCGTAGTCATCCTTTCGCGCACCGGCTCCGAACCCCAAGAGGCGTCGGGTTCCAAATCCGACGTCGCGGCTGCCGTGATTGACCGCATCAGCGCCGAGCTGAGCCGGGTTGTCCCGCCCGCTTGAGCGCTGGCGTAAGCAACGTCTCCTTAGCAGGGGGACACACGCCGCCGGACGTCCGTTTCCCAACCAGTAAGGTAGTTGAGTGACTTTACCGCTGCACATCCCAGACTTCCACGGATCCACGCCCGCTTCGCTCCGGCTCTTCACGTCCGAGTCGGTGACCGAGGGACACCCCGACAAGATCTGTGACCAGATCAGCGATGCGATCCTCGACGCCCTGCTGACCAAGGACCCCGAGTCCCGCGTTGCCGTGGAAACCCTGGCGACCACCGGCCTGGTCCACGTCGCCGGCGAAGTCACCACGGACGCCTACGTGGAGATCCCGCAGATCGTCCGCGAGACCATCCTCGGGATCGGCTACGACTCCTCCGCGAACGGCTTCGACGGCGCCCGCTGCGGCGTCTCCGTCTCCATCGGCCAGCAGTCCAACGACATCGCCGGAGGTGTGTTCAACTCCCTCGAAGCGCGCGAAGGCCGCCAGGAGGACGACTACGACCTCCAGGGCGCCGGCGACCAGGGCCTCATGTTCGGGTATGCCAGCGACGAAACCCCCTCCTACATGCCGGTCCCGATCTGGCTCGCGCACCGGCTGTCCGAGCGCCTCACCGAGGTCCGCAAGTCCGGCCTGCTGGAGTACCTGCGCCCCGACGGCAAGACCCAGGTCACCGTGGGCTACGACGGCGACCGCCCGGTCTCGGTCGAAACGGTCGTCATTTCCAGCCAACACGCCGAAGGCGCCAGCCTCGACCAGCTCCGGGCCGACCTCGCCGAACACGTGGTCAACCCGGTCATGGCGCTGTCCAACCTGGACACCTCCCGCTCGCACAACATCCTCAACCCGGCCGGCGCCTTCGTGATCGGCGGCCCGGTGGGCGACGCCGGCCTGACCGGCCGCAAAATCATCGTCGACACCTATGGCGGCATGGCCCGGCACGGCGGCGGCGCTTTCTCCGGCAAGGACCCGTCGAAGGTGGACCGCTCGGCCGCGTACGCCATGCGCTGGGTAGCCAAGAACGTTGTGGCCGCGGGACTCGCGAAGCGCGCCGAAATTCAGATCGCCTACGCCATCGGCCAGGCCCGCCCCGTCGGCACGTACGTGGAGACCTTCGGGACCGAAACCGTGGATCCGGCCAGGATCAGCGCTGCCATCGCGGAGATCTTCGACCTGCGCCCGCGCGCCATCATCGACGCGCTCGACCTGAAGCGGCCGATCTACGCCAAGACGGCCGCCCACGGCCACTTCGGCCGCGACGAGCCCGACTTCACCTGGGAACGCCTGGACCGCGTCGACGAGCTGAAGGCCTACTTCAACGCGTAAGGCCCGTCAGCGCTCTTTTCCAGCGTGTTGACGGACCCTGCCTGTTTTCTGAATGTCACAGCCCTGTGATGTGCTGTAGCCAGGCCGCCGAACGGCGGCCTGGCTACTTTTCTTAATGTTCATGACCGGACCAGCCGTCGAAGGGAGGCAGTCGCCATGACCCCAGCCCGAAGCGGCGCCCCGGAAGAGCCGCTGCAGCTCTCGCTGCTGCACGGTTTCCCCGCCTCGGCGGCCGCGGCCGGACCCGCCCTGGCCGCCGATCTGCCGGTTGCACGGGTGCAGTTGGAGTCATCCCTCCCGCACCTGGACCGGCCGTTCGACTACAGCGTGCCTGCAGAGCTCGACGCGGCCGCCCTGCCCGGCGTCCGGGTCCGGGTAAAGTTCAGCGGCCAGGAGCTCGGCGGCTACCTGCTCGAACGCGCCGCCGCTTCCGACGCCGGCCACCCCCTGGTGCCGCTGTACAAGGTCGTGTCCCCGGTTCCGGTGCTCACTCCGGCGGTGTCCGACCTCGCCGGCAGGGTCGCGGCGCGCTACGCCGGCACGGTCAGCGACGTGCTGCGGGTCGCCGTCCCGCCGCGGATGGCCAAACTGGAAAAGGAGTTCGCTCCCGGCGGCCTGCTGGATCCCGCCCTCTTCGCCGCGGCCCCTCCCGCCGGCGCTCCCGCCGGAGCTCCCGCCGCGCCGTCGGAGCCCGGCACCTCCGGGTGGGCGGGGTACCACAACGGGCCGGCGTTCCTGCAGCACCTGGGCGCGGGGGAGTCGCCCCGCGCCGCGCTGGGCGCCCTGCAGGGATTCGGCCCCGGCGGGTGGCCGCGGCTGGTCGCCGAGGCCGTGGCCGCCGTCCGCCGCTCCGGCCGGGGCGCCGTCGTGGTGGTCCCGGACTACCGCGACCTGGACCGGGCGGAGGCAGCCCTGCTGGAGCTGCTGCCGGCCGGCGACGTGGCCAGGCTCACCGCGGATGACGGCCCGACCCCCCGCTACCGCAGCTTCCTGCGGGTGCTCAGCGGCGCCGCGGGCGTGGCCGTCGGAACCCGCTCGGCCGCGTACGCGCCGGTGCACAACCTGGGCCTGGTGGTCTGCTGGGACGACGGCGATGAGCTGCACACCGAGCAACGGTCCCCGTATGCCCATGCCCGCGAGGTCCTCCTGCTCCGGGCGGCGCACGAAGGCGCCGCCTGCCTGCTCGCGGGCCATGCACGTAGCACCGAGACGCAGCGGCTGGTGGAATCAGGCTGGGCGCGCCCGGTAGAGGCAAACCGGGCCGTGGTGCGCCGCACGGCGCCCCGCGTGCTCAACACCGCGGACAGCTTTGAGCAGGAACGCGACCCGCTGGCCCGGATCGCGCGGCTGCCGGGCGCCGCGTGGCGGGCCGCGAAGGAGGGCCTGGAACGCGGCCCCGTCCTGGTCCAGGTGGCCCGGGCCGGCTACGCGCCGTCGCTGGCCTGCGAACGCTGCCGCGAACCCGCACGCTGCACCGCCTGCAACGGCCCGCTGGCCATCGCCGGACCTGGCGGCAGCGCAGCCGTGCCCGTGTGCCGCTGGTGCTCGGCGGCCGCCCCCGAATGGCGCTGCGTGCACTGCAACGGGGTTCGGCTCCGCCGGGGCGCGACCGGGGCGCTGCGGACCGCTGAGGAGCTCGGCCGGGCGTTTCCGGGAAAGCCCGTCCTCACCTCCTCCGGTGACCGGGTCCTGGCCACGGTCCCGGACTCCAAGGCCCTGGTTGTTGCCACCGTCGGCGCCGAGCCGGTGGCGGCCGGCGGCTACGCTGCCGCGCTGCTGCTCGACGGCGACTCGCTGCTGCGCCGCGAAAACCTCCGGGCCGGAGAAGATGCCGTCCGGCGCTGGTTCAACGCCGCCGCCCTGGTCCGACCCGCGGCCGACGGCGGCCTGGTGGTCATCACCGCTGAGGACACCGCCGGCGTCGGGGCGCTGCTGCGCTGGGACCCGGCGGGCTACGCCGGGCGGGAGCTCGCCCTGCGGCAGGAGCTCGCGCTGCCGCCGGCGGTCAGGATTGCGTCCGTCACCGGGGGACGGACCGCCGTCGGGCACTTCACCGAGGCCGTCGAGAAGGCGCTGGCGAAGCAGGGCATCGTGCTCAGGTCGGCCGGACCCGCGCCGCTGCCGGGCGCCGGCGGGGCCGGGGCGCCGCCGGCGGACGCCCCGCCTTCACGGGCGCCGGGCGCCGAGCGGCACGGCGGCGGGGACGTCCGGACGCTGATGTTTATCCCGTATGCCCAGGCCGCCGACGCCACCAGGGCCATGCGCGCAGTCAAGGCCGCGGCGGCCGCCAAGCGTGCCGACGACCCGGTGCAGTTGCGGCTCGACGGCGTGGACGTGCTCTAATCAATGTGCTCTAGCGGTGCTTGCGTGCGCGCAACGCCACCGCTTCCTCGGCCGCGGCCAGCAGGCGCTGCGCGGACGCATCCCAGCTGAACTCGGCCGCGCGCCGGACCGCGCGGGCGGATCGGTCCTTCCACTGCTCCGGCGCCTCGAGTTCGCGCACGGCCGCGGCAAAGGCTGCCGGGGAGTCCGGATCGACGTAGCTGACCGCGTCCGCGCCGACTTCGCGGAAAATCGGGATGTCGCTGGCAATGACCGGGGTGCCGTGGGACATGGCCTCGACGAGGGGCAGGCCGTACCCCTCCGCCTTGGAGAGGCTGATCAGCGCGGTGGTCCGGGCGAGCAGCTCCTCGTATTCGGTATCCGTCACGCCGTTGTGGAACACGATGTTGGCTCCGGCCGGGGCCAGGGCCTCCAGCTCTGACCGGCGTTCGGGCGTGATCCGGCTCAGCAGGTGCAGGGTCATGTCCGGGAGCTCGGCCATGCCCCGGACCATGGTTTCCACGTTCTTGTACGGCATAAACGATCCCATGTAGAGCAGGGTCTTGTCCGCCCCGGCGCCGGGGTCCCGCGGCGTGAGCCCTGGCTGCGGAGCGTTGCCCACGATCCGCACCGGCCGTTTCGTCAGGCGGTACTTCGCCATCAGGGATTCCGTGGTGGAGCTGATGGTCGCGACGACGTCGGCCCGGTTCAGCAGCACCCGCTGCGGCCAGAACGCCTTGTGGTAGAGCCGCCAAAGCACCCGGACGGGGGCCGGGAGGAACCCGGGGGGCGCGGGGTGCTCGTAGTAGATCAGGTCGTGCAGGGTCAGGACCAGCGCGTAGTTACGGCCCCAGCTGCCCATGGTCTGCATCGGGCAGACCACCACGTCGGCCCCGAGCGGGTTGACCTTGGCCGCGACGAACAATTCGGCCGGTGAGAGCGGGCTGTTGATGAGCGTGTACGGCACGTTGGGAAGCAGCGCCAGCTGGCGGGTGTCGCTGATCAGCATGGAGACGTCCGCGATTTTGGCGGTGGCGGCGATGAGGCTGGCGCCGTAGCGGCTGATGCCGTCGTGGTGGTCGAGCCTGGTGAAGCGGGCGTCAATGAGGATTTTCACGCGGCGTGGTCCTTCAGGAAGCGTCGGATGAAGCCCGCGGCGGGTTCCGGGGTTTCGTAGTGGATCAGGTGCCCGACGCCGGGAATGACCTCGAGGGTTCCGTCCGGCAGCAGCGGCAACAGCTTGTGCTGGTCCGGGAGGGTGGCGATCTCATCCTTCTCGCCGGCCACGAGAAGGACCGGCAGCGCCAGGCGCGGCGCCACCTCGGCGACGTTGCTGCCGACGGAGGCCTTGAAGGCTTCCAGCAGGCTGTCGCGGTCGGCGAAGGCGGAGAAGTAGGCGCTGTGCTGGGCGTGGACGAACCCGCGCACCACCGGGTCCTTGGTCTTGGCCATGGTCTCGCTCATCACCCGGACGATCAGCTGGTTGCGCAGCAGGGAGTTCCCGAGGCGGCGGGGGAGCCGGGCGGCGGCCTCGTAGTACAGCACAGCCGCCTTGGTCATGAGTCCCTTGGGCCCCTCGAGGGCCGGTGCGGCGATGGGGTTGATCAGGATCAGTTCGGCGACCGCGCCGGGGTGGTCGGCCACGAAGTGGCTGGTGACGATCGAACCAAAGGAGTGGCCCAGCAGCACGGTGTCCGGGCCGAGGCCAAGGGCTTCCATAAAGTCCTTGATGAACCGGCCGTAGCCCTCCACGCTGTGACCGCCGGGCGGGAAGGCGCCGGAGGCGCCGAATCCCGGCAGGTCCGGCATGAGCAGGCGCATCTCGGGGAGCTGGTCGACCACGCGGAGCAGGCCATGGTGGTCGCCGCGGAACCCATGGATCACCAGGATGGTCCGGGTTGCGGGTGTCTCCCGGACCGGTTCGTAGCTCCAGTAGGCGACCCTCGTGCCGTCCAGGTCCACGGCGGAGGCGCTGCTGCGAGACGCCAGCTCCGCGCTGAGCAGGGGAGGTGCGGGGGATGGTTCGGTGGCCACGTGTTCCATTCGATCGGATCCTAGTTGACGTTGTCGGGGTTCGAGCCGGTGCGGTGGCCCCGCTCCAGGCCGGCCAGGGCGTCCAGGTCGGCGGTGCCGAGGCTGAAGCCGAAGATGTCGTGGTTCTCCCGGATCCGGGTGTAGGAGCTGGCTTTCGGAATGACGACGTTGCCCAGTTCCAGGTGCCAGCGCAGGATGATCTGCGCGGCCGTCCGCCGGTGCGCCGCGGCGAGCTCGAGCACAACGGGGTCCTGCAGCACCTGGCCCCGGCCCAGCGGGCTCCAGGCCTCGGTGGTGATGCCCAGCGAGGCGTGCAGGGCCCTCAGCTCGTCCTGCTGCAGCCACGGGTGCAGCTCGACCTGGTTGACGGCGGGCACCACTTCCGCGCTCTGGAGCAGGTTCTCCAGGTGTGCGGGCTGGAAGTTGGACACCCCGATCGCGCGGACCCTGCCTTCGCGGTAAAGGGTTTCGAGGGCGCGGTAGCTCTCCGTGTACAGCCCGCGCCGGGCGCACGGCCAGTGGATCAGGTAGAGGTCAAGGTATTCCAGGCCCAGCTTGGCGATGGAGGTGTCGAAGGCCCGAAGCGTCGCGTCGTAGCCCTGGTCGTCATTCCAGAGCTTTGTGGTCACAAAAAGGTCCTCACGGGCGAGCCGGGGGTGCAGTTCGCCGGAACCGCCGGCGGAGCCGTCGAAGGCGGACAGGGCGCCGATAGCTTTCCCGACGCCGGTTTCGTTTCCGTACATGGCGGCCGTGTCCAAGTGCCGGTAGCCTGCCTCCAGCGCCATGGTGACGAGCCCGGCCGCGTCGGCCGGCGGGACCTTGTAGAGCCCGAACCCGAGGCGGTCCATCAGGACACCGTTGTTTAGGGTCAGCCGGGGCAAAATTCTCATAGCATCGACTCTACCCATTCCGGCGGCCCGGCCGGTGCGGAACGGCACTCAGGCTGGGTGCTCGGTTCCGACCAGGCGCCGGGCCGTGGCCTCGTCGAGGATGAGGTCCGTGGCCAGGCCCGCCGCCAACGCACCGCGCAGGCCGTTGATCTTGGACGCACCGGAGACCACGCAGATCCGGCGCCGGACCTGCCGGAGCTGGGCAAGGTCCGGCCCGGTGGACCGTTCGTTGAGGGTGATCCCGTCGGAGGAGCCGTCGGCGCGGAAGAACACTGTGGCCACATCCCCGACGACGTCGGAACCGGCCAGCACGTTCAGGTCGTCCTCATCCAGGTAGCCGCCGGCGTAGACGTGGCTGGGGTAGTCGGCGTCGACCGATCCGACGCCGAAGATCGCGATGCTCATCCGGGCCTGCAGCCGCAGGATGCGCTGAACACTGCGTTCATTCCACATGGCCTCCTTGGTGGCCGCGTGGTCGAAGAAGGCCGGCACCGGGAACTGTTCCACCCGGGCACCGTAGGCGCTGCCGAAGCGCCGCATGATGTCCGAGGCGTAGGTGATGCCGGTGGTCTGCATGTTTCCGGCCCCGTTGAGCTGGACGATGACGCTGTCGTGGGTGATCTTCCGGGTCAGGTGCCGGCTGACCGCGCTCAGCGTGGAGCCCCAGGCCACGCCGATGATGGCGTTCGAGTCCACGAGCGGGCCGATGGTGCGCGCGGCCTGCATCGCCACCCGGTCCAGCGTTTCCGCCTCATTGAGGGTGTCCACCACCGGCACAACGTGCACATCGACCTTGTATTCGTCCCGGATCATGCCTTCGAGTTCGGGGCCCGTGTCGAGCGGGCTGCGGATCTGGATCTGCACGAGGCCGGATTCACGGGCCGCGGAGAGCAGCCGGGAAACGGTCGACCGGGAGGTGCGGAGCTCGCGGGCGATCGCGTCCATGGTCAGGTCCTGGAGGTAATACAGCTGGGCGGCCCGGAGGGCGTCGGACTGGCGGGTCGGCGACATTGCATATCCATTCTGCACGTTTGTGCATAGTGCTTGACTCCATTTTCCATTACTCCAAAGAATAGTGTTGAACGGCGACGTGCCAGACGGCGCGCCGCGCAGTACCAAGCCCCAAGGAGCAGTTTTGGGAAACAAGGTTTCATCCGGCCATCCGGCGTCGAGCAGCGGGCGCACATCCGTGCAGCAGTTGCGGAACCGGCCGCACGCGCAGGTGCTCATCATCGGCGGCGGCATCAACGGAGTCGGGACCTTCCGTGACCTGGCCCTGCAGGGCGTGGACGTGGCCCTCGTGGAACGCGGCGACTTCTGCCAGGGCGCCAGCGGCGCCTCCTCGCACATGATCCACGGCGGCATCAGGTACCTCGAAAACGGCGAGTTCCGCCTCGTCCAGGAATCCGTGGTCGAACGCAACCGGCTGCTGCGCATCGCGCCGCACTACGTGAAGCCGCTCCAGACCACCATCCCGATCTTCAGCACCTTCTCCGGCATCCTCGCCGCGCCGCTGCGGTTCCTGACCCACAAGCAGCAGGGCGCGCCCACGGAACGCGGCGCCTTCCTGATCAAGCTCGGCCTGAGCATGTACGACTTCTTCTCCCGCGACGGCGGCACCGTGCCGCGCCACCAGTTCCGCGGCCGCAAACGCGCCCTCGCCGAGCTGCCGCGGCTGCACCCGGGCATCAAATACGCGGCGACCTACTTTGACGCGTCCGTGCACAATCCGGAGCGGCTCACCCTGGACGTCCTCCAGGACGGCGAGAAGGCCGGCGAGGCGGGCGGCAACGGTGCCCGCGCCAGCAACTACCTGTCCCTCGTCTCCATGAACGGGGCGGGGGAGGCCGCAGGCTCCGGCACGGTCCAGCTCCGCGACGAACTGACCGGGGAGGTCTTCGACTTCAGCGCCGACGTTGTGGTCAACACCACCGGCGCCTGGGTGGACCTGACCAACCAGGCCATGGGAGCCGCCTCGGCCTTTATGGGTGGCACCAAGGGCTCGCACATCGTGCTGGACCACCCGGAACTCCTCGAAGCCTGCCAGGGCCGGGAGATCTTCTTCGAGCACACGGACGGCCGGATCGTGCTGATCTACCCGATGGGTGACCGCGTCCTCGTCGGCACCACCGACGTCGACGCCGACATGGCCGAGGACGCCATTTGCACCGACGCCGAGATCGACTACTTCTTCGACCTGATCGGCCACGTTTTCCCCGAAATCAGGGTGGACCGGGAGCAGATCGTTTACACCTTCTCCGGCGTCCGTCCCCTGCCGAAGCACGACGCCACGCAGCCCGGCTTTGTCAGCCGCGACTACCGGATCGAACGCCGCGGCCCGGCCAAGGGTTCGGCGCAGCGCGAGGCCGGCGGCCCCGTCGTGCTCAGCCTCGTGGGCGGTAAGTGGACCACCTTCCGGGCCCTCGCCGAGCACCTGAGCAACGACGTGCTGGCCGAGCTCGGCCTGGAGCGGAAAGTCTCGACGGCCAAGCTCGCCATCGGTGGCGGCGCCGGGTTCCCGGGCACCGAGGATGGCGTTCAGCGCTGGATCAAGGCCCACATGGGCCCCGGCCGTGACGCGGACCGGACCGCGGTCCTGCTGACCCGCTACGGAACGCGCGCCGCGGACGTGATGGCCTACCTCGACGCCGGGGAAGACCGGCTGCTGCACTCCACCCGCGAACTGAGTGTGCGGGAACTGGAGTACATGGCACAGAACGAACAGCTCGGCCACCTGATTGACGTGCTCATCCGCCGCACGTCGCTCGCCTTCCGCGGCCTGGTGACCGGGGAACTGCTGAACGAGGTAGCCGAGGTCCTGTCCGGCCCGCTGGGCTGGGACGCCGCGGCACGGACCGCCGAGATCCACCACGCCCAGGAGGTGCTCGAATGGTTCCACGGTGTCCAGGTCCACAGCCTGGTCGCCTAAAGCTTGCGTGTCCGGACGGGTTTGTCCGGGCGCAAAGACTGCAGGGCCCCTGGCGGGCCCGGCAGTGGCCGGCCGGCAGCGCGAAACCGCTGCCGGCCCAACGGCCCTTCAAACTCGCGAAGGGCTGACAACAGAAAATAGAGGAGTCAAAGATGTCTCTTGGAATAGTTTTCCTGTCCGAAGTATTCGGCACCGCAATGCTGACCCTGCTGGGTTGCGGCGTTGTGGCCAACGTCGCGCTCAAAGGCACCAAGGGCAACAACGGCGGGTTCCTGATGGTCACCTGGGGATGGGGCATTGCCGTCTTCTCCGGTGTCTACGTCGCCGCCAAGTCGGGCGCGCACCTGAACCCCGCCGTGACCTTCGGGCTGCTGCTCAACGGCAAGAAGGAGTACGCCCCCGGGGTCGCGGTCGACTTCGGCTCCACCCTGACCTACTTCGGCGGTGAACTGCTCGGGGCGTTCCTGGGCGCCGTCGTGATGTGGCTGGCACACAAGCAGCACTTCGACGTCGAACCCGAGCCTGCCAGCAAGCTGGGCGTCTTCTCCACCGGCCCGGCCATCCGCTCCACCCCGTGGAACCTGGTCACGGAAATCATCGGCACCTTTGTCCTCGTGTTCGTCATCCTGACCTTCGGCGGGACCCCCTCCGGGCTGGGCCCGCTGGCCGTGGCCCTGCTGGTCGTCGGCATCGGTGTCTCCCTCGGCGGCCCCACCGGCTACGCCATCAACCCCGCCCGTGACCTGGGCCCGCGCATCGCCCACGCCCTGCTGCCGATCAAGGGCAAGGGTTCCTCCGACTGGAGCTACTCGTGGATCCCGGTGGTCGGACCGCTCGTCGGCGGCGGACTCGCCGGCATCGTGGCAGCCGTGGTGCCGATCATCGCGACCGCCGCAGCCTCCTAGGAATCACAGCCGTACGCATCAATTTCAACCGCAGGCCCAACCGACAAGGACGTCAGCATGAACCAGTATGTAATCGCCATTGACCAGGGAACCACGAGCACCCGCGCCATCGTGTTCGACCACAGCGGCAACATCGTTTCCTCCGGCCAGATGGAACACGAACAGATCTTCCCGCAGGCCGGCTGGGTGGAACACGACCCCGCCGAGATCTGGAACAACACCCGCGAGGTCATCGCCTCCGCACTGTCCAAGGCCAACCTGACCCGCCACGACATTGCCGCGGTCGGCATCACGAACCAGCGCGAAACCGCGGTGGTCTGGGACAAGACCACCGGCAAGGCGGTGTACAACGCGATCGTCTGGCAGGACACCCGCACCCAGTCGATCGTCGACGAGCTGGCCAAGGACGGCGGCCCGGAGCGCTTCAAGCAGAAGGTGGGACTGCCGCTGGCAACCTACTTCTCCGGCACCAAGATTAAGTGGATCCTGGACAACGTCGAGGGCGCCCGCGCCAAGGCCGAGGCCGGGGACCTGGTCTTCGGCAACACCGACTGCTGGGTGCTCTGGAACCTCACCGGCGGGACCGACGGCGGCGTGCACGTCACGGACGTCACCAACGCCTCGCGGACCATGTTCATGGACCTCGAGACGCTGTCCTGGGACCAGGAAATCCTGGACGCCTTCGGTGTCCCGGCCTCGATGATGCCGGCCATCAAGTCCTCCTCCGAGGTCTACGGCACCGTCCACACGTCGCAGCTGCTGCGCGAGGTGCCGGTGGCCGGCATCCTCGGCGACCAGCAGGCGGCGACGTTCGGCCAGGCCGCGTTCGACGCCGGCGAGGCCAAGAACACCTACGGCACGGGCTGCTTCCTCATCTTCAACACCGGTGAGGAGATCGTCCACTCCAAGAACGGGCTGCTGACTACGGTCGGCTACAAGCTCGGCGACGCCGCCCCGCACTACGCCCTGGAAGGCTCCATCGCCGTCACCGGATCCCTGGTGCAGTGGCTGCGCGACAACCTCGGCATGATCGGCAGCGCCCCGGAAGTGGAGGCACTGGCGGCGTCGGTCGAGGACAACGGCGGCGTGTACATCGTGCCGGCATTCTCCGGCCTGTTCGCCCCGTACTGGCGTTCCGACGCCCGCGGCGCGATCGTCGGCCTCACCCGGTTCGTGAACAAGAACCACATCGCCCGCGCGGCCCTGGAGGCCACCGCCTTCCAGACCCGCGAGGTGCTCGACGCCGTCAACGCCGACTCCGGTGTGCCGCTGACCGAGCTCAAGGTCGACGGCGGCATGGTCGCCAACGACGCCCTGATGCAGTTCCAGGCCGACATCCTGGGTGTCCCGGTGATCCGGCCGAAGGTGGTCGAGACGACCTCGCTCGGCGCCGCCTACGCGGCCGGCCTCGCCGTCGGCTTCTGGAAGGACCTGGGCGAGTGCTCGGCCAACTGGTCCGAGGATAAGCGCTGGGAACCGAAGATGGACCAGGCTGAACGCGAGCGCCAGATGCGTCTCTGGAAGAAGGCCGTCACCAAGTCCATGGACTGGGTCGACGAGGACGTGAAGTAGCCTTCCTCCCGGCGGTCACCCGCAGCACGGAAGAGCTCCGGTCAGCCAGGCTGACCGGAGCTCTTCCGTGTGGGGCGGGAACCGCGGGCCGGTGCCGGCTGCGGGCCGCGCCCGTCAGGAGCCGGTACGCGGATACGCGACGACGGCGCGCGGCGTCTTGGCGTAGACGTCCTTGCTCACGGTGTAGCCCCGCCCGTCCAGGGCGAGTGCCTGGGCGTTCACATGCTCGAGTTCGGCGCGGCTGAGCTTCTTGATCTTGACGAGGTCCATGAACTCCTGGCTGTCACCGCCGGAAGCCGTGACCTTCACGAGCCCGATGCCGGGGGCGTAGTACTTCCGCTGGTGGCCCGCGCTCGGCGGATCCAGCGGGTTGAACTCGTCGATCACCATCACATCGTTGTAGCAGCCCGTCGGGACGCAGACCCGCAGGTTTTTGTACAGCACGTCCCCGCAGTCCAGGAAGTCCACCTTCGGTGCGTAGGCCTGCACGTAGGCGGGGGTGTTGCGGTGCGGTTCCGCCTGCATCGCGATGCCGGCCTGTGCCCGCTGGATGCCGCTGATGAAGGTGCTGGGCGCACCGACGAATGTTCCGTTTTCGTATTCCTCGGGGTATTCGCCGAACAACCAGACGTCGCCCTTGTCCGACTGGGCAAAGAACGCGAGTTCGGACTCGGTGAGCTCGCCGTCGGAGTAGTCCCGGTCCCACATCACGAGGGTCTTGACGCCGTCGATCACCTTGGTCAGGCCGGTGACCGTGTGGACCACGGTGTGGGCGCTTGTGCCCCCGGCGTCCGTGACCGTCCCTGTTGTGGTGAATTGCATGCCGGGGACCAGCGGGAACCACTTATTGTCGATCCGCGGCGACGACGGATAATCGTCCCGGTCGAACCTGATCGCCGACCCCGGCCCGCAGAGCTCCTGGCCCGACGGCGCGGCGGCGGCCGCCGGTGCCGACGTCGCGGTGAACGTCGCCAGCACCAGCAGGGCAGCCGAGCCGTAGGCGGTGAACCGCCTTCGTCGCTGAATCATGAAACACGCCTCTCTTTGGGGTTGTGTGCCGCGGCTAGCCGGCGGTGGCCGGCTGGGCCGCATGGAGCCCGTGCTCGCGCTCCGCGCGGCCCTTGGCGAACCGCAGGTAGAGCGAGGGGACGATAAACAGGTTCACCAGGGTCGAGGTGACCAGGCCGCCGAGGATGACGACGGCCATGGGGTGCTCGATCTCATGCCCCGGAATGTTGCCCATGACCACCAGCGGCACGAGGGCCAGGGCCGTGGCCAGGGTGGTCATCAGGATCGGGGACAACCGCTCGGCGGCGCCGCGCAGCACCAGTCCGGGGCCGAACCGCACGCCCTCGAATTGTTCGAGGTGCTGGCAGTGGTTGATCAGCAGGATGCCGTTGCGGGCGGCAATGCCCATCACCGTGAGGAAGCCAACCAGCGAGCCCAGGGACAGGATCCCGCCGCTGAGGTGCGCTGCGAGGACACCGCCCACCAGGGCCACCGGCAGGGTCAGGATCACCAGGGTCGCCAGCCGCCAGCTGCGGAAAGCCGCCTGCAGCAGCAGGAAGATCACCGCGATGGCGCCCACCGAGAAGACCAGCAGGCGCTGGGAGGCGGCCTGCCGTTCCGCGTACTCACCGAGGACGTCGGCGTGGTAGCCGGTCGGGAACTCCACGGTTTCGAGGTTGCCCTTCAGTTCCTCCACGACCTTGACCAGGTCGCCCTCCTTGACGTTGGCACTGACATCGAGCCGGCGTGAGCCCTCCGAACGCTCGATCACGTTCGGGGTCGGCTTGACCGAGATCTTGGCCACGTCGGCGAGCTTGATCCGCTGCCCGCTCGGGGTGTCCATCTGCAGGTTCTCGATGCTGGTGACGCTGGTGCGCGTCTCCGGCGGGCTCCAGACCTGCACGTCGTAGGCTTTGCCGTCGCGGTAGACGTCGCCGACCTCCTCGCCGGCGACCAGGGTGGCCGCGGCACGCCGCACGTCACCCGGCTTGAGCCCGTACTGGTTGGCGGCGGCCAGGTTCACTTCGACGTCGATCTGCGGCACGTCCACCTGCAGCGCAATCTTCGCGCCGACGGCACCCTCGATTCCGCCGAGGATTTTCTTGACCTTGTCCGCTTCCTTCCGGAGAACTGCGAGGTCGTCGCCGTACACCCGGACGACAACGGCGTAGCCGGTGCCGGTGAGCACTTCCCGGACGCGTTCCTTGAGGTAGGTTTGGACGTCCCGGTGGATGCCGGGGTAGCCGTCCACCAGTTCCTGGACCGAGGCGAGGGTCTTGCCGTAGTCCGCCGCGGGATCGATGCTGATCCAGTTTTCGCCGAAGTTGACGCCGACGACTTCATCGGCCGCAAACGCCTGCCCGATGTGGGATCCGCAGTTGCGCACCCCGGGCACCGTCATCAGCTCCTTGCAGGCCAACTGGCTGACCCGGACCTCCTCGGAATTCGACGTTCCCGGCTGGGTGACCCAGTGCATCAGGAAGTCGCGTTCCTTGAAGGACGGGAGCAGCGACTGGCCCAGGAGGGGCGCGGCCACAATGCCCACCACACCCAGCGCGGCCAGCGACAGGTAGCCCGGGAGCGGGCGGCGGACGATGGGCCGGAGCCCGGCGCCGTACCAGCGCTTGAGGACCCGAACCAGGGGCGGGTCGCGGTCCTCAAGCTTCGCGTTGCGCAGGAAGATGTACGCCATGGCCGGGGTAACGGTCAGGGCCACCAGCATGGACGCGAACACGGCCAGGGTGTAGGAGATGGCTAGCGGGCGGAAGAAGGATCCGGTGAGGCCGTCCAGGAAGAAGATCGGCACGGTGGCCGCGACGATGATCAGGGTCGCGTAGACAATCGGGCCGCGGACCTCCAGGGAGGCGTTGACCACCACCCGCGCCGCGCTGTCGGTGCCGCCGGCAGCCCGGTGCTGGCGGAGCCGGCGGACGATGTTTTCGACGTCGATAATGGCATCGTCCACCACCACCCCGACGGCGATCACCAATCCCGCTAGCACCATCGTGTTGACCGTGCCTCCTGTCCAGTAGAGGACCAGGGCCGCCGTGAGTAGCGAGAGCGGGATGGCCGCCACGCTGACCAGCGCGGTGCGCCACTGGAACAGGAACACGCTGAGGACCAGGATCACGAGCAGGCAGCCCAGCAGCAGCGCCACGCTGAGGTTGCCCAGGGATTCCTCGATGAAGGTCGCCGGCCGGAACAGCGTGGTGTCCACCGCGATGCCGGTCAGGCCTGGCTGGAGCTCCTTCAGGGCCTCCTCCACGCCGCGGGTGACCTCCAGCGTGTTGCCCCAGGGGAGCTTCTCCACGATCAGCATCAGGCCGGGTCCGCCGTTGATGACGGCGTCGCCGATCAGCTGCTGGTGGTCCTCGACAACGGTGGCAACGTCGGCGAGGCGCAGCGGTTCCTGCCCCTCACGCTGTTCCAGCGCGACCTGGGCCAGTTGTTGCGGACCGGTGATCGGCTGGACGTGGCGGATGCTCAGGCTCTGGCTCGGCGTCTCGAGTGCGCCGCCGGTGCCGATCAGGGCGCCGGGGGAGTACTTGAGCAGCCCGGCGTCCAAAGCGTCCGAGGTGGAGTTCATCACGTTTTCCAGCGTGACGTCGTGGGCGGCCAGCTTGGCCGGATCCACCTGGACCTGCAACATCTGCAGGCGCTCACCCCAGATGGCCACGTTGGCCACGCCCGGTACCCGCAGCAGGTGGGCCCGGATGTTCCAGTAGGAGATCATCGACATTTCGATCAGCGAGCGCGTGTCCGAGGACAACCCGATCTTCATGACCCGGCTCGTCGAGGACAGCGGCTGGAGCATCACCGGCGGCGCCGCCCAGGTGGGCAGCGTCGGGATGACGGTCGCCATCCGCTCGGACACCATCTGCCGGGCGTTGAGGACATCGGTCCCGGGTTTGAACTCGAGCACGATGGAGGAGAGTTGGGACACTGACTTGGACCGCATGTGGTCCAGGCCGTCGATCCCGTTGAACGCCTCCTCCATCGGGACAGAGACGAGTTCCTCGACCTCGGACGCCGTCAGGCCCAGACACGCGGTCTGCACCTCGACCTTGGGCGGCGCGAATTCGGGGAACACGTCCACCGAGGCTGTGCTGAGCTGGGCACTGCCTACGATCATCAAGGCAGCGGCCATCGCAACGATGATGGACCGGAACCTTAGGCTCGTCGCAATGATCCGGCGCATGTCAGTGCGCCGTATCGAACTCTGCGCCGAACAGTTCTGCCGCGCCGACGGTGACGATGGCGGTGCCCGCCGGCGGGCCGGCGGTGGCGGTCACGACGCCGGCTTCGACCTTCGCGACCGTGACCGCCTGGCGCTGGTAGACACGTTCCTCCGGATTCGTGTACACCCAGGTCTTGCCGCTCGCGTCGTAGAGCAGGGACGCGTACGGAAGCAGCACCTCGGTGCCGGTCGCTCCCGGCTTGACCGTGTCCGTCTTCAGCTCAAGCCGCTGCACAGCGCGGGCATTGAGGGTGATCTTGGCGATTCCCGTGGTGGCGTTCTTCTCCACCTTGGCCGGGTCGTTGGCCAGTTGGACCGAGGAACTGCTGGCCGCCGGAGTCGCCGCGCAGGCAGGCAGGGAACTCAGGAGTGCTGCACAGACAGCGGCCGCCAGGGGCTGACGCCGGAGGGGCTTTTGGCTGGTCATTTTACTTCCACCTTTTCCTGCATTACGGGAACTTCGGATTCATTGACGGATTCCCATTCCTCGGGCCCTTCCTTCGGGCCGAACCAGAACACCAGGAGCGGGAACACAAAGAGCGCACAGAGCGTCGCGGTGACGAGGCCGCCGACGATGATCAGCAGCATCGGGCCCAGGACGGTCTGGCCGATGACTCCGCCGAAGACAGCCGGCGGGATCAGCACCAGAACGGTGATCAGGGCGGTCTTGAGAACCGGGGAGATCCGGTCGCGGGCTGCCGCCATCACAACCGCCGCCCGGGAGGCTGCCGGATCTTCCCGCCACAGTTCGTCGCAGCGCGCCGAGAGCAGCGCCGCGTTCCGGGCCGTGATGGCCAGGACCGCCGCGAACGCCGTCAGCACAATCTGCGAATTCACCGCCCCGGACAGCCATGCCGCCACGGTGCCGCCGGCCAGGGCCGCCGGCAGGGACAGGAAGACCGCGAGGGCGAGCTTCCAGCTCCGCAGCGCCGTCTGCAGGAGGATCAGCACGGCCAGGAAGGCTGCGATGGCCAGACCGACCACCATGGTGTCGGCCGCCTGGTTCTCGCTGTACTTGGTCGGGATCTCGGCGTGATACTCGAGCGGGAACTCGATCTTCCGGACGGCATCGTTGATGTCCCGCTGGATGTCCGCGAGGGGACGGCCGCTGACGTCCGCGATCACGTCGATCCTCCGCGAGGTGTCATCGTGCATGATCACCACCTCGTTGGGAACCAGCCGCACCGCGGCGATGTCGCCGAGCTTGACGTGGCCGCCGTCGGGGGAGTCCAGCAGCAGGTCCCGCACGCTGGTCAGGTCGTCCCGGACATCGACGGCGCCCCGGACCACAACCTCGAACACCTTCTGCTGTTCGAAGAGGTTGCCAACGACGATGCCCTGCATCAGGGCTGCCGCGGCGCGCCGGGCGTCACCTGGTTTAATGCCGACCTTCTGGGCCGCCTCCAGGTTGACTTCGACCTCCACGATGGGCGTCTTGGGCGTCGAGTTGACCCGGGGGTTTCCCACGCCGCTGACGCCGGCGATTGCCTTCCGGACTTCCTCGGCCTTCTGCTGCAACACGGTCATGTCCGTGCCGTAGACGCGGACCGCGAAGCCCGGGTCCAGGGTGCTGCGGAGTTCGCCGATCTGCTGCTGGGAGTAGTTGACGACGTTGTTCGCGATGCCCGGGTAGCCCTTGACGACTTCACGGACGGCGCTTTCGGTTGCCGCGTAGTCCGCGTCCGCCGCGATGGACACCCACAGTTCCGCGGAACTGTTGCCGACCACCTGGTCCGCGGCGATCGCCCGGCCGACGTGCCCGCCGACCCCTGATACGCCAGGCACCGTCCGGAGTTCGTCCGAGGCGCGCGCTGCGATCCGGGTGACTTCCGCGTTGGAGGTGCCCGCCATGGCGTCCCACTGGACCAGCAGGGTCCTGTCCGGCAGCGTCGGAACCACAGGGCGGTTGCCAACCAGCTGGGATGCGGCCGCCAGGCCCAGCACGCCGACGACGGCGACGGCAGCGATGCCGAGGGCCGTGCGGGAGCGGGCTGCCGTCAGGGTGCGCTGGTAGGAGGCGCGGGCCCGGTCAAATCCCGCCGATTCCCGCCGGAAGGACGCGTCACGGGGCAGGAGCAGGTGCACCAGCACGGGTGTGACGGCGAGGCCTACGATCAGCGAGGCAAGCAGGGCCAGCACCAGGGCCCAGATCAGCGGACGGAAGAACGCCCCGCCGATCCCGGAGGCGAAGAGCAACGGTACCAGGGGGATCAGCATGATGAGCGAGGCGTGGAACAGCGGGGTGCGCACGCTGTGGACGGCGTACCCGATCCGTGAGCGGAAGTCCGCGGCAGGGTCGGAAGAACCGTCGTAGTCGGCCCGGCGCCGGCGCTGGGCCTGCACATCCTCGATGATGTCGCCCACAATCAGGGCGACGGCCAGGAAGATACCGACCAGGACCGCCACGTTCAAAGTGGCCCCCTGCAGCTGCAGGACCACGGCTGCCGTCGTCACCGAGGTGGCCAGGGCAACCAGGCCGATCACGGCCACCCGCCAGGAGCGGAACAACAGCCAGAACAGGGCAACGGCGATCAGCAGGCTGAACAGCAGCGCGAGCGCCAGGCCGTCCACCGAGTCCTGCAGTGCCGCCGCCGGGCGGAACACCGAGGTGTCCATCTGGACGCCGGCGAGGCCCGGTTCGAGGTCTTTCAGAGCCGCTTCAATGTCCTTGGTGACTTCGAGCGCGCTGGTCCCCGGGAACTTCTCGATCACCAGCAGCAGGCCCGGATCCTGTCCGACCACCGCGTCGCCGATCAGCGGCTGGTGGTCCTCGCGGACCTTGGCAATGTCCCCGAGGAGCAACCGCGGGTTGGTGTCCTCGACGCTGACCTTGGAGAGGTCCGCCGGGGTGCGGATCGGCAGGACGTGCTGGATGCCGAGTCGCTGGCTGGGGGACTCAACGAAGCCGCCGGTGCCCGGCGTGGACGCTTCAAGGAAGCTCAGCGGCGAAACCCAGACGGCGTTGCCGGTGGATTTGATCACCTGCTCCAGCGTGATGCCCTTCTCCTGCAACTGGGTGGGGGTAACCTCCACCTGCAGCTGCTGTTCGCGCTGGCCCCAGATGGCCACGTTCGCCACCCCCGGGATGCCGATCAGCCGCGGCTTGATCTTCCACCGGGCCAGGACGGACATTTCGATGCCTGAGAGCTGCTTGGAGCTCATCCGGACCATCATCACGCGGCTGGTCGATGACATCGGCTGCATGATCAGCGGCGGGGACGACACGTTCGGCAGGGCGTGTGCCTGGGTCATCCGTTCCGCCACGAGCTGCCGGGCCCTGAGCAGGTCGGTGCCCGGCTGGAAGACGAGTTCGATGGAGGACAGGCCCGGAACCGATTTCGAGCGGATTTCGTCCAGCCAGGCCACCCCGTTGAGGAGGTCGGCTTCCATCGGTGAGGTGATGAGCTGTTCGACTTCAACAGCGGAGAGGCCCAGGGCCTCGGTCTGGATTTCGACCTGCGCGGGGGCGAACTCGGGCATGCTGTCCACAGCCATCCGGGGCACATTGACAACGCCGAAGGTGACAAGCCCGGCTGCGAGAGCCAGAACCAGGATGCGGAACTGCATACTGAACCGGGTAATCCAGCCGAACATGGCTAGACCTTTTCCGGGCGGCTGCCGGCCGCGCGGGAGCGCGGTGGCAGTTTAGCGAATTGTGGCAGGGCAGACGCACGCAAACGATACATATCAGGCTCCTCAACCCGAGACCATTTACGAATCCCCCCCGAGATCTTGAGTGCATAGTGTCCCTGTTCGAAACTTTTAGCAACCTCTCAGGATTTCCCCCGCCCAGTCCCCAAAAACGCCCGTATCATGCCTCAGTGGCGCCCGCTGCGGGTACCTTTCCCGGCCGCCGAAAAACTACTTGCCGAGGACCGAATCAATACCCATAAACTGACGGCCGGCTACTTGTCTTTAGAGTTGTATTACTCGTTGCGTATTTCTACGCTACGGGAGTCCGGGGGCCCGATATCGGCGTAAGTACCACCGCCTATTCACCGGGGGAATATAACAATTTGGTATCGCCCGAGGGGATTGTGCGGCCCAATTTCGAGCGGGCCTCGCCCCGGACGCCGCGCGAAGGCGCTAAAGTAGTTCCATGCGCGCGATCCTTCTGCTTAGCTAGCCGCCCGGCATCCCGAACTCCATCTCGGATTGCCGAGCGGCAGCCCCTCCATGTCGAGGGGCTTTTGTGTGTCTGGGGCTCCCCGGGCCGGCGGCAGGAAGGCCGCGAAAGATCAGCTGCCGGGGACGGGAAACCATCCCGGCGGGGCGGAAGCTTGACAGGACCAGCGCTTGGAAACACAAGCCTGAAAGACAGAAGAGGCCAGCAGTGAGCGTTCAGCCGGAGACAGAAACCGGAACAGCAGCAGCCGCAGCGAACGAAGGCCCCGAAGAGGGCGCCTACAGCTTCGCCGCCATGGAGGCCAAGTGGCCGCAGGTCTGGGAAGACCTCAAGGTCTTCACGCCCCTGGATGACGGTTCGAAGGAACGCCGCTACGTGCTGGACATGTTCCCGTACCCGTCCGGCGACCTCCACATGGGCCACGCCGAGGCGTTCGCGATGGGCGACGTCGTCGCGCGCTACCTGCGCCAGCAGGGTTATGACGTGCTGCACCCGATCGGCTGGGACTCCTTCGGCCTGCCGGCCGAGAACGCCGCGATCAAGCGCAACGCGCACCCCAGCGAGTGGACCTACGCCAATATCGATACGCAGGCGGCATCGTTCAAGCGTTACGCCATCTCCGCGGACTGGTCCCGCCGGCTGCACACCTCGGACCCCGGCTACTACCGCTGGACCCAGTGGCTGTTCAAGCGCTTCTACGAGCGCGGCCTAGCCTACCGCAAGGACTCGCCGGTCAACTGGTGCCCCAAGGACCAGACCGTGCTGGCCAACGAACAGGTCGTCAACGGCGCCTGTGAGCGGTGCGGCACCGCCGTGACGAAAAAGTCGCTGAACCAGTGGTACTTCAAGATCACCGACTACGCCGACCGTCTGCTGGACGACATGGACGAGCTGCGCGGGCACTGGCCCGAGCGGGTCCTGGCCATGCAGAAGAACTGGATCGGCCGCTCCGAGGGCGCCCACGTCACCTTCGTGGTCGAGGCCGACGGCGGCAAGCCCGCCAAGGACGTCACCGTCTTCACCACCCGCCCGGACACCCTGTACGGTGCGACGTTCTTTGTGGTGGCCGCGGACGCGCCGCTCGCCGTCGAACTGGTCACCGAGGAACACGCCGAGGCCCTGGACGCGTACCGCGAACAGGTCAAGGCGCTCTCCGAGATCGAGCGGCAGTCCACCGAACGGGAAAAGACCGGCGTCTTTACCGGCCGCTATGCCGTCAACCCGCTCAATGGCGAGAAGCTGCCCGTCTGGGCCGCCGACTACGTCCTGGCCGACTACGGCACCGGCGCCATCATGGCAGTCCCTGCCCATGACCAGCGTGACTTGGACTTCGCCAAGACCTTTGACCTGCCGGTCCGGGCGGTGCTGGACACCGGCGAGGAAGACCCCGCGGTCTCCGGCACGGCAACGGCCGGCGAAGGAACGCTGATCAACTCCGGCGCCCTGGACGGCCTGCCCAAGGCCGAAGCCATCCCGGCGGCCATTGCGATCCTGGAGCAGCAGGGCACCGGGGAGAAGTTTGTGAACTTCCGCCTGCGTGACTGGCTGCTGAGCCGTCAGCGGTTCTGGGGCACCCCGATCCCGATCATCCACTGCCCGGCGTGCGGCGAGGTGCCCGTCCCGGACGAGCAGCTGCCTGTTACGCTGCCGGAGAATCTGCGCGGCGAAGACCTGTCCCCGAAGGGGACGTCCCCGCTGGCCGCCGCCGAGGCGTGGGTCAACGTGGAGTGCCCCAGCTGCCACGGTCCGGCCAAGCGCGACACGGACACCATGGACACCTTCGTGGACTCGTCCTGGTACTTCCTGCGCTTCGTCTCGCCGGAGTACACCGAGGGCCCGTTCGACCCGGCCAAGATCAACGACTGGATGCCGGTGGGCCAGTACGTCGGCGGCGTCGAGCACGCCATCCTGCACCTGCTGTACGCCCGCTTCTTCACCAAGGTCATCCACGATCTGGGCCTGATCGAGGCGGACGAGCCGTTCCGGGCGCTGCTGAACCAGGGCCAGGTACTCAACGGCGGCAAGGCCATGAGCAAGTCCCTCGGCAACGGCGTGGACCTGGGTGAGCAGCTGGACAAGTTCGGCGTCGACGCCGTGCGCCTGACCATGATCTTCGCGTCCCCGCCGGAGGACGACGTCGACTGGGCGGATGTTTCGCCGTCGGGCTCCGCGAAGTTCCTGGCCCGCGCCTGGCGGCTGGGCCAGGACGTCACGAGCGAACCCGGCGTCGACTTCGCCACCGGCGACCGCGCGCTGCGCACCGTCACGCACCGCACCATCGCGGATGCCGAGGCGCTGCTGGACTCCAACAAGTTCAACGTCGTCGTGGCCAAGCTGATGGAGCTGGTCAACGCGACCCGCAAGACCATTGATGCCGGCGCCGGCGGCGCGGATCCTGCGGTGCGCGAAGCGGTGGAAGCCGTCGCGGTCATCCTGAGCCTGTTCGCCCCCTACACGGCCGAGGACCTGTGGAACGCGCTGGGGCACCCGGCGTCCGTCGCCAATGCCGGCTGGCCCACGCACGAAGAAGCCCTCCTGGTGCAGGACACGGTCACCGCCGTCGTCCAGGTCCAGGGCAAGGTGCGCGACCGCCTCGAGGTGTCCCCGGGCATCTCCGAGGACGAACTGCGCGAACTGGCGCTGGCCTCGGAGAACGTCCAGCGCGCGCTGGACGGCCGGGGTATCCGCACCGTGATTGTGCGGGCGCCTAAACTGGTCAACATCGTCCCGGCCTAGCCGGGCAGGCCAGCGTTTGAACCGGCCGCCGGCACTCGCCGGCGGCCGGAACCCTTTCCAGGAGGTGCCCCGTGCCGGACCGTGAGCCCCCGGGCTGGCCGTGGCTGCGCGAGCGCCTCATCCGGCTCCGCCAGGCCGCCCGGCCCGAAGCGGTACCTGAACCGGTGCCGGCGGTGGCCGTGCGCACGGCCGTGGTCACCGACTCCGCGGCGGCCCTGCCGGCGGACTGGGTGCGCGACTTCACCGCCGACGGCCGCCTCAGCGTGGTTCCGATGCCGGTGATGGTGGGCGAGGAGATCTACGGCGAGGGCGAGGACGACATCGCAGAGACCATCGCCGTCGCCCTGGCCGGCGGGGTTCCGGTCCGGACCTCCCGGCCCTCACCCGGCCAGTTTGAACAGGCGTACCTCGCCGCGGCGGCCCGTGGCTTCGAAGCGGTGGTCTCCATCCACATTTCCGGCGAACTCTCCGGCACCGCCGACTCGGCGCGCCTCGCGGCGGCCCGGGTGGGTATACCGGTGGAAGTCCTGGATTCCCGCACCGTCGGGATGGCGCAAGGCATGGGCGTGCAGAGCGCCGTCGTCGCGGCCGCCGACGGCAGGAGTGCCGACGAGGTCAAGGCCTTTGCCGAGGAGCGACTGGCCCGCACCAAGGTCTACTTCTACGTCCCGAGCCTGGAGCAGCTGCGCCGCGGCGGCCGGATCGGCGCGGCCGCCTCGCTCTGGGGGACCATGTTCTCGATCAAGCCGATACTCGCGGTCGAAGGCGGCAAAGTCGTGCCGCTGGAAAAGGTCCGCTCCGCGGCCCGGGCCATTGCCCGGCTCGAGGAAATCGCCGCAGCGGATGCGCTGACCAGACCCGACGGGGAAGCCCGGATTGCGGTGCACCACTTCGGCAACCGGGCCGAGGCGGAGCAAGTGGCGTCCCGGCTTGCACGGATGCTTCCGGATTGCCCGCCGGCCCAGATCAGTTCGCTGCCCGCCGTGCTGGCGGCCCACGCCGGACTCGGCGTGCTGGCCGTGATTGTGGGGGAGAGCAGCACCCCGCTGCCGGGGGCGTCCGGTCCCGCCGCGGCGTCCACGGGGCCCGGGGGGCTCGGAGGCCCCAGGCCGCTTTCCACATAGCCGATCCGGCGCCTGCCGAGGGTGCGGCGCCGTCCCTAGGCTGGGTTCCATGTCGCGCCGAGATCCGGGAGTCGAAGCCCGCAGCGCAGTCCACCCGGTCACGGGCCCAGCCCGGCACCGCTGGACCGCCAGCCTGGGCCCGGCGCGGCAGGACGCTTTGCTCGCCGCCGCGCCGGCGGCGGTGGCACCGACCACAGCAGCCCCGGAGGCGGGCGCCGCTGCGGGGCTCCCGGCCGCAAGGTTCAGATGGCGGACCGGCCGCCGTGCCACGGCGTTGCTTGCGGCACTATCGGTGCTGCTGGGCGGCTGGTTCTGGTGGCAGGCCGCCGTCGGCGCACCCCGGGCCCAGCCCCTGGGGGAACCGTCCCGCGCAGGCGCCGAGGACCGTGCGGGTCCTGCCGGTGCCGGGGCTGGTGAGCCGCGTCCCGGCGGGCAGGACGGCTCGGGCCCGGCCGGAGCCGAGCCCTCCGGCACAGCGACGGGCGGCTCGATCGTGGTCCACGTTGCCGGTGCCGTGGCGCGCCCCGGCATTGTGCAGCTCCCGACGGGCAGTCGGCTCCACGAGGCGATCACCGCCGCCGGCGGAAGCACGGGAACCGCCGACCTGGACCGGCTCAACCTCGCCGCCCTGCTTGAGGACGGCCAAAAGATCCTTGTCCCCGAGCGGGGCAGCGCCGACGCCGCCGTCCCCGGCGCCGGAGCCGACGGGTCGGGTGCTCCGGGCGGCACCGGCCCCCCGGCCAAGGTCAACCTCAACACCGCCGACGTCGAAGAGTTGGCAACGCTGCCCCGGGTCGGGCCGGTCCTGGCCCAGCGGATCGTGGACTGGCGCAAGCAGCACGGCCGGTTCGGCAGCGTTGAGGAACTCGACGCCGTCGAAGGGGTGGGCCCTAAACTGCTCGAGGCCCTGCTACCGCTGGTGCGGGTCTGACATGGCCGGAGAACAGGGCCGCCGCTGGCAGTCCTTCCGTGACGCGGCCGCGGCAACCACGGCCCCGGCCACCGCACCTGAAGACGGGGCGCCGGGCGCCTGGGCGCGGCTGGGAATCCGGGCTGCAGGATCCGGACAGGCCGCCCTGACCTGGATCCATCACCGTGTCCGGGCCGCGCAGCAAGGACGGAGCACCGGGTCCACCGAGCCCGGGCGGCGGCGCCGCACCGACCTCCGGCTGGTGCCCGCGGCGCTGCTGGTCTGGGGGACGGCCCTCGCCGCCGGTCGGCTGGAACCTCCGGCGATCGCAGGCCTGTGCACCGGCCTCGTGGCGGCTGCCCTGGCGCTGCTGGCACCCTGGCACTGGCACTGGCACTGGCACTGGCACCGGCACCGGCACCGGCGCGGGCGCCCCATGCCCGCCACCCGCAGCCTGCGAGCCACCGCGGCCGCGGCGCTGCTGCTCTCCTGCGCGACTGCCGCCCACGCGGCGGTGGCGTCCATGCAACGGCATGAGGGTGCCGTCGCGGAGGCAGTCGCCGGCGGCGCCTCCGTGATAGCCGAACTGGAAGTCGCAGGTGTGCCGCGGCAGCTCGGGGGAGCGGCGGCCCCCCGACTCACCGCCCGCTGGGCGGTCCCCGCCACGGCCCTGGTGCTGGTCTTTGACGGCCGCTGGGTGGAGTCCCGCACGGCGCTGCTGGTGCTGGGCGGGGACGACTGGGCAACTGCCGAACCGGGCCAGCGGATCCGGACCACCGGCAGGCTCAAGCCGGCCGGCGCCGGCGGAGCGGAGGCCGGAATGCTGACCGCCTCCTCCGCCCCGGTCCGGCTGTCGACGCCCGCCGGCTGGCAACGAGCCCCCGCCGGCCTGCGGCACGGCTTCAGCGCCGCCGCGGCCGGGCTGCCGGGCGACGCGCGCGGGCTCCTGCCCGGCATGGTGACCGGTGACACCGCGGCGCTGGACCCGCAGCTCGCCGCTGCCATGAAGACGGTGGGGATGACCCATCTGACGGCGGTGAGCGGCGCCAACTGCAGCCTAATCCTTGGCGCCCTAATGCTGGCCGCCCGCAGCCTGCGCTTCAGCCGGGCTTTCTCGGCCGTCCTCAGCATCGCTGGGCTGGGCCTGTTCGTCCTGATGGTCGGCCCCGACGCCAGCGTCCTGCGGGCCGCCGTAATGGGCGCGATCGGGCTCCTGGCCGTGGCCGGCGGCCGACCCGGACGGGGTTTGAGCTTCCTGTGCCTGGCCGTGATCGTGCTGGTGCTGGCACAGCCGGCGCTGTCCACCAGCTTCGGATTCCTTCTCTCCGTGCTGGCGACGCTCGGCATCGTGGTGGCGGGCAGGCCGATCATGGCCTGGTTCCCGGCAGCGGTGCCGCGCTGGCTCGCCGCGGGGCTGGCTGTGCCGCTGTCCGCACAGGCCTTCTGCGGACCGGCGATCGTGCTGCTGCAGCCGCAGTTCTCAAGCTACGCCCTGCCCGCCAATATGGCCGCCGCGGTCCTCGTCGCCCCGGTCACGCTGCTGGGGACCGCGGCCGTGCCGCTGGTGCCGCTGGCCCCGGCCCTCGCCGCTGTGCCGCTGGGCATCGCTGCGGCTTACGCCGCCGGGGTCGGAGCAGTCGCCCGCTTCTTCGCCGGGTTGCCCGGCGCCGTCCTGCCATGGCCTGAAGGTGCCTTTGGCGCCGCTACCATGGCGCTCTTCGCAGCCTGCACCTTCACAGCGTGGTGGTTGCTTTTCCACCCCGCCCGAACGGTAGACCTGGCGTTCACGGCGCACCGCCGGACCGTGGCCCTACTCAACCGAATCCTGCCCCGCGGTGACGGCATGCTGGCACCGCCGGGAGGGTCACGACCTGGCATGGTGCACCGCCAGGGCCGTGGCAGGCTTAGAGTCTGCAATCGATTCTCCGGGAGGAAACCTCTGTGACTGCTGCCCAGACCCCCCGCGCCCGGTCCGCCGCGTCGAACACCGCCTCCTGGCGCGACGTGACCCCGGCTGCCGTTGTGCTGGTCGGCGGGCCGGAAGACTAGCTGGGTTCCCGGGTCATGGACCGCAACCGTGTTTCTGCTTTTGTTGGATTTATTGGCTGGTGTTGGTAGCGTCAGCGAGGTCTGGGCCTCGGCCTGTGTGTGGCCGGCGGTAAATGGTTGTCTTTTGGGGAGGAATTTTCTATGTCGCGTGTGTTGTCTACTGAGCAAGCGAAGGCTGCGATCGGGCAGGTGCAGTCGATCGTGAACGGCGGTTTCACGGATCAGATTTCGGCGCTGGATGCGCAGGGAAAGATTTTGTCGGATCCGAATATTTGGGATGGTCCCTTGGCTGCGCAGTTCCGGGGTTCGACGTGGCCGGAGACGAAGGCTGCCTTGGATAAGGCCAAGGAGGAGCTGGAGCAGCTGCGGGGGCAGTTGCAGAAGATTTCGCAGGACATTTTCTCCGCTGGCGGCGGCGCCTGAGCCTCCCGGTGGTTTTGTGAGGGCCAGGTAGCCGCTCCGCTCTGGTGAGCGGGCGGTTACCTGGCCATTGCACCGTTTTGGTCTTTCGGCCGGCCCTGGGTTTGCCCGGTCCGGTCTTTCTTGGGCTTCCGTGATGGTTGTTCTTGATGTTCCAGTTCTTGTTGTTCCAGTTCGTGTCCAGTGGGGGGCCTTGGTTGTGACCGAGTTCGTTGAGATGCCGTTGTTGCCGGCTTCAGATGCTTCTGATGGTGGGCGGTTCAGCTACACCGTGGCGGGGTCGGTGAGGTCGGCGTTCGAGTCGGCGGCCTCAAGGCTTGAAGAGCAGGCGGGTTCGCGGGTGTCGTTCGTCGCGTCGGCGAAGGAGGACTTCAAGGGGCACTTTTCGGAGGTTTTTGAGGCTAACGCTGCCACGGCGAGGAACGACGCGAGAGCGTTGGTATCGGCGCTGCGGACGGTGGCCGGTTACGTGGGCCAGATGATCGACGCCGCGCAGGAAGAGGACGCCCGGCGGAAGAAGAACAACGAGTGGGTTCGGGAACACAACAACCGGAATGTGTTTGAGCAGGCCGGTGACTGGCTCTTCGGTGAGGAATCGCGGCCGAACGCGGAGCCGGGTCAGGCTCCGACGTTCGCCCCGGCTGCGGCCGCTACCGGGTCCCGGGATACCCCGCAGCCCGGCGGCGGGTATGGGGGCGGGACGTCCTCGGCGCGTCCTGCCAATCTGAGGTCTTTCGCGGCTAACTCGCGTGGCCTGGACGAGGGGGTGTCCTCGGCTCCTGGCACCCTGGAGGGGCAGCTGTCCTCCTTCGCCTCCAACTGCTACTGGGGGCGCATCGAGGCGTCGGGTGTTGTCAGGGCTTACCGGGAGTACCTGAGAGCCAACGAGAACGATGCGAAGTGGGCGGTGACCATCGCCGATGCGTTTGCGGCCGCCGGCGGTGAGGGCAGCGTCTCGACGCTTTCGGACGCGGCGGTGAATGAGGCCCTGGTGGCCGCAGGGGTGAGTGCGAACCGGTCCGGGCTGGTGATTGATCCGCCGATGGCGGCCGGTGCGATGCCGACCAGCGGGTACGCGAATGATCCCGTGAACACTGCCACAGGAAATTTCATTGAGCCGGAATCGGATCTGGGTTTCGCCGGGGCGGCGTCGAACCTGGTGCTGTCGCGGATGTACAACTCGCTGGCCTCGGGCCTGCAGACGC
>NZ_JBEEQE010000012.1:31699-117218 GCF_040137805.1 Pseudarthrobacter sp. B907 | reverse complement strand
ACTAGCGGGTCTGTCTCAAGGAGGTTGACAAGTTCCGGATCCCCGCAGCGCAGGTCCGTTTGCGCAGCGCGAATCCATTTGCGTAGCGCAGGACCGATTCCGTACCGCAACCCGCCCTAGCCATCCGGGCATCTTTCGACAGCCGGTAGAATTGGGGCATACCGCTGCCACCGTCGAGCCGTGAAGGAGGACTCCGTGCGCACGTCCCACGCCCGGACGCCTTTCCATTCACTCCGGGCAGCCATGGTCGCCACGACGATTGTGGTCCTCGCCGCGGCTGCGCACGTCGTCGGCGGCGGCCAGCTTCCCGCCCCCGCCATCCTGGCCGCGTTCTTTGCCCTCACCGGGCTGGCATCCACCGCGGCCACCCGGCTGAAACTAAACGTTCCCGCCATGACCAGCCTGCTGGGCGCCGGGCAGGTGGTGCTGCACGAAGCCTTCGCGGCGTTCAGCACACCTGTAGCCGGCGTCGGCCCCCTCGGTGCCCCCGGGCACCACGACGGCGTGGTCCCGCTTTTAGTCCCTTCGGCCGGGCCTCTTCAGTCCCACGCCCTGGATTCGGCCCTCGCACTCACCATGTTCGCCGGCCACGCGCTCGCGACGCTCGTCTGCGCACTGCTCCTGGCCCGCGGCGAGGACGCATTGTGGCAGCTCGCGGCGTGGCTCCGGCCGCTGGTCCAGCTCCCGTCCCCGGTAACACCGCGTCCCGTCGCCCTGCGCGCCCTGCCCCTGTGGCCCGCGGAGTCCCTGCCGCTTCCCTGGCGCAACCTCCGGCGCGATTGCCGCCGCGGGCCGCCCGCCGTCGTCGTCCTCTCCTAACCTCCCTTCCGGCAGCGGCCGGTCGTGCCCAAGAACCTGGGCCCCGCCGCGCCTCCCCCATTTCCGCGCGCCGCCCGAGTGCCGCGCGCACGCCTGAAAGGCACCCGTTTTGACGACTGCAATGCCCAAATCCACCCAGCCCAAATCCACCACGCACACCTCCACCCTCCGCCGCGCCCTGTCCGGCGCCGCCGTCGCCGGTGGCACCGCGGCCCTGATGCTCGCCGGCGTCGGCGGCGCCTCGGCGCACGTCGGGGTCTCCCCGGACCAGACCACCTCAGGCTCCCCCGCCCTGCTGACCTTCGCCATCCCGCATGGCTGCGAGACCTCCGGCACCACCAGGGTGACCATCACGCTGCCGCCCGAACTCAACGATGCGCAGCCCAACGTGAACCCCAACTGGACCGCCGCCAAGGTCACGGAGCAGCTGGCCGAGCCCAAGAAGCTGGCCGACGGCACGGCCATCACCAAGCGGACCAGCCAGATCGTCTACACCGCCAAGGTGCCCTTGAGCCCGGAGCTCCGCGACTCGTTGGTGCTCTCGGTCAAGCTCCCGGAGGCGGCCGGGAAGACGCTGTACTTCCCGACCCTGCAGAGCTGCGAAACCGGGCAGGTCGACTGGTCGCAGGTTCCGGTCGAGGGCCAGGACGCCCACGCCTTGAAGTCCCCGGCGCCGTCGCTGACCGTGACGGCCGGCGCCCCGGCAGCCGGCGGGCACGGTGCCGCAACGGACGGCCACGGTGCCGGGCACGCGGACTCCGCCGCCGGAGCGGCCCAGGCCACCGCGGTAACCGACGACGGCGGCCAGCTGCGCAGCTGGGCGGGACTGCTCGCCGGCGTCGGCGGCCTCGGCTTGGGCGGGCTCGCGCTGGCCCGGAGCCGCAGGCCCGCGCCCGCGCGGGTCCCTGCCGCCCCGGCCCGTCCCGAGTAGCCCGGCACCAAAGTAACCTGCACCGACACGGGGCCTGGGTTGGCGCCCGGAAATCACAATCCGGGCGTCAATCCGCGCCCTCTGTCGTGGCGTCGTTGACTCTGCCGTCCGCGCACCATAAAAGTTGAGCCATGAGGCCTCAGCAGATGAAACACAAACTGGTAATTACTTCGGTGACGGCGGCGGCCGCCGCGGCGATGCTGCTCAGCGGCTGTGGCCAGAGCCAGTCCCAGGGCGCCACGATGCCTGCACCGGCGTCGTCATCCCCGTCCAGCCAGACCCCTACCGCCAGCCCGGCCCCGAAGGCGTCCGGCGGGGCTGCCGCTTCCCCCTCGGCCGCCGCAGCGGCCGGTCCTGCCCTTTGCAAGGCCGCCAACCTCACGGCCAGCCTCGATGACAAGGGCGGCGGCGCGGCCGGAAGCGTCTACATGCAGCTGGTCCTGACCAACTCCGGTACGGAACCGTGCCTGCTGAAAGGCTTCGCCGGGGTCTCCCTCACCGCGAACGCCGAGGGCGGCCCGATCGGTGCCGCGGCCACACGCGACGACTCCACCCCCGTAGCCGACGTGCTGCTCGCCCCGGGGAAGGCCGGCAGCGCCACCCTGCGCTACACCCAGGCCGGCAACTACCAGGACTGCACCCGCACGCCGGCCGCAGGATTCCGCGTCTACCCGCCGGAGGACACCGCGTCGCTGTTCCTCACCGCGCCCAAGGACGCCTGCAGCGAAGCGGGCATCAACCTGCTGGCCATCGGGGCCTTCACCGCGAAGTAGCGTCCGCCTGATCGCGCATCATGCCTTAAGGCACCGCCAAATGCTGTCGGTGCCTTAAGGCATGATGGAGGAATGAAGGGGCAGGGACTCGCCGGCGGCACACTCGCAGCCGTTGCCATGGACCGGTTCAGCCGGCCGACCCGGGAGTGGTTCCTGGGCGCCTTTTCCGCGCCCACCCCGGCTCAGAACGGCGCCTGGAACGCCATTTCGTCCGGTGCACATGCCCTCGTGGTGGCCCCGACCGGTTCCGGCAAGACCCTCGCTGCCTTCCTCTGGGCTCTTGACCGGCTCCTGGTCTCCGCACCCGGGGAACCGCCGGAGCTGCCCGGCTTGGACGCCGCTGCCGCGAAGGCCGTCCGGCGGAAGGCACCGAAGCGGAAAACCCGGGTACTGTACATCTCCCCGCTCAAGGCCCTCGGCGTCGACGTCGAACGCAACCTCCGCGCACCGCTGATCGGCATCACCCAGACCGCCAAGCGCCTCGACCTGCCCGCGCCGCTGATCACCGTGGGCGTCCGTTCCGGGGACACGACGGCGGCGGACCGCCGCTCCCTGCTGAGCCACCCGCCGGACATCCTCATCACCACGCCCGAATCCCTCTTCCTGATGCTCACCTCGAAGGCGCGGGAGACCCTGGACGAGGTGGACACCATCATCGTGGACGAGGTCCACGCCGTCGCCGGCACCAAGCGCGGCGCGCACCTGGCCGTCTCGCTGGAACGTCTCGATGCCCTGCTCCCCAAGCCCGCCCAGCGGATCGGCCTCTCCGCTACGGTCGAGCCCAAGGAACTCGTAGCGCAGTTCCTCGCGGGCTCCGCCCCGGTGGAAATCGTGGCACCGCCGTCGAAGAAGACCCTGGACCTGACCGTTTCCGTGCCGGTCGAGGACATGTCCGACCTCCAGGGCGCCGCGGGGGCTTTCGACTCCGGGCCGGCCTCCGGTCTTCAGCCGCACGCCTCCATCTGGCCGCACGTCGAGGAAAAGATCGTGGACCTGGTGCTGGCCAACCAGTCCACGATCGTGTTCGCGAACTCGCGCCGGCTGGCCGAACGGCTCACCGCCCGGCTCAACGAAATTTACGCCGAACGCCAGCTGCTGGCCACCGGCGACGGCTGGGACGAGGCCGGAGGCGCGGCTCCCGACTTCATCGATGTCACGCCCACGTCGACCGCGACGCCGGCACACATGATGGCCCAGGCCGGCAGCACCGCGGGCGCGGACCCGGTCCTGGCCCGGGCCCACCATGGATCCGTGTCCAAGGACCAGCGGGCCATGATCGAGGATGACCTGAAATCCGGCCGGCTGCGCTGCGTCGTGGCCACCTCCTCGCTGGAACTCGGCATCGACATGGGCGCCGTGGACCTCGTGGTGCAGGTCGAGTCGCCGCCCTCGGTGGCCAGCGGGCTGCAGCGGGTGGGCCGCGCCGGCCACCAGGTCGGCGAAGTCTCCCAGGGCGTACTCTTCCCCAAGCACCGGGCGGACCTGGTCCACACCGCCATCACCGTGGAGCGCATGCTGGACGGCAAGATCGAGCGGCTCTACATCCCGGCCAACCCGCTGGACATCCTCGCCCAGCAAACCGTCGCCGCGACCGCCCTCGGCTCGATCGACGTCGAGGAATGGTTCGCCACCGTCCGCCGCTCCGCCCCTTTCGCCTCGCTCCCGCGCTCCGCTTTCGAGGCGACCCTTGACCTGCTCGCCGGACGCTACCCCTCGGACGAATTCGCCGAACTGCGGCCCAGGATCGTTTGGGACCGCAATGCCGGCACCATCGAGGGCCGCCCGGGCTCGCAGCGGCTGGCCGTGACCTCCGGCGGCACCATCCCGGACCGCGGCATGTTCGGGGTGTACATCATCGGTACCGAGGTGGAGGGCACCGGTTCCGCCGGCGGCTCCGCGGACGGGAAGCCCGCCAGCCAGGCGTCCACGGCCAAGGGCGGCCGCCGGGTGGGCGAGCTCGACGAGGAGATGGTCTACGAATCCCGGGTCGGGGACATCTTCGCCCTCGGCGCCACCAGCTGGAAAATCGAGGACATCACGCACGACCGCGTCCTGGTCTCCCCCGCCTTCGGCCAGCCCGGCAAGTTGCCGTTCTGGCGGGGTGACTCGCTCGGCCGGCCGGTGGACCTGGGCCGGGCCCTCGGCGCGTTCATGCGCGAACTCTGCGCGTCCGACGTCGGCCCGGCCACCGAGCGCTGCAAGGCCACCGGCCTGGACGACTTCGCCGCCAACAACCTGATCCAGTACCTCGCCGAGCAGAAACTCGCTACCGAGGTGGTCCCGAGCGACACGACCCTGGTGGTGGAGCGGTTCCACGACGAACTCGGCGACTGGCGGGTGGTGCTCCACAGCCCCTTCGGCATGCCGGTGCACGCCCCCTGGGCCCTCGCCGTCGGCCAGCGGCTGCAGCAGCGCTACGGCATGGACGGCTCCGCCATGGCCGCCGACGACGGGATCGTGCTGCGCGTACCGATGATGGAGGACGAACCGCCCGGCGCCGAGCTGTTCCTCTTCGAGCCCGAGGAACTTGAACAGATTGTCACCGCCGAGGTCGGCGGCAGCGCGCTGTTTGCCTCCCGTTTCCGCGAGTGCGCGGCCCGGGCCCTGCTGCTGCCTCGGCAGACCCCCGGCAAGCGCCAGCCGCTCTGGCAGCAACGCCAGCGCTCGGCCCAGCTACTGGACGTCGCCCGGAAGTACCCGACCTTCCCGATTGTGCTCGAGACCGTGCGCGAGTGCCTGCAGGACGTCTATGACCTTCCGGCCCTGAAGGACATTGCGGCCTCGATCGAGCGGCGCGAACTGCGGATCCTGCAGACCACCACTCAACAGCCCTCGCCGTTCGCCAAGTCCCTGCTCTTTGGCTACGTGGCGCAGTTCCTGTACGAGGGCGATTCACCGCTGGCCGAGCGCCGTGCCGCCGCACTCGCCCTGGATTCGACACTGCTCAATGAACTGCTGGGCCGGGTGGAGCTGCGCGAACTGCTCGACGCGAAGGTCATCGAGGCCACCGAACTGGAACTGCAGCGCCTCGCCCCGGACCGGAGGATGCGCGGGCTGGAGGGCGTGGCCGACCTGCTCCGGCTGCTAGGCCCGCTCACCCCCGAGGAAGTCGCCGCCCGGCTGCAGGCGGAAGGGGACGCGGAGGGTGAGGCAGCGGCGACCGGAGCGCCCGACCCGGACGCCGGGCCCGAACCGGACGCAGGGTCCGAACCGGAGGCCGCGGTGGCCGAACCCGCGGTACCCGGTGCCGAAGCCGCCGACGCCGCAGCCCATCTGGCCGCGCTGCTGCGGGCCAACCGCGCGATCAAGGTCAACATCGGCGGCGTGGAACGCTTCGCCGCGGTGGAGGACGCCGCGAGGCTGCGCGACGCCCTGGGTGTCCCGCTGCCGATGGGTGTGCCGCTCGCATTCATCGAACCCGTCGCGGACCCGCTGGGTGACCTGGTCTCACGCTACGCCCGCACTCACGGGCCCTTCACCGCCGCTGAGGCGGCCGCCCGGCTGGGACTCGGCGTCGCCGTCGTCGGCACGGCACTGAAACGGCTGGCCGCGGACGGGCGCGTAGTCGAAGGTGAGTTCCGGCCGCATGCCGCGCCGCCGGAAACGGCGGAGGCCGCGGAACGTGTGGACCCGGCAGCCGCCCCGGCGGCGTCACCGCCGACTGTTCTTCCCGTCGTTCTGCCTTCGGCAAGCGCCAGCGAATGGTGCGACGCCGAGGTGCTCCGCAAGCTCCGGCGTCGTTCACTCGCCGCGCTGCGGGCCGAGGTCGAACCCGTAGACAACGCCGCGTACGGGCGGTTCCTGCCCGCCTGGCAACACGTGCGGACGCCCGGCGGCCGGGGCCAGTCGGCGCTGCGAGGTCTGGACGGCATCATCACCGCCATTGACCAGCTCTCCGGCGTGCCGATACCGGCCTCCGCCTGGGAACCGCTGGTCCTGGCCAGCCGCGTCTCCAACTACCAGCCGGCCATGCTGGACGAGCTTATGGCCGCCGGCGAGGTCCTCTGGTCCGGGGCCGGCTCGCTGCCCGGCAATGACGGCTGGGTCAGCCTGCACCTGGCCGATTCCGCCGAACTGACGCTGAACCCGGCCCTGGACTTTGTGCCCGGCGACGCCCAGCAGCGGCTCCTGGACCACCTGCGGGACAACGGCGGCGGCTACTTCTTCCGGCAGCTGACCGACATCGCCGGCGGGATGGACACGGTCCTCAGCGACCAGGACGTCATGTCCGCGCTCTGGGACCTGGCTTGGGCCGGCCGGATCACCGGCGACACCTTCGCCCCGGTCCGGGCCCTCATCGCCGGCGGCCACACCGCGCACCGGCAGGTCGGCCGCGCGCCGCGCGCCCGCGCGCCCCGGCTCAGCCGGCTGGGCCGCGCCCACGGGACCGGACTGCTCGGCTCGCCCGGCCTCACCGGCGGCCGTTACGGCTCCTCCGCCGGCGCCGCCGCCACGCCGCCGCTGGCCGCCGGACGCTGGTCCGCGCTGCCCGCCCCCGAGCTCGACGCCACCATCCATGCCCGCGCCACCGCGGAACTCCTGCTGGACCGGTACGGCGTGGTGACCCGGGGTTCGGTAATGGCGGAGAACATCCTGGGCGGCTTCGGCCTGATGTACAAGGTGCTGGCCCGGCTCGAGGAGGCCGGACGCTGCCGCCGCGGCTACTTCATCGAACACCTCGGCGCCGCCCAGTTCGCGGTGCCGGCCACGGTGGACCGGCTGCGCTCCTACGTCGAGGACGCCCAAGTGCACAAGGCCGAGCCGGTCGCCCTGGCCCTCGCCGCCACCGACCCGGCGAACCCCTACGGCGCGGCGCTGCCCTGGCCGGCCCTCGACGTGGAAGCGGGCACCGGCCACCGCCCCGGCCGGAAGGCCGGCGCCCTCGTGGTGCTGGTCGATGGCGCGCTGGTCCTGTATGTGGAACGCGGCGGCAAGACCCTGCTGGCGTTCAGCGCCGACGCCGACACCCTGGCCGCCGCCGGGGCCGCCCTCGTCGGCGTGGTGACGCGCGGCGCCATCGACAAGCTGATCATGGAAAAGGTTAACGGCCATGGCATCCTGGACACACCCGTCGCCGCCGCACTCGCCCAGGCCGGCGCCTACTCCACCCCGAAGGGACTGAGGATCCGTGCCTGAGGGCGACTCCGTCTTCCGTGCCGCCGCGCAGCTGCACGCCGCGCTGGCGGGCAAGGAGCTGCTCGGCTCCGACTTCCGGGTGCCCCGTTTCGCCACCCTCAAGCTGGGCGGCTGGACCGTGGAGGAGGTGGTCCCGCGCGGCAAGCACCTGCTGATGCGCGTGGCCGGCCCGGCGCCCAAGGACCGGCTCACCATCCACTCGCATCTGAAGATGGAGGGAACCTGGCAGATTTATCCCTCCGGCGGGCGCTGGCGCAAGCCGGGCTTCACCGCCCGCTGCGTGCTGCGGACGGCGTCGGCGGACGCCGTCGGGTTCTCGCTCGGGCTACTGGAGGTCATTCCGACCGCCGAAGAGGCCGCCGTCGTGGGCCATCTCGGGCCGGATCTGCTAGGCCCGGACTGGGACATGGCCGAAGCCGAGCGTCGCCTGCTCGCGGCGCCCGAGGTGCCGATCGGCGTCGCCCTCCTGGACCAGCGCAACCTGGCCGGCATCGGCAACATCTACCGCTGCGAGGCGTGCTTCCTCTCCGGGGTGCACCCTGCGACGCCGGTCTCCGCGGTGCCGGACCTGGCGGCGATGATCACCGACGCGAAGGTCCTGCTCACGGCCAACCTGGGCCCCGGCCGCCGTGTCACGGTGCTGAATGCGCGCGGCGTGCCGGTGGGCCGGACGGCCGGACGGCCCGGGTACTGGGTGTACCGGCGCGAGCACCAGCCCTGCCTCAAGTGCCGCACCCCCATCCGCCGCGGGGTCCTCGCCAAGGACACCGGGGCAGAGGAGCGCGACATCTACTACTGCCCGACCTGCCAGCCACTGCCGGGCGCCTCGCCGGATTGACGCCGGGCGGTGTAATTCCGGGGCTGACCCTACGACGCCGGTGTGGATGCCCCGGCCACGGCGGCCTCCGCTTCGGCCCGGGCCTCACCGGCCGACTTGGGTTCCGGCACGGTAAACCGCGGCAGCAGCAGCTGCACCAGGGGGCCGATCGCCAAGGCGTAGAGCACGGTGCCCACGCCCACCGAGCCGCCCAGCAGCCAGCCCGCTCCCAGCACCACCACCTCAATGCCGGTCCGCGCGCCGCGCACCGGCCACCCGGTCCGGCGGGCGAGCCCGGTCATCAGACCGTCCCGCGCCCCCGGCCCGAGGCGCGCACCGATGTACATGGCCGAGGCCACGCCGTTGAGCAGCACGGCCCCGACCAGCAGTCCGGCCTGGCCGCCCAGGTGCGAGAACTTCGGGATCAGCGCCAGCCCGACGTCGGCGAATACCCCCACGAGCACGGCGTTGCAGACGGTCCCGACCCCCGGCCACTGGCGGAGCGGAATCCAGAGCAGCAGCACCAGGAAGCTGACAATGATCACCACCGTGCCCAGGCTCAGCCCGGTCCGTCCCGCCAGTCCCTGATGGAAGACGTCCCACGGCGCCGTCCCCAGGCTCGCCCGGATGACCATGGCCAGTGATACGCCGTAAGAGGCAAGGCCGATCAGGAGCTGGAGGAGTCTGCGCGTCATCATGACCACCATCCTCCCGGACAACTGGCCTTGCAATCCATAGCCAGTTTGAAATACTGGCCCTATGTCCGGTTCCCTGAATCCGAGTTCGCTGATCCGACTGCTGGGCGGATGGAACGTCGGCGCCTCCCCCGCGTACCGCGAGCTGGCCGACGTCGTGCGCCTGCTCATCCTGGACGGCCGCGTCGCGCTCGACGTCGCCCTGCCCAGCGAGCGGGCGCTGGCCGCGGCCCTCGGCATCAGCCGCACCACGGTGACCGCCGCCTATGCCCTGTTGCGCGAGCAGGGCTTCCTCAGCACCGGCCAGGGCAGCCGGAGCCGCAGCTGCATCCCCGGCAACAGTCCGGTCCACGCCGGAGTGAACGACGGCGGCCTGCGGCTCAGTGGCGCCCCTGGCCTGGCGGTTCCGGACGGGATCGTGGACCTGGCCTACGCTTCGCTGCCCGCGAGCGGCGAGGTGGTGCACCGCGCCTTTGCCGCTGCGCTGACGGAACTGCCCGCCCTGCTGCCGGGTTTCGGCTACGACGCGCTCGGCGTGGGGCCGCTTCGGGAGGCAATCGCGGCCCACTACACGGCGGCCGGGGTACCCACCACGGCCGGGCAGATCCTTGTCACGTCCGGGGCGCAGCACGCCCTGAACATCGTGCTCCGGACCCTCGCCGGCCGTTCCGAAAAGGTGCTCGTGGAAAATCCGAGCTACCCGAACGCCCTCGACGCAATCCGGGCAGCGGGCTGCCGCACGGTGGCGGTGGCCATGCCTGCGGCGGCCCGGGCCGGCGCCCCCGCAGGTTCCGCCGTGCCCGCTGGCCCGGCGGCCGGGGACGCCGGCTGGGATCTGGAGGCGATGGAGTCGGCCCTGCTGCAGCAGCGGCCGGCAGTGGCCTATGTGGTGCCGGACTTCCACAACCCCACCGGCCGGCTGATGCCCGATGCCCAGCGGCGTCGCCTCGTGGCGGCGGCCGCGGCGTCGGGCACCGTGCTGGTGGCCGACGAGACGCTCCGCGAGCTGAACCTGGACGGCCTCCGCTCCACCCCCATGGCCGCGTTCAGCCCGGCGGTGGTGTCCCTCGGGTCCCTCAGCAAATCCCACTGGGCCGGGCTGCGTACCGGCTGGATCCGAGCCAGTGAGCCCCTGATCCGGCGCTTCGCCGCCGCCCGCACCACCCTTGACCTCGGCGGCCCGGTGGTGGAGCAGCTCGCCGCCGCGCACTTGGTTAGCGACCTCGCCGAACCGCTGCGCGCCCGGCTCGCGGCGCTGCGCGGGAACCGGGAGGTCCTGCTGGACCTGATCCGCGGGCACCTTCCGGATTGGGAGCCGGAACGCCCCGACGGCGGCCTGTCCGTCTGGTGCCGGCTGCCGGCGCCGGTCAGCACCGCACTCGCGGTGCTCGCCCCGGAATTCGGGATCCGGCTCGCCGCGGGACCCAGGTTCGGCGTCGGGGGCGCCTTCGAGCACTACCTGCGCCTGCCGTTCACCCTGCCGCCGGAGAAGCTGGAGTCCGCGGTGCTGGCACTGCGCGCGGCCCAGGGCCGGCTGGAGCGCTCCCCCCAGCTGCGCCGGAACCTCCCCGCGCCGCCTGCCGCGGCCATCGCCTGACCTCCCCGGCCGGTCTCCGCGCTCTGCCTCCCCCGGGCCCGTTTCGACGGTTCCGTGCCCACTCGACGCGCGAACACATCGAACGGGCACGGAACCGTCGAAGCGGCGCAGCGGGGCAACGGCGCAGCGGGGCAGCGCGGGCCTAGGCGTAGACCTTCTCGAGGAACCCGGCCCAGGCTTTCGCCGTCGCCCCCGTATCCCCGCGGCCGCTGAAGTCGTGGACGGTCATGCCGACCGGGGCGCCGAAGGAGTTGCGCCCGAAGAAGCGGTACAGAGTGTCCGCGGTCCGCAGCCCGAGGAAGTTCTCGTTGGCGAAATCCACTTCGGCGGACAGCCGCCCGACGCCGTCGACGTCCAGGTCCACCGCGTCCCCCTGCGCCGAGCCGGCCACGCCGAGGGCCTGCTTGAGCCGGTCGAAGCCGTCAGGGGCCTGCGACGCGGCCGGTGCCTGGACATCGGTGAAGACCACGGGCCGGCCGTTGAAGTGCGCCAGGTACTGGCCCAGGGTGTGGAGGTAGAAGGCGGTGTGCTTGCTGGCGCCGTCGTACTGCCCGTCCCAGTCGTCCGTGAAAATGCCGCTGTGGACATAGTGCAGCCGCGCCCGGCCGCCGTCGAGCGGTTCGAGGACGTGCTCGAGCTGGTTGAACCAGCCGTCCGGGCCCTCCATCCGGGAGACCAGATGCGAGGGGCGCTCCTCCACGGTCTTCACGGCCGGCCACTGGTCCGTCGGGAACATCCAGGCCGGGGTGTCCTTGGTGACCGCCTCCCACACCTGTTCGGGGGTGCCGGGCAGTTCGGTGTCATAGACGATCTCGAATTCGCGTTTGTCAGTCATGGTCCTGCTCCTTGGATTTTAGGGATTTGGATGGTGTCTTCAGGGCCGGGTGAAGGGCGACGACGAGCCGGTGCCTGCGCCCCGCCGCCCGGGTCTGCGGTGCAGCCGGGCTGCCGGACGGGACTGCGCCGCCGCCGTCGTGGTACTTGTCCACCAGCCGGGTCACGGCGACGCCGAGTTCCTCGGCGAAGGCTGCCCTGTCGGCCGCGGACCGGAAGGTGATCTCGCCGTCGATCGCGAAGGTGGCGAGTTTTTGTTTCGCCGCGGCCGCGCCGGCGATCAGCTGGCCCAGCTCCTGGACCATGCGGGCCGCCAGGGCCAGCAGCCAGAACGCGGAGAAACGGTCCGAAAACCGGTGCGGGTCCGGGGCTACGGACGCCAGCGCCGCTGGCGAAATCAGGTACGACGCCGCCGTCGCGCGCAGGATGCGCTCGGTGACGTTGCCGCGCCGCCGCTCCTCGACGAGCTCGACCAGTCCGTGCCGTTCGAGGGCCTTCAGGTGGTAGTTCACCTTCTGCCGCGGCAGGCCAACCTTCGCGGCGAGCTGTGTGGCGGAACCGGGCTCGGCCAGTTCCCGCAGGATCCGGGTGCGGATCGGGTCCAGGGATGCCTCCGCGGCGGCCGGGTCCTCAATCACTTCGATGTCCAACATGCTCCCAGTGTGCCCACCGACAGTTTTATCTGTCAAGAATATTTTAGTCGTCGGTCCGAAGGTGGGCGGGCGGGCAAAGTAGAATGGACCGGTGATGCAATCCCCCCTGCCCGTGCGCGACGGCGTGAACGCGACCCGCCTGCGCCTGCCGGACGAGGGGCCGTGGGAGACCGCGATGGACTACATGATGCACCGCTGGGGCCACATCGACCCGCAGGGCATTGAGGACCGGTTCGACGCCGGCGAGATTGTGGGCGAGGCTGGCATCCCGCTGGACCGGACCACCCCGCTGCAGCGCCACACCTTCATCTGGTACTACCGCTCGCTGCCGCCGGAGACCCGGATCCCGGTGGAGCTGACCATCCTGCACCAGGACGAGCACCTGCTGGTGGTGGACAAGCCGCACTTCCTGCCCACCACTCCGGGCGGCACGTACATCCAGGAATCGGCCCTCGTGCGCCTGCGGAACCAGCTGCAGCTGCCGGACCTGATTCCGATGCACCGCCTGGACCGCATGACGGCCGGCATCCTGCTGCTCTCCACGAACCCCGACACCCGCGGGAAGTACCAGGTGCTCTTCGAGAAGCGCCAGGTCCAGAAGGAATACGAGTGCGTGTCCGCCGCGGAGCCCGCGCCCGGGCATCCCGCCGTCGAATTCCCCGTGGTGGTGCGGAACCGGATGACGAAGTCCCGCAGCTACCTGCTGGCCGAGGTCATTGACGGCGAACCGAACGCCGAAACCCGGATCGAGCGGCTCCGGACCTTCGCCGCGCCGGCCGCCGGCACCCCCGACGCCGGCACCCCGCGCCGGGCGCTGTACCGGCTGGAGCCGCACTCGGGGAAGACCCACCAGCTCCGGGTGCACATGGCCTCGCTGGGACTCGGGATTGTGAACGATGCGTTTTACCCCGAACTGCTGGACAAGGCACCGGACGACTACGCGAAACCCCTCCAACTCCTGGCGCGCGGCATCCGCTTTATTGACCCCATCACCGGCAGCCCGGTGGAGTACCGCAGCCGGCTCGAGCTCTCCGAGGCCCGCTAAGCCGCACGGCACCGGCCGGAACCGGCCCCGGGCGCCGCGGGCACCCCGCCGGACAGCCTCATATGGGGTACCTTGTGCCCATGGACCTGGCCAATGCGGACACCTGGGGATCCGCCATCTATTTCTGGATCATCCCCGTTGTCCTCGGCGACGCCATCTTCCCGCCGGTACCCTCCGAAATGGTGGTGATCACCGCCGGAGCACTGTCGGCTGACGGCCGCGCCAACGTGTTCCTCGTGGCCACCCTCGCCGCGCTGGCCTCCTGGCTCGGCGACCTGATGGTCTTCCAGCTGTTCAAGCGCCGCCTCAGCCACGTGCTGGACCGCTGGAGCTGGGGCCGCAAGTTCCACAGCGCGGTGCACCTGGCCATCGCCAAGGCAGGCCGCTCGTCCACTTACGGGGCCATCATCGGGATCCGCTTCATCCCCGGCGGCCGGCTGGCCACCACTGCCGCGGCGGGCATCGCCAACGTGTCCACCCGCGGCTTCAGCTTCTGCGCAGCCTTGGGCGGCATTCTCTGGGCAGTCTGGTCCGTGGGGCTGGGCTACGTCACGGGTTCGGCCACCCGCCTGCCGTTCTGGGCGAGCTCGCTGATCGGGGTGGGCGTCGGCCTGGCGATCGGCGCCGCCGTCGGACTCGTGGTCACGCGCCGCCGGGGCAGCCGCTCCCCCGTCGTCGAGCCCGGCTCCGCAGCGTCGGACCCGGACGAGGAGCTGGACTTCTAGACCGGCGCTTCTACACCGGTGCCCAGCGGCCCCGGTTGCGCCGCAGCACGGTCAGGTTCCCGGTCACCGCCACGCGTTCGACGGCGTCGCGCATCATGGCTGCCGACTCCAGCGCCTGGCTGTTCTCGGTGGCGTAGGCGGTGGCATCGACCAGGAAGCGCAGGTTCAGCTGCGGGACCCCGCCGGCGAGCTCGAGCTGGTTGGCCTCCACGTGGTGCCGCGTCCCGAGCGCCTCGACGGCCGCCGCCATCACGGCCTCCGGCGGGTTGCCCGGCTTGAGCCCGGTGATTTTGAGTCTGGTCTGGAACGACGGCATGGAACAACCCTAGCCGCCAGCTCCGGCAGCATTCCCACCCAACCCTCCCGCAGCTCCGGCAGCATACAAACCGACGCTCCCGCAGCTCCGGCAGCTTTCCTGCCAACCCTCCCGCAGCTTCGGCAGCATTCCCACCGAACGTCCCGCCACACGTGCGGGAGCGTCCCGAAAAGACCCGCCACACGTGCGGGAGCGTCCCGAAAAGACCAGCCACACCTGCGGGAGCGTCCCGAAAAGACCAGCCACACCTGCGGGAGCGTCCCGAAAAGACCCGCCACACCTGAGGGAGGATGGCCGGGGAGGGCTATCCGGTGTTGCGCAGGCCCGCCGCGACGCCGTTGACGGTGATCAGCATGGCGCGCTGAAGCCGCTCGTCGATTTCGGCGTTGGGCATGCCCTCCCCGGCCGCGGCCTCGGCACGGACCCGGCGGAGCAGTTCCACCTGGAGGTAGCTGATCGGGTCGAGGTACTGGTCCCGGATTTCCAGCGAGCGCTTGAGCGTCGGCTGCGCGTCGAGCAGCAGGTCCTCGCCCGTGAGGTTCTGGATCTCGGCGACGGTGAGCTCGTACTCGGCGCGGATGGCCCGGAACAGGTGGTGCAGTTCCTCCGGGACCAGGGTGGAGACGTAGTAGCCGGCAATGTCCATGTCCGTCTTGGCGAGCGTCATTTCCACGTTGGAAAGCACCGAGCGGAAGAAGTGCCAGCCGTCCATCATCTCCACCAGCTGGGCCGAGTGGCCAGCCTCGCGGGCGGCCTTGAGACCGGAACCGACGCCGAACCAGCCCGGCACGATCTGCCGCGACTGGGTCCAGCCGAACACCCACGGGATGGCGCGCAGGCCCTCGAGTCCCGCCCCGGAGTCGGGGCGCTTGGACGGCCGGGAGCCGATGTTCAGCGAACCCAGCTGCTCCACCGGGGTGGAGGCCATAAAGTAGGCCGGCAGGTCCGGGTCATCGATCAAGGTCCGGTAGCGGGCGAACGCGGCATCGGAGATGGTCTCCATCACGTGGCCGTAGCGCTCGCGTTGGTCCTCCGAGGTGCGCGGGGCGCGGTGCAGCGCCGAGCCCTGCAGCACCGCCGCGAGGGAAAGCTCCAGGTTCTCGCGGGCAAGCTCGGGCAGCGAATACTTGTCGGAGATGACCTCGCCCTGTTCGGTGAACTTGATTTCACCCTCCAGCACACCGTTGGGCTGGGCCATGATCGCGTCGTAGGTCGGACCGCCGCCGCGGCCCACAGAACCGCCGCGGCCGTGGAAGAGCCGCACCCGCACACCGTGCTTGGCCGCGACGTCGCGCAGCTTCCGCTGCGTCTTGTGGATCTCCCACTGGCTCGTCATCACGCCGGATTCCTTGTTGGAGTCCGAGTAACCGAGCATGATCTCCTGCACGTCCCCGCGCAGCCGAACCAGCTCGCGGTAGGAGGAGTCGGAGAGCAGCGCGTCCACGATCTCGGCCGAGGCGCGGAGCTCCTCGACGGTCTCCAGCAGCGGGGCGAACCCGATTTTCGCGTACGGCGCCTCGCCGAAGAGGCTCACCAGCCCGGCCTCGCGGGCCAGTACGGCCGCGGCCAGGACGTCGTCCGCGCCGCGGGTCATGGAGATGATGTAGGTCTCGATCACGTCCGGGCCGTAGGCGCGCAGGGCGCGGCGGATCTCGCGGAACACGTCGTAGGTGCCGTCGGCGACGCCGTCGAGCTTGATCGGGTGGCCGGAGAGCGGCCGGCGGGAGGCCAGCTCGGAGCCCAGCACCTCGAGCCGCTCGGCGCGGCTGAGCTCGGCGTACCGGACGCCGGGTCCGCCGAGCCGGTCCATCAGTTGCCCGACGGCGTCGTGGTGGTGGTCGGCGTGTTCGCGGATGTCCAGGGTGGCCAGGTGCAGGCCAAAGGAGGCGAGGGCGCGGCGGACCCGGGCGAGGGCGCCGTCGGCGGCGAGACCGGCGTGGTGGTTCCGCAGCGAAACTTCCAACAGGCCGAGTTCGGCGAGCAGCTCGGCGGTGGCGGCGTAGTCGCGGCCCGGCTCGTGGGCCGCGCCGGCGGCGACCCGGCGGCCGGTGTTGAGCAGCTTGGCCTTGATGCAGGTGAGTTTGAGCCGGTAGGGCTCTTGCGCGTTGAGCTCCAGGACGCGGCGGTCCAGGCCTGGCAGGTTCCGCAGGTCGACGTCGATCGAGTCCAGCAGCGCCTGGTCCGCCCCGGCCAGCGCGGTGGAGTTGGACAGGATGGAGATCAGCCCGTCGATCAGGCCGATGCTGATCCGGATGGCATGCTGGTTCTGGATCTGCAGGATTTCGCGCGTGACGGAGGCCGTGACGTTGGGGTTGCCGTCCCGGTCGCCGCCGATCCAGGAGCCGAAACGGATCGGCGCCTTGGTGACCGGCAGGGTGACGCCGTGCTCGGAGAGCAGTTCGGAGAGGTCGGAGAGCATCTCCGGCATGGCGTCGCCGAGGATTCCGGTGAGGTAGTAGATGGCGTTGCGGGCCTCATCCACCGGGGTTGGCCGGACCTGGCGGAGTTCATCCGTCTGCCACATCTGGTCGATAACCTCCGCCAGCTGGCGGTCCTGGCGGCGGCGCGCCGAGGTGCCCTCAAGGGTGGGTTCGGCCAGCACGTCGGAAAGCCGGCGGACCTTGTCCAGCACCGAACGGCGGGAGGCCTCGGTGGGATGGGCCGTGAAGATGGGCCGGACGTCGAGTTCGTTGACGACGTCCTGCAGCACGGCGGATCCGGCCTGTGCCGCGATCTCCTCGACGGCCTTGGCGAGCCAGCCGTCCTTCTCCTGCCGGGTGCGCAGCCCGCGGACACGGTGGACCTGCTCGGCGGCGTTGGCCAGGTGGAAGTAGAAGGCGAACGCGCGGACTAGGTCGGTCGCCTGCTCCAGCGGCAGGGAGCCGAGCAGTTCGCGGACCTGGGCGACGACGTCGTACGAGCTCCACGGCCCGGTGGCATCGGCGCCGCCGCGGGCGGCTTCCTTGGACTCCTTGGTCAGCAGGCGCACCTGCTCCACGAGGTCCAGGAGCCCGGGCCCGTGCTGGCGGACCAGGGATTCGCCGAGGAGGGTGGACACCCGGCGGACGTCGGCGCGCAGTTCGGAGGCCAGATCCGTGCCGGAAGTGAATGCAGTGTCAGCCATGGAAACTATCTTTCGAGGGTTCGACGTGGCTCGTACACTGCGCTGGATACTGTGAGCCGGGTTACTTGTACCCATGGGATGTTACCCGGCTCACGGGCCGCCCGGGAATCCGTCTCAGATAGTGTCCGGACCCTGCGGGGCCTAGCGGGCAATCTTGAAGTTGAAGTCCGCGTTCCCGAAGGCGCCCCACAGCCGCAGCCAGATCGGCAGGAGCATTTCCGTGCCGCGGGCCGTGGTGATGTCGCCCAGGTCGATGATGTCGCGGTGGCCGAGGTCCGCCAGCAGGCCGGCAACCACCGATTTGGCGTCCGCGTCGTTGCCGGAGACAAACACCGAGTGGTCCCCGCCCGCCACGCTGGACGGGTCCACCATGACGGTGGCGTTCATGGTGTTGAGGGTCTTGACCACGCGCGCGTCCGGGAAGGCCCGCTGGAGCTGCTCGCCCAGGCTGTCCGTGTTGACCGGGTTCAGCGACGGCGGGAAGCCCTGGGAGAAGTCGAGCGGGTTCGCGATGTCCATGATGACCTTGCCGGCCAGGTTGGCGGCGCCGGCGGCGGTAAGCGCGTCCAGCGAACCGGTGCCGTTGGTGGCGTTGACCACGAGCTCGCTGCCGGCTGCGGCGTCGGCGAAGGTGGCCACGGGGATGTCGCCGTGCTCCGCGTGCCACTGGGCGAACGGCACGCCGCCCGTCGGCCCGGCCTCGGTGCGGGCCAGCGTGGCCTGCGGATCGCGGGTTCCGACGACGACGTCGTGGCCGAGTGCGGCCAGGGCGCCTGCGACGGTGGGGCCGACCATGCCGGTGCCAAAGACTGCAATTTTCATGGGGACCTCATTCAGTAAGGGTTCTCGAGTTTTCGGAGAGTAGACAAGTCCGTCTACCGCTGCCCGAGACGTTATCAGACAGAACTGTCTACGGCAACCGAGGGCCGCACCGGTGACGTCCGCGACATCCGCGAGACTGGACAGACTGGTCTGTGTACCATGAAGTTATGACGCCGACTGCAGCCACCGCCACAGCCGCCGGGCCGCGGGCGGCCCGGACTCCGGCCGGCCAGGCCAAGGACAAGATCCTGGCTACGGCGTTCCGGCTCTTCTACGCCCATGGCCTCCGGGCCGCCGGCATCGACACGATCATCGCCGAATCCGGGGTCGCCAAGGCCACGTTCTACAAGTACTTCCCGGCCAAGGATGACCTGATCCTGGCCTATCTGGAGCAAGTGGACGGCGTCTGGACCGGGCAGCTGCACGCCGCCGCCGAGGCCGCCGGGCCGGACCCCGCGGCCCAGCTGGTGGGCCTCTTCGACGCGCTGTCAACGGCCTGCCGCCGCGACGGCTACCGCGGCTGCGCGTTCATCAACGCGGCCGCCGAATCAGCCACCGGCACCCGCGTGCATGAACGGACGGTCGCGCACAAGCAGGACATCCTGGCCTGGATCCGGGACCTGGCAGACCGGGCGGGCGCGCCCGATCCGGACGGCCTGGCCCGCAGCCTGACCCTGCTCCTGGACGGCGGCCTGGCCAGCGGGGTGCTCGACGCCGACCCCGCCGCGGCCGCGGCCGCCCGCACCACCGCCGGCCAGCTGGTCGCCGCCGCCCTGTCACCTTCGTCCGCCCCTTGATCCCCTGGAGGGTTCCTTGACCACCGACGTGTCCCCTGCCGACCCGCAGCTTGCCCGCTGGCAGCGCTTCCGGAAGAGCCGCAACGAAGCCCTGGCCAGCGACTACGGCTGGCTCACCCTGACGTCCTTCCAGTGGCTGGCGGATTCGCCGGCCGCCGTCGAACTCGTCCCCGGGCTGTGGTCCACGGACGGCACGACGGCGTTCCTCACCGCTACGGCAGCCGACGGGCTGACGCTCGTGGACGGCGGTGCTCCGGTAGAGGGGACCATCAGCGCGGACCTGGCCGATGAGCAGTCCCTGATGTGGGTCCAGTTCGGCGGTGCCGACGGCCACCAGGTGGTGGTGGAACTGGCGATGCGGGCCAACAAGTACGCCATCCGCACCCGGGATTCGGCCTCCCCGGTGTTCACCGGGTTCGACGGCGTGCCCACCTTCGACTACCGGCCGGACCTGGTCATCGAGGCGCGCTTTATCCCTTATCCCGCACCGGTGGAGGTCCCCATCGGCACCGCCAACCCGCTGGTGGACGGCGTGCACCGCTCCGTGGGCGAGCTTGTCTTCCGGCTGCCGGGCCAGGAGCATGAGTGCCGTCTGCAGGCCGAGGAGGAGAAGCTCGGCGCCCTGACCGTGACGTTCCACGACGAGACCAACGGGCTGACAACCGATGAGTGGCGCAAGGTCTCCACGGCCCGGCCAAGGCCGGATGGCACCGTGGTCCTGGACTTCAACCGGGCGATCAACTACCCCAGCGCGTTCACCCCGTACGGCACCTGCCCCATGCCGGTGAAGAACAACAGCCTGGACTACCGGATCGAAGCAGGCGAAAAGCAGCCCTTCGCCTAGGCCCACGGCCACGGACACACAGCCCGCCTAGACGATCGCGGACACCCCGGTCACGGCGCGGCCCACGATCAGGGTGTTGATCTCGTACGAGCCCTCGTAGGTGTAGATGGCCTCGGCGTCCGCGAAGATCTTGGCCATCCGGTAATCGGTGACAATCCCGTTGCCGCCCAGCAGGGACCGGCCCATCGCCACGGTTTCGCGCATCCGGGCGCTGACATAGGACTTCGCGAGCGCCACCTGGGGCATGTCCGCGGCGCCGGCATCCTGCAGCTGGGCAACCCGGACCATCATGCCCATGCTGGCCACCGCGTTGCCGAGCATCGTCACCAGCTGCTGCTGGACCAGCTGGAACTTCGCCAGCGGCCGGCCGAATTGCCGGCGTTCGACGGCGTACTGCCGGGCGACGTCGAACGCGGCCAGTTGCTGGCCCACGCCCTGCCAGGCGACCATGATCCGGGAACCGCGCAGCAGCTCGTTGGTGTCCTCGAAGCTGTTGATCCCGGCGAAGCGGTCCGCCTCGGCCACGCGCACGTCGGTGAACACGATGTCGGCGTTTTGCACGGTCCGCAGCGCGATCTTGTTTTCGATCCGGCTCCGGCTCACACCCGGAAGCGTGGCGTCGACGATGAAGCCGCGGATGCCGCCGTCGGCCTCGTCCCGGGCCCAGACCAGCATGTAGTCGCAGAACGTCCCGTTGCCGATCCAGCGCTTGGCGCCGTTGAGCACCCAGTGGTTGCCGCCCGCCCCGCCGGAGACACGCCGGGCGGTGGTTTCCATGCCGCCGGCGACGTCGGAGCCGTGGTCCGGCTCGGTCAGCGCAAAGGCCCCGGTGGTCCGCAGGTTTGCCGCGTCCTCCAGCAGACGGGCCTTCTGTTCCTCCGAGCCGAAGCCGTAGAGCGATTCCACGAACAGGTCGTGGTGGACCAGGAAGAACGTCGCGAGCGAGGTGTCCACCCGGGTCATTTCGGCGATAACCAGGCCGGCGAACAGGTTGCTGTAGCCGCGCTGGGCCGGGGCGCTGAGTTCCAGCGCGGCCAGCTTGGGCAGGATGTGCGCGGGGAACTCGGCGTCGTTCCACCACCGGGTGGCGAACGGCGCCACCTCGCGGGCCAGGAACGCCCGGAGTTCGGCCAGTTTCGCCTGCTCGGCGGCGCTGAGCAGCGACTCGAAGTCAAAGAAATCGGCCGTTGGCAGCCCGGCGAGCGCCGGGTCAGCCGGGCCTACCGGTGCACCGGGGTCAACCGGGGCAGAGGCGTCCACGCCGTGCGTCACTTCGGTCCCATCCGGATGGCGCCGTCGAGCCGGATGGTCTCGCCGTTGAGCATGGCATTCTCCACAATGTGCGCGGCAAGGTTGGCGTACTCGGCCGGGCGGCCCAGCCGGGACGGGTGCGGCACCTGCGCACCGAGGGAGTCCTGGGCTTCCTGCGGGAGCCCGGCCATCATGGGGGTCTCGAAGATGCCGGGGGCGATCGTGACCACGCGGATCAGCGAGCGCGCCAGTTCCCGGGCGATCGGCAGCGTCATGGCGGCGACGGCGCCCTTGGAGGCGGCGTAGGCCGGCTGGCCGATCTGGCCGTCGAAGGCCGCGACGGAGGCGGTGTTGATGATGACGCCGCGTTCCGGGCCGCCCAGTTCGGTGGCAACCGGCTCGTTGGCGGCCATCGCTGCGGCGGCCAGGCGGATCACATTGAACGTCCCCACGAGGTTGATCTGGATGACCCGGCTGAAGGTCTCCAGCGGGAGCACGCCGTCGCGGCCCAGCACCTTCCCCGGGGTGGCGATGCCGGCGCAGTTCACCACGATCCGCAGCGGGCCGAGGGCGACGGCGGCGTCGACGGCGGCCTGCACCTGCTCTTCGCTGGTGACGTCCGCGGCGACAAAGACCGCGCGGTTTCCGCCTCCGCCGGCAGACGCGTTCAGCTCTGCGGCGAAGGCTTCCCCGGCCGAGCCCGGCAGATCCACCAGCACCACGGAGGCGCCGCCAGCGAACAGCCGGCGCGCCGTCGCGGCCCCCAGCCCGGACGCGCCGCCCGTAATCAGCGCGACAGTACCCAAGACGTCCATGCATCCTCCTTGATGTGGAACCGCGGCCCCGGCCGTGACGCTGTGCGCAGCCCACCGGCACCAGGGAACATTAGTTAGTTCAGGTTAACTGGAATGCAAACATTGCGCACCTCGGCCCCGCCGTTCCGCGCTTGAGCCGGCCTCGCCACTAGGCTTGGTCCATGACCGCAGCAGCTGCCCACTCCCCCGCCCCGAACTGGTCTTTCCGCGCCGACGAGGCCGCGCGTTCGGTGACCCGGCTGTTCGGGCAGCGCCTCTTTTTCCTGCCCGGCACCCACATCGCCGCGATCACCCGCCCCTCCGGCCGGCTGAAGAACCTGGCCCGGCCGTGGCACTACTGGTGGCAGGCGCACTACGTGGACTGCCTTGTGGACACCGGCCGCCGGGAACTCGGCGGCGAGGGCCACACCCCGGCCAAGTTCGACGGCGACAACCTGCCCAGCGCCGGCAAGCTGGCCTCCCGGCTGGTCACCGGTATCCGGCTGCGGAACTTCCTGACCGTGGTCAACAGCTATTACGACGACATGGCCTGGCTGGCCCTGGCGACCCTGCGGCTGGAGAAGCTCGCCGAGGACACCCGCAAGAGTTCCGGCCGCCGCCGCAACGCCAAGGTCCTCAAGAGCCTCACCCTGCAGTTCGACTCGGCCTCGACCGACGACCTGGGCGGCGGCACGTTCTGGAGCAAAAAGCGGGACTTCAAGAACACCCCGGCCACGGCCCCGGTGGCCCTGTATTACGCCCGGACCGGTCAGGCGGCCAAGGCCCAGTCCCTGCTGGACTGGCTGGACGCCAAGCTCTACGACCCGGAACAGGGCATGTACCGGGACGGGCTGCGGATCGCCCCCGGCGGCGAACTGGTGCTCGAGAGCGCCATCTACACCTACAACCAGGGCCCGGTCCTGGGCGCCCTGCTGGAACTGGGCGGCGAGGCGAACCTGGAGCGGGCGGCGGCCCTCGTGGCGGCGGTGGAACGCCACCTCACGGTGCAGGCTCCACTGCTGGGGCGCAAGGCCGCGGTGCTCCGCTCCGAGGGAACCGGCGACGGCGGACTCTTCACCGGGGTCCTCGTCCGCTACCTTGCCCTGGCCGCCGTCGACGAACGGCTGCCCGCCGAGGCCCGGGCCACGGCGGCACTGCTGGTGACGGATACGGCGGAGGCCTTCTGGGAGGGCCGGCGCCTGGTGGGGGCGCAGGAGCCGCTGGCGCGGCGGGGTGCCCGGCTGGTCTTCTCGGCCCGCCCGGAGCTGCCGGCGCGCCGGAGCTACCCGGCGGGGTCCGCCGTCGAACTCTCGACCCAGCTGCAGGCCTGGATGGTGCTGGAGGCCGCGGCCGCGATCGCCGGGAAACTGCCCGCCGTCGGTAAGCCCGCCAGCGACCCCGCCGGGACCGCGGAACCGTCAGCGGAAATACCCCCGGAAACTGCCCCGGAACCCACCCCGGAGAATTAAGTCACGCAATAGTTTCGTAATTCGTGTGATCCTCCTCACTTAAGGCGCTCTTGGCTTGGTTGCTTAGGTTTGGCTAACCTACAGTTTTTCGTAGTGAGCATGCCCTAACCTCCCGCTCACGGAGGTTAGGCACCTACGACCTTTTCCTTGCAGAAAGTAGCCTCATGAAGATCCGCAAAAATGCGCTGGCGGGCATTGCCCTCGCTGCCACCGCCGCGCTCAGCCTCGCCGCCTGCGGCTCCGGCGCCTCGACCTCCGGCAGCACCGGGGGCGACGGCAAATCCGCCGGCGAGATTACGGTCTACAACGCCCAGCACGAATCCCTGACCAAGGAATGGGTGGACGCGTTCACCGCGGACACAGGCATCAAGGTCACGCTGCGCCAGGGCGATGACACCGAAATGTCCAACCAGATCGTCCAGGAGGGGGCCGCATCCCGCGCCGATGTATTCCTCACCGAAAACTCCCCCGCCATGGCCCAGGTGGAAAACGCCGGCCTGTTCGCGGACGTGGACAAGGCCACCGTCGACCAGGTTCCGGCCGAATTCCGGCCCTCCACAAACAAGTGGACCGGCATCGCCGCCCGCTCCACCGTGCTGGTCTACGACAAGGCCAAGCTGAGCGCTGACAAGCTGCCCAAATCCATGCTCGACCTGGCCAAGCCGGAGTGGAAGGGCAAATGGGCGGCATCGCCGTCGGGCGCCGACTTCCAGGCAATCGTCTCCGCCCTGCTGGAACTCAAGGGCGAGGCCGCCACCGAGGAATGGCTCAAGGGCATGAAGGAAAACTTCAAGGCGTACAAGGGCAACAGCACGGCCATGAAGGCCGTCAATGCCGGCGAGGTGGACGCCGCCCTGATCTACCACTACTACTACTACGGCGACCAGTCCAAGACCGGCGAGAACTCCAAGAACGTCACGCCGTACTACTTCAAGAACCAGGACCCCGGCGCGTTCGTGTCCGTCTCCGGCGGCGGTGTGCTCAAGTCCTCAAAGAATGCGGCGGCCGCCCAGGCCTTCCTGAAGTACATCACCGGTAAGAAGGGCCAGGAAGTGCTGCAGAAGGGCACCTCCTTCGAGTACGCGGTCGGCTCCGGCGTTCCGGCCAATGAAAAGCTCGTCCCGCTCCCGGAACTGCAGGCCCCCAAGGTCGATCCGGCCAAGCTGAACTCCGCCAAGGTCACCGACCTGATGACCAAGTCGGGACTGCTCTAACCATTGACTAAAACTCTGGCGGCTCCCGGATCCACCGGAAGCACGACGACGGCGGGCAGGGGCAAGCGCCCCCGCCCGCCTTTCGGCGTCTCCGTGGTGTCGATCCTGGCTGTCCTGATCGCCCTCATTTCCCTGATCCCCCTCGGCTATGTGGCGTTCATGACGGTGGCCACAGGCTGGGACACGGCCATCGGCCTGATCTTCCGGGCCCGGGTGGGCGAGCTCCTGCTCAACACGGTGCTGCTGATGGTGATCACCGTGCCGCTCTGCGTGGTCCTCGGCGTGGGCGGCGCCTGGCTCGTGGAACGCACCAACCTCAAGGGCCACAAGGGGTGGGCCGTCCTGCTCGCCGCTCCGCTCGCGGTTCCGGCGTTCGTCAACAGCTACGCCTGGGTCTCCGCCGTGCCGTCGATGGGCGGGCTCTGGTCCGGTGTGCTGATCGCCACGCTCTCCTACTTCCCGCTGGTCTACATCCCGGCGGCCGCGACGCTCAGCCGGCTCGACCCGGCGATCGAGCAGTCCGCCGCGTCCCTGGGGCTCGGGGCCTGGCGTGCCTTTTTCCGCGTGGTGCTGCCCCAGCTCCGGATCGCGATGACCGGCGGCGCGCTGCTGGTCTCGCTCCACCTGCTGGCCGAGTACGGCGCCTTCGCGATGATCCGCTTCGACACCTTCACCACCGCGATCATGGTCCAGTACCAGTCCACCTTCAACGGGACGGCCGGGAACATGCTGGCCAGCGTGCTCGTCTTCTTCTGCCTGATCCTGCTCCTGGTCGAGGTCCGCAGCCGCGGAACCGCCCGCTACGCCAGGGTCGGTTCCGGCGCCCAGGCCCGTGCCCTGCGCCTGCCGCTGCACGCCTACCAGCTGCCCGCGCAGCTGTCCCTGCTGGCCCTGACCGCGCTGGCGTTCGGGCTGCCGCTGACGTTTGTGCTGCGCTGGATCTACGCCGGCGGGCCGGACATCTGGGCGGCCGAGGCCTTCCTGCCGGCGCTGCTGCAGACCCTCGGCTACGGCCTGGCCGGGGCCGCGGCCACCACGGTGGTCGCTTTCCCGATGGCGTACCTGGCCGTGCGGCACCCGGGCTGGTTCAGCAAGGCCCTGGAGCTCTCCAACTATGTCACCAGCTCGATGCCCGGGATCGTCGTCGGCCTGGCCTTCGTGACCGTCAGCATCCGGATGATTCCGGACCTCTACCAGACCACCTGGGTGCTGGTGGCCGCCTACGTGCTGCTGTTCCTGCCGCGGGCGCTGGTGAACCTCCGCTCCGGGCTCTCCCAGGCGCCCAAGGAACTCGACGAGGCCGCGCAGGCCCTCGGCAAGCCGCCGCTGCTGGCGTTCCTCCGCGTCACCCTCCGACTCACCGCCCCGGCCGCGGCCGGCGGCGCCGCGCTGGTGTTCCTCGGGATCGTCAACGAGCTGACGGCCACCCTGCTGCTCTCGCCAAACGGCACCCGGACCCTCGCCACCGAATTCTGGAGCAAAAGCAGCGAGATCGACTACGCCGGCGCCGCACCGTACGCCCTGCTGATGATCCTGATCTCGGCGCCGATGACCTACCTCCTCTTCCAGCAGTCCAAGAAAGCAGCGGGACAGTGACCGAACAGAACCCCTCCCGGCTTCCGGAACCCCGGATCGCTCCCTCCGTGGCGCCCAGCACCAACAGCCACCTGGAGGTCGACGCCGTCACCAAGAACTTCGGATCCCAAGCCGTCCTGAAGGGTGTCAACCTCTCCGTCGCCAAGGGCGGGACGACGGCGATCGTAGGCCCATCGGGCTCGGGCAAGACCACGCTGCTGCGGCTCATCGCCGGCTTCGAACACCCGGACACAGGCAGCATTTCCCTGAACGGCAGCAAGGTGGCCGGCGACGGCGCCTGGGTTCCCGCACACAAGCGGCATGTCGGCTACGTGGCCCAGGACGGCGCCCTCTTCCCGCATTTGACCGTGGGCCAGAACATTTCCTTTGGCCTGGACGCCGGCAAGCTCCCCGGCGGCCACCGCGGCATCAAGGCCCGGGTCTCGGAGCTGCTGGAGATGGTCGCGCTGGACCCGGCCATGGCCAAACGCAGGCCTCACCAGCTCTCCGGCGGCCAGCAGCAACGGATCGCGCTGGCCCGCGCCCTGGCCCGTGAACCCGAGCTCATGCTGTTGGACGAACCGTTCTCCGCGCTCGACGCCGGGCTGCGCGTCGCCACCCGCCGCGCCGTCGGCAAGGTGCTCCACGACGCCGGCGTGACCACCATTCTGGTCACCCACGACCAGGCCGAGGCGCTCTCCTTCGCCGACCAGGTGGCAGTGATGCGCGGCGGCAAGCTCGCCCAGATCGGCAACCCCTTTGTGGTCTACACCCGCCCGGCGGACCGCGCCACCGCCGAGTTCCTGGGCGACGCCGTCATCCTGGACGCCTGGATGGAGGGCTCGCTCGCCACCTGCTCGCTGGGCGGCATCCCGGTCCGACGTCCGCCGGCACAGGGCCGCGTGCAGCTGATGCTCCGTCCCGAGCAGATCCGGATCGCGGAGGACGGCCCCATCCGCGGCACCGTAGTGGACACCGACTACTTCGGCCCGGAGACCACAGTCCGGCTCAAGCTCGCCGTCCCGCCGGTCCTGGCCGAGGGCGCCGTCGCAGACCACCGCTACCCCGGCGGCGGGGAGATCATCACCATCCGGCACTGGAACGCCTCCATCGCCCGGCCCGGCACCGAGCTGTGCCTGCGGGTGGTGGGCGAGGCCGTGGCCTTCCCGATGGAAGACGACGCGCAGGACTGACGCCGGCCCCACACGGCCCGCCCCTCGGGCAGGCCTAGTTCGGGCCCTGCCCTCGGCATAGGCTGGGGCCCATGACTGTTCAGCCAGCCCTGCACCGCCAGCACTGTTCCGTGGCCGCCCCCACCCAGGTGTGGCTCGATGCCGACGGCCGGCTGGGCGGCGGCGCGCCCGCCGCACCCGGCCCGGGCGCCGCTACCGGCGCCGGTGAGTGGTTCACCGGGCTGCTGCACGGGGACACCCGGCTGCTGTGCCGGGCCGAGGTGACCGTCAACGGGTTCGCGCCGGAACCGGCCACGGTGGAGGCCTGCCCCGGCGGTGTGCTGAAGGTCCGCGGGCTGGTGCGCGGGATCGAGGGCCCCACCGAGGATCCCGCCGTCGAACTCCTGCAGACCTGGACCGTCACACCCGGCGCCGTCCGCGTCGCGCTGCGCCTGAGCACCTCGCTGGAGTCGGTGGACGCCGAGATCGAGGTGCGGCTGGCCGCGGACTTTACCGACATGGCCGCCATCCGGCTCGGCCGCTACCGCGAACCGCTGCAGCCCACCGCGGCTGACGCGTCCACACTGCGCTGGAGCGAGGACGGCAAGACCCTGACCGTGGCCGCGCCGGGACGGGTCGGTCCCGGCGAGCGCCTCAGCTGGCGCGGCACCGCGGGCCGCGGCAGGCCGCTGGAAGCGGAATGGCAGGCCGTGCTGACCGACAGCGGGGACGCCGTGGTGGCCGCGCCGCTGCCGGCCTCCCGGCGTCTCCGGGCCGCGCCGGAGGGGCCGCTGGGCCAGCTCTTGGACAACTCACTCGACGAACTCGACGGGCTCCGGCTCGCCACCCAGCAGGCCCCGGACGCCCCCTTCCTGGCCGCCGGGGCACCCTGGTACTTCACGCTGTTCGGCCGGGATTCGCTCTGGGCGGCCCGGATGCTGCTGCCGCTCGACGCAAGCCTGGCCGCCGGGACCCTGCGCGCCCTCGCAGCACACCAGGGCACCAAAACCGACCCCGCCGCGGCCGAGGAGCCGGGCAAGATCCTGCACGAACTGCGGGCCAAGGAACTCGTGCTCGAAAGCCAGGCGCTGCGGCTTCCGCCGGTGTACTTCGGCGCCGTGGACTCCACCCCACTCTGGCTGTGCCTGCTCGGCGAGCTGGGCCTCGCCGGTACGGACGACGGCGCGGTCCGATCCCTGCTGCCCAGCGCCGCCCGCGCCGCAGAGTGGCTGCTGGCGGCCGGCGCAGCTGCGGGAAATACGGCCAACGGCGGATTCCTCAGCTACCAGGACACGTCCGGGCACGGCCTGAGCAACCAGGGCTGGAAAGACTCCCGGGACGCCATGCAGTTCAGCGACGGCCGGCAGGCGGACGGCCCGATCGCCCTCTCCGAGGTGCAGGGCTACGCCTACCAGGCAGCCGTGCAGACGGCGGACCTGTTCGACTCCTATGGCGAACCGGGCGGCCGGCAGCTGCGCGACTTCGCGGCGGCGCTAAAGCAGAACTTCCGCGAGCGCTTCTGGGCGCAGGACGACGCCGGCAGCTTCCCGGCCATGGCGCTCGACGGCCACGGCGAGCCGCTGGACATCCCGGGATCCAACATGGGGCACCTGCTGGGCACCGGGATCCTCGATGCCGCGGAGGCGCGGCTTGTGGCGGACCGGCTGCTGGGCCCGGAGCTGTTTTCCGGCTACGGCCTGCACACCCTGTCCCGGCGGGCGGCGGGGTTCTGGCCCTTCAGCTACCACTGCGGCTCGGTCTGGAGCCACGACACCGCCGTCGCGGTCCGCGGCCTGCTCGGCGAGGGATTCACCGCCGAGGCGCGGGTCCTCGCCGAGGGCCTGCTGGCGGCTTCCGGCGCGTTCGGCCACCGGCTCCCGGAACTCTTTGCCGGGGTCACCGCGGCGGAGTCCGGGCGCGCGGTGCCCTATCCGGCCTCCTGCCACCCGCAGGCCTGGTCCTCGGCCTCGGCCGTGGTCATCGCCCAGGCATTCGGCGTCGAATTCTAGGCCGCCGGGACTGCCTTCCGCGCGTCCCGCAGGCCGTCCACCAGGACCACAAGGCCCGTCACGGCGACGGCCAGCCCCAGCGAGGCCACCACGTCCGTCAGCCAGTGGTAGCCGAGGTAGAGCCGGCTGAACGCGACCAGCAGCGTTCCCAGGGCCGCCCCGGAGAACGCCAGCACCGCCGTCGAACGGCGCACCGTCCGGACCCCGCCGCGCCCCATCAGCAGGTACACCAGCACCAGCAGGAACACGCCGGTCCCGAACGTGTGGCCGGACGGGAAGGACAGGGCATCGTCCGGGCCCATCAGGAAGTCGGCGGCCGAGGGCCGGGCGCGTGCGATCTGGTGCTTGATCAGGGTGGAGGCGCCGAAAGTGGCCGCCATGGCTCCGAGGAGCAGCGCCGGCCGCCAGATTTCGCGTTTCCGGACGGCCCAGCCGAAAGCCAGCATCCCCCCGATGACCGCCATCCAGGTCGGCGAGGTGACCGTGCTGACCGCCGCCAGGATCGCCGTGGCGACGGGCGTCCGGCCCGCGACGAGGGCGTCGTGGACCCCGCCGTCGACAAGCGCGAGCCCGGAGTTCGTCTGGACCGCGGCCAGCATCAGCCAGAAGACCGCCTCGCCGGCGACCAGCAGTCCGGCGGCGGCAAAGAACGCCGTGCGCTGGGAGCGCACGGCGGGCAGGGAGCCCAGTGGCTGCTCAGGATGGGTGGTAGGCATCGGCCTACTATGCCAGTCCAGCCTGTCGGTAGCCCGGACGGTTACTGGGAAGTCGCTGAAGGCCCCGGGTCGGGCCGCCGTTTCTGCGGGTACGGCGTTTCAAAGTGGGCCAGCATCTCCACAAAGCCCGCGATCTTGCGCTCCCGCGTGGCCGGCTGCTTGACGGCGTTGGTCCGGTAGATCAGCGCGAACCGGTTCACCGAGGTTAGGACGTCGAACATGGCCTGTGCCCGCGGTTCCGCCGCGATGGCCGCGGCGAGATCCTCCGGCACCTCAGCGGTGGCCTGTCCCGAATAGGCCGCCTCCCAGCGACCGTCCGCCTTCGCGCTCTCGACGGCGGCCCGCCCGGCCGGGGCCATCCGCCCCTCCGCTTCCAGGCGGCCGATGCGCTCCACGTTCCGGGCCGACCAGACGCTTTTCGGGCCGCGGCGGGTCATCCGCTGGTAGGAAGTCTCGGCGTCGCGGCGCCGGCCCTGGCCGTCGATCCAGCCGAAGCAAAGGGCCTCCTGCAGGGCGGCCTCGTAGTCCAGCTCCGTCACCGAACCGCCCTTCTTGTGCAGCACCAGCCACACCCCTGGGCTGTCCGTGTGGTGCGCCTCCAGCCAGGCGCGCCATTCGGCGGCGTCTTTGACCAGCAGTTCCTTTAGCTCAGCAGCCATGGCACCATTGTGCTCCCGGCCCCGAACCTTCAGGGAGATCCCCATGCTGCGTGTCCGCCCCATCCACTTCACCTCCCGGCCGGACCAGTGGGAGCGCCTGCTGGAGGATCTGGGCATGGTCAAGACCGTTGACGAGCCTGCCTGGCGGGAGTTCGACGCCGGCGCCGGACGCCTGGCGCTGCACGTCGTCGAGGCCGGCTCGGCGGAGGACGGCACCACGGCGTTCGGCGTCGAGGCAGGCGACCTCGCGGAGTTTGCCCGCCGGACCAACGAGGCCGGCGCGGGCATCCGCGCGCAGGCCAGAGCGGACGTGCCCGGCACCACCGCCGAGCTCATCGAGGCGGACCACGGCCCCTCGTGCCGGATCACCGCCGCTGACGGGTTCAGTTTCATCGCCGACCCCGCCACCCGCGCGCCGGACGGCACCTGGGCCGGCTCCGCGGAGGCGGACCCGGATCTCGCCGTCGTGGGCGTCTGGTTCGCCGCGGATCCGACGGCGGCGGCCCGGGCACTGCGGGACATCGGCGCCCGCCCGCGCCCGGTACCCGGAGGTGCCGGGAGCGGCAGCGCGGACGCGGACGCCGTGGAGACGGAGGCCTTCACGGCGAAGAACGGCGGGGTGCTGATGGTCGGCACCGCCGGGGCTGACGCGGGAACCGGAAGCGCCGGGCTGGGCTTCGAATACGGCGGCGACCTTGAGCTGCTGCGGGAACGGCTCGCCGGGGCGGGGCACGAGGTGGCGGTGGTGGAGGAGGCGGCCGTGGCGCTCCTGCACGTCGGCAACCCCGACGCCGGCGGTGCGGCCCAGGCGCACGCCGTCTGGATCTCCGCAGCCCCCGCCGGTGGCCGGCCCGTGTGACCACGCCCGGCGCCCGGGGATGCGGTAGAACTTAACCATGAACGTTCGCACTCCCGACCCCAATCCCGGCTGGCTCTCCGACGACGATCTTTTCGAGGCCCGCGGCCGTCTGCCCATGGTCTACGTCGAGGCCGTCCCGGTCCGACTGGACCCGCTCGGGTTTGTGAACGAGGTCGGCACCCTGCTGCAGGCCGACGAGGACGGAACCATGATGCGCTCCCTGGTCTCCGGCCGGGTCCTGTACCGCGAGACCATCCGGGCCGCCCTGCTGCGCCACATGGAAAAGGACCTCGGCCCGCTCGCCTTCCCGCAGCTCCCGATCAGCCCGGTCCCCTTCACGGTGGCTGAATACTTCCCGTCCCCCTCGCACACCGGCTTCACGGACGACCGGCAGCACGCCGTCGCGCTGGCCTACATCATCCCCGTGACCGGCGAATGCTCGCCTCGGCAGGACGCCCTCGAGCTGACCTGGATGACGCCGGAGGAAGTCATGAGTTCGGACGTTCAGCTGGAATTCAGCGGCGGCCGTGGCGCGCTGATCCGCCAGGCGCTGGCGTTCGCGGGCGTGGGCCACTAGGGGCCTCCGCCCCGGGCCGCCGGAACCGCTGGGACGCCCGGAGCACCCCGGCGTCCCCGACTTCGCGCGTCGGCCTTTGTAGACTGGTGAGCGGACCGAAAGAGAATTTAAGGATTCCAGATGACCCACCCCACAGCCTCCCTGAACTACAGCGAACGGCAGGCGGGATCTCTGCGGACCGGGGATCTCCTGCTCCTGCCCGACGCCGAACGCACCGCCGAGATCGTGCGCGTGGACATCGACAACGACGATTTCGGTTCCCCCGCCATCGTGCGCGCCACCCTCACCGGTGGCGGCGTGCTGCGGATCGCGGCCGGCTCCGTGGTCCTGGTCCTGGACCCCGTGCCGGACTCACCGGAAGCTTCCCCCGCCGCCACAATCCCCGCGGACGGCGCGGATGCCCCGGCCGATTCCCCGGCCGATTCATCGGACGACGGCGGCCCCGGACTGCAGCTGGTTGAGCACCTTCCCGCCGGCGACGGCGGCCCGGAGGCGGCTCCCGCCGTCGTTATCCCTCCCCCGCCGGTGGCCCCGCCGGTGGCCAGCGGCCCCAGCGAAGCGGACCTGGCCCTCATCCCGGCCGCGGAGGGAACCCCCGAGTCGGTCGTGGAGGCCGCGGCCGAAGCGCATCCCGATGCGCTGGGGGTGTTGCTGCTCAGCGACCGGCTCACCAAGGGCATCAACACCAAGTCCGGCAGTTGCCTCAAGGACCTCAGCGACCTGGCCCATGAACTCTTTGTGGTGCTCAAGGACGCCGAGAACGCCCTCGCCGTCGCGGACCTGCTCAACGTGCTCCCCTTCGACGGCAACCCGGGCCGCTGGGCCTCGGTGGAGGCATCCCTGGCACTGGCCAGCTACATTTGCCGCCAGCGCGGGGAAGAAGAACGCGCCGAAGTCTACGAGAAGTTCCTCCGGGCGCCGGACGAGATGGAGACGGACCCGTTCAAGGCCCGGATCAACGCCAAGGTGCGCCAGCGTTCCCTCAACGAGCCGAACCTGTACGACAAGGAAATCTTCCGGGCGATCGACAACTCCAACCCGGACGCCGAACGTGAGTGGCGGCTGCTCCGGCTTGAGGCGCTGCTCTTCCTGCGCGCGCACGGCGGCTCCCAGACCATCGGCGGCCCCGAACTGGAGCTGCGGATCGGCAACGAGCTCGAGTCGGTCCGCGCCTGACCGTTTGGCCCTACCCCGCCGCCGTCGCGCGTTGTAGATTCACCCCATGACGAACAATCTCAGCGTGGTGATCAACTCCGACGCGCCGCAGGTCTGGACGATGCTGCGCGAACCCGCGAAGGTGGCCCAGTGGCACGGCTGGGAGGCCGAGGACCAGGCCGCCGAGATCAACGCGATCTACTTCGGCCCCAACGTGGTCGAGAGTGCGGACCATACCTCCCTCGTCGTCGACGGCGGCGACATTTTCACCCTGAAACCGGTCCCCACCGGCACGGAAGTCAGCGTGACGCGTGCCGCCATCGACCATGACTCGGAGTGGGCGGCCTGGGACGAGGACATCACCCAGGGCTGGCTGACGTTCCTGCACCAGCTGCGGTTCGCCCTGGAGCACCACCCGCACGGCAAACGGCGGACGTTCTTCTTCTCGGTCCCCGGCACCGCGGGCTCCGCGATCGACAAGCTGGGCCTGTCCGACGTCCCCAAACCCGGCGAGCCGTATGCGCTCACCCTGGCGACGGGCGAGGAAATTTCGGGCAAGGTCTGGTTCCGCAGCAACCACCAGGTGGGCCTGACGGTGCACAGCTACGCCGAGCACGGCGACGGACTGGTGATTGTGGCGGACCAGCCGGTCATCCCCGACGTCCGGCCCGACGGCGGCTCGCTGGCCATCGTCTCGACCTACGATCTCGGCGCGCACCAGCTCGAGACCATCCGCGGCCGCTGGGATAACTGGCGGGCTGAGAACTACCCCACATCGGACCCGCTGCACTAAGGCTTCCGCGGTGTTAGCTGGCACACTTGAACGGTGCCAGCGAATCCTGACTTTGCCTCCGTGCCCCCCGTGCCTGCCCGGCAGGCGGAGTTTTCCTTCCAGGTGGGCAAACGCCTAAGCGAAACGTGCGCGCCGTCGGGCTCCCAGGTTGCCGAAAACGGCGGCGAGTTCCTGGGCCGCACCGGCACCATCACCACCCCGCACGGCGAGATCCAGACCCCGGCGTTCATCGCCGTCGGCACCAAGGCCACCGTCAAGTCCGTGCTGCCGGAGTCCGTCGCCGAGCTCGGCGCTCAGGCCGTGCTGGCCAATGCGTACCACCTGTACCTGCAGCCCGGCGCGGACGTCCTGGACGAGGCCGGCGGGCTGGGCGCCTTTATGAACTGGCGCGGCCCGACGTTCACTGATTCCGGCGGGTTCCAGGTGATGAGCCTCGGCTCCGGGTTCAAGAAGGTCATCGACATGAAATCGGTGGACACGTCCGGGCCCGACGACGCCGTCGCCCCCGGCAAGGAACGCCTGGCCCACGTGGACGAGGAGGGCGTCTGGTTCAAGAGCCACCTCAACGGCGACCGGCACCGCTTCAGCCCCGAAATCTCCATGAACGTCCAGCACCAGATCGGCGCGGACATCATGTTCGCGTTCGACGAGCTGACCACGCTGCAAAACTCCCGCGGCTACCAGGAGGAGTCCCTGGAACGCACGCGCCGCTGGGCCGAGCGCTGCATCACCGAGCACTTCCGGCTCACGGAGGAGCGCGTGGGGAAGCCCTACCAGGCCCTGTTCGGCGTGATCCAGGGCGCCCAGTACGAGGACCTGCGCCGCAAGGCCTGCCGGGATCTGGGCGCGATGAACTTCGACGGCTTCGGCATCGGCGGGGCGCTGGAGAAGGAGAACCTGGGCACAATCGTGCGCTGGTGCAACGAGGAGCTGCCGGAGAACAAGCCGCGGCACCTGCTGGGCATCTCCGAGCCGGACGACATCTTCACGGCCATCGAGAACGGCGCGGACACCTTCGACTGCGTCTCCCCCACCCGGGTGGCCCGCAACTCGGCGTTCTACCACCCCACCGGCCGGTACAACCTCTCCGGCGCGATGTACAAACGCGACTTCGGACCGCTTCAGGAAGGCTGCGACTGCTACGCCTGCCTGAATTACTCCCGGGCCTACATCCACCACCTGTTCAAGGCCAAGGAAATGGTCTCCGCGACCCTGATCTCGATCCACAACGAGCGCTTTGTGGTGAAGATGGTCGACGACGCGCGCCGCGCCATCGAGGACGGCACCTTCTTCGAGTTCAAAGCCGAGACCCTGGGCCGGTACTACTCCTAGGCTTCTGTCGGGGCTCATCCGGGCGCCAACCCTGGGAGGGGCTCCTAGCTGCGTCGGCTATCCTGACCGGATGTTTATCGAGATTCCTGCCGCTGACGGCCCAGCCGAGGCCCTCGTGGCCCGTCCTTCGACCGGCGAGGGCCCCTTCCCGGGCGTCATCCTCTACATGGATGCCTTCGGCCTGCGCCCGCGTATCCAGGAGATGGCCCAGCGCGTCGCGGACTGGGGCTACGTCGTCCTGGCCCCCAACGTCTTCTACCGCGAGGGGACGGCAACCGAATTGGCCCCAGCCGGGGACATGACTACCCCGGAGGGCCGCGAGGCCGCCGGCGCCGCGGCGTTCCCCCGGGTCGGGCGACTCACGAGCGACAAGGCCGTCCTGGACATCGACGCCTGGCTGCGTGATCTCCGCGAGCTCGACGGCGTCGCGGACGGCCCCATCGGCGTCACCGGTTATTGCATGGGTGCACGCCTCGCGGTCCGCACCGCCAACGCCCACCCGGATCAGGTGGCGGCGTGTGGCGGCTTCCACGGCGGCGGCCTGGCCACCGACGAGCCGGACAGCCCGCACCTGGGGCTGGAGCACGCGCGTGCCCGGTTTGTCTTCGGCCACGCGGACAAGGACCGCAGCATGGACACCGACGCCGTCGCTCGATTCGGTGCGGCGCTCGACGCTGCAGGGCTGACCGCCAGCAACACGATTTACAACGGCGGCCCGCACGGCTACTCGATGGCGGATACTTCAGCGTTCCACCCGGAAGCCACCGAACGGCACTTCCGCGAACTCCGCAACCTCCTCGACGGGACACTCAAGGCCTGACCGGCGCCGCTTCCGCGCGCGGCGCGATGCCTCGGGGGCGCCGCTCCATCCCCCCGTTTCGACGGGAGGGTGCGGGCTCGACGTAAGGCAACGTCGACCGGGCACGGAACCGTCAAATCGGCGTTGTCCACATACCGGAAGAGTGGCCGTGGCGGCAGGGCGTGGGCGGTTGACACTGGACCCATGCTCCCTGAACTCCCCGCAGCTCCGAATCTCTGGCGCACGGACCAGCTCCTGGCGGCCGGGCTCAATACCCGGGCCATCGCACGGCTGGTCCACGGCGGCGCGCTCGTCCGGCTGCGCCGGGGCTGCTACGCCCGCGGGGACTGGTGGCGGGGCCTGAACGGCGCCGCCCGACGTCGGCAGCTGATTTCTGCGCACGCGCTGGGGACGCTGACGACGTCGCCGGGAGGGTTCGTTTACAGCCACGTCTCAGGTGCCAGCCTCCACAGGCTGCAGCTCTGGAACGTCAATGACCGCGTGCACCTCACCCAGAAAGGCTGCCCCTCGGGGATTTCGCACGGGCACGACGTCGTGGCCCACACCCGCCGCTTGGACGCCCGCGAGATCTGCTTGGTCGACGGGCTCCCCTGCACATCCCTAGAGCGCACGGTGGTGGATTGCTGCCTGATGTTCACCGTGCCGCAGGCGGTGATCCTGATCGATCACGCGGCCCGGCTGGGAGCGGATCTTGGCCTGCTCCGCGCCCGGTGTGATGCCCTTGCCGGCCGCAACGGGGTGGTGGCGTTGCGCCGGGCACTCGAACTGGCTGATCCCCGCTCCGAATCAGCCGGCGAAAGCCTGACGCGGGAACTGCTGCACAGGGTCGGGATTAGGCCACCGGACTTGCAGTACCCCGTCTGGACTCCCCACGGGGAATACCGGCTGGATTTTGCCTGGCCCGAGTGTAGGGTTGCCCTCGAGTTCGACGGCAGGAGCAAGTACTTCGACTACCGGCCCACCGCAGAGGTCCTCTTCGCGGAGCGGCAACGCGAGAAGGCGTTGACCGAGCAGGGCTGGTCGTTCCTCCGCATCGAGTGGAAGCACCTGTTCAATGAAGTGGAGTTCAAGTACCGGGTCCTGCGGGCGTTGAACCGTGGCGCAGGGGCTGATTCGTCGCCGTTTCGACGGCCCGCTACCGGTTAGACGCTTCGCAGCGTCGAGTGGGAACGGAGCCGTCGAAACGGCGGCGCGGGGATCCGGGGCGGGGGACCCTAGCGGCGCGAGGCGTCCACGAGGTCCTTGTCGTCGTCCCGGCGGCCGTCGCCCGTCCCAGTCGCGGCGGCGGCGGGCTCCCAGGCGTGGCCCTGTTCGTGGTCCAGGTGCGTGGACTTCTTGTTCTTCAGCGCGAAGATGTAGACCAGCAGCGAGATGGCGATGGCCACGGTGACGTAGGTGAAGAACAGCTCCTCCTGGCCGGACTTCTGCAGCGCCGCGCCGATCAGCGGGACGGTGCCGCCGAAGAGCGAGTTGGCGATCGCGTAGCCCAGGCCGACGCCGAGAGCGCGGATGGAGGCCGGGAACAGTTCGGCCTTCACGAGGGCGTTGATCGAGGTGTAGCCGCCGACGATCAGCAGGCCGCCCATCATCAGCAGGAAGGCCGTGAGCGGGTCCTTGGTCCCGGCCAGGGTGGAGAGCAGCGGCCAGGTGAACAGCACACCGGTGATGCCGAACCAGAGCAGCAGCGGCTTGCGGCCCACCTTGTCCGAGATGATGCCGTAGACCGGCTGGAGCAGCATAAAGATGAACAGTGCCCAGAAGTTGATCACCGAGGTGTCGGTCTTGGCGATGCCGGAGGTGTCATTCATGAACTTCAGGATGAAGTTGGTGTACGTGTAGAACGCCACGGTGCCGCCGAGCGTGATGCCGATGCAGATCAGCAGGGGCTTCCAGTAGCCGGTGAACAGGAGCTTCATGGTGCCCGGCTGCGCTTCGCCGGCCTGTGCGGGGGCCTTGGCGGCCTCGAGCTGTTCGGCCGAGACGGTCTCTTCCATGGAGCGGCGCAGCCACAGGACCACGAGGGCCGCGACGCCGCCGATCGCGAACGGGATCCGCCAGCCCCACTCGCCGAGGTCTGCCTTCGGCATCACGTTCTGCAGGATCACCAGGACCAGCAGGGCCAGCATCTGGCCGCCGATCAGCGTGACGTACTGGAAGCTGGAGAAGAATCCGCGGCGCTTGGAGGTGGCGGCCTCGGACATGTAGGTGGCGCTGGTGCCGTACTCGCCGCCCACGGAGAAGCCCTGGATCACGCGGATGAGGACCAGCAGGATCATGGCCCAGAGGCCGATCACGTCCTGGGTGGGGAGCACCGCGATGGCGAAGGAGCCGGCGGACATCATTGTCACGCTCAGCGTCAGCGCGGACTTGCGGCCGCGGCGGTCGGCGTAGCGGCCGAAGAACCAGGCGCCGATCGGGCGCATCAGGAACGACGTCGAGAAGACCGCCATCGCCTCGAGGCCGGCCTGCAGCTCGTCCTTGGAGTTGAAGAAGTGCGCCTGGAAGTAGGCCGCGAAGACTGTGTAGACGTACAGGTCGTACCACTCGACGAGGTTGCCTGCCGAGCCTTTGAGGATGTTGCCGACGGCTTTTCGGGTCTGGGCCGCTTCGGACAGTTGGGTGCTCATCAATGAACCTTCCTGGATCCGGCGTCGCAAGAGAGCAACACCGTCCGCCACCGTAGTCCCCGTGATCCAGAACACCCGGGTTTTGGTCATATTGGTCATACGCACAATGCGGGCGGGTTTCGGCGGCTGGCAGGATGGGTCCATGACTTTTTACGCCGTGGACAACGTGACCTCCGACGCCAGCGCCTACCCCGCCGTCGCCCTGACCATCGCCGGCTCCGAGGCCACCGGCGGCGCCGGCGCTCAGGCGGACCTGAAGACCTTCCAGGAGCTCGGCGTCTTCGGCATCGCCAACCTGACCTGCATCGTGTCCTTCGACCCGAAAGACAACTGGAACCACCGCTTCGTTGCTGTGGACGCCCAGGTCATCGCCGACCAGCTGGAGGCAACGACGGCGGCGTACGGCGCCGCGTCCGGCGCGCCGTCCGTGCTGGACACCGTGAAGATCGGCATGCTGGGCAGCCCGGCGACGATCTCCACGGTGGCGTCCGCGCTTACCGGCGGTCAGTTCGCCAATGTGGTGCTGGACCCGGTGCTGATCTGCAAGGGCCAGGAGCCGGGCCACGCCCTGGACACCGACCAGGCCCTCAAGGCGCAGATCCTGCCGCTGGCCACCTTCGTCACGCCCAACCACTTCGAGGCCGAGTCGCTTTCCGGCCTGGAGATCACCGACGTTGAATCCCTCAAGGCCGCGGCCGTCCGCATCCATGAGCTCAGCGGCGCCGCCGTGCTCGCCAAGGGCGGGGTGCGCCTGTCCGGGCCGGACGCCGTCGATGTCTACTACGACGGCGAGACGCTGGAAGTCCTCTCCGCACCCAAGGTGGGCGAGGTGGCCGTCTCCGGCGCCGGCTGCTCGCTGGCCGCCGCGGTGACCGCCGAGCTGGCCAAGGGCGCCACCCCGCTGGAGGCCGCCCGCACGGCGAAGGACTTCGTCACCGCGGGGATCCGGAACCGGGTGGCCTCGGGCGCACCGTTCGACGCACTCTGCCAGGGCGGCCCGCGCTAACCCTTCCTTCCTTCCCGGACGCTCCCTCACCTCTGGCAGCTGCCGCCCCGACGCTCCCTCATGCGCTGAGGGAGCGTCCGGTTTTTGCCTGCAGAAGGTGAGGGAGCGTCTCAGGATGGGCGCGGGTCCGACACCCTGCCCATAAAGAGCGGCAGCCCGGTCTCGACGTGGATGATCTCGTACTGGAAGGGCCGGTCGAACCGGATCACCTGCGTGAATGCCGCGCCGCTGACGGCGCGGGCGTTGATCTGGGTCACGGCGGCGGCAACCGTACCCTTCTCCGCCACCGTGATGTTGGCGGACTGGCCCGCCTGCGTGATTTCGAGTCCGGGCTGGATCGCGTTGAAGTCCGTCACGGTCTGGAGCATTTCGCGCAAGCCCAGGGCTGCGAAGACTTTGCGCAGCTCGAAGCTGCTCTTGTGGTCCCAGCGTGGCAGGAAGATCTGGGTCGGGGCGCGCGCCGCCGTCTCAAGGTCCGCGGCGGCGTCGGTGAGGGCCTGCGGGCCGGGCATGGCGGCACCGGCATCGGGCAGCACCAGCCGCATCACAAAACCCTCGGCATAGGGCAGGTCCACGGCCTGCCATCCCGTACCCCGGGCGGACGCGAGCTCCTGAACCGCGGACATGGTGGGGACGGTGACCGGCCCGCCGGCCGCCGTCGTGAAGGGCAGGTCTGAGGTGTCGGCCGGGTCGAAGGGGACGTTCCAGGCCGAGGCGAAGTACACCGTGTTGAGCAGGCTGAGCGTGTTGTCCTTGCTGTACTCCGCGGGAGCTTTTTTGATCCGGCCGCCGGTGTTCTTGTTCACCCAGGCGTCGATGGCCGGTTTGGTGGTGTTCTCGTCCTGAAAGTCCACCGGGTACACGCCCGTCCCGTAGTAGCGGGCCAGGGAACGCAGGTAGCCCTCCCCGGTGGGCACGCCCCGGTCCACGAACAGGCCGTTTGCGCTGTGCAGGAGCGGCTTGCGCGGCGGGTTCTTTTCGTCCACGGAGCCGGGGTCGCCGTCGAAGGCTTCCAGCGATCCGAGCAGCGCATTCAGGGCCTCGTCCCGGTGTTGTGCGGGCAGGCCCAGGGCGCTGTCCATCTCGGTGGCCGTCGTCCCCGACGCTCCCGCCCGCAGCATGGCCAGGGCGATCAGCAAGCTGCCCGGCGACGCGACCACGTTGCCGTTGCCGGCGTCCCCGCCGTCCGCGAGGAGCGCGGCACCCAGTTTCCGCGCCGATGTCCGGAGCTGGTCCAGCTCGGCCGGGTAGGCGGACCGGTCCACCGAAGCGCGTTCGACGCCGTCGGCCTTCAGCAGCGCCGGCGGCGAGGCGGCACAGGCTGCCAGGACCAGCGCCACGCCAGCCGCGGCCGCCATAAACCGCGCCGGAATCTTCTGTTTCATCGCGCCCCCAAGGCCCGCAACCGCGTGGAAAGGCGGGGATGCCGCCTACGGCCAGTCAAGCACCCGCACCGCGGAAGCGCGACAACACCCGGGTCACGATTTGGCGCCGAATCATTCGGACACGAAGGCCGCGCTGGGTCGGGTCAGCGCCGCGGGATATTCCGCAGGTTGCTCCGGGCCATGCTCACGGCCTCGCCCGCGCCCCGGTTCAGCACCACCTTGGACATGGCCGTGGCGAAGCCCAGGATCTGCGCGCCCTTGATCTTTGGCGGGATCGAGAGGGCCTTGGGGTCCGTGATCAGTTCCACCAGCGAAGGCCCCTGGTGCGCGAACGCCTCCCGGTACGCGGCCTCGATTTTCGCCGGGTCAGTCACCCGGACGGCGTGGAACCCCAGGGCCCGTGCGACCTCGGCGTAGTTGGCGTCAGGCACGTCCACCCCGAAATCCGGCAGCCCGTCCACCAGCATCTCCAGCTTGACCATTCCGAGGGTGGAGTTGTTGAAGACCACCACGTTGACCGGAAGCCGGTGCGCCGCGACTGTGATCAGCTCCCCCAGCAGCATCGACAGGCCGCCGTCGCCGGAGACCGAGACCACCTGGCGTCCCGGGTACGCGAGCTGGGCGCCGATGGCCTGGGGCAGCGCGTTGGCCATGGAGCCGTGCAGGTAGGAGCCGATCAGCCGCCGGGTGCCCAGCGGGTTGATGTACCGCGCGGTCCAGACGTTGCACATGCCGGTGTCCGCCGTGAAGACCGCATCCTCCGCCGCCACCTGGTCCAGCAGCGACGCCGCGTACTCGGGGTGGATCGGCTGGGTTTTCTCGACCTTGCGGGTGTACGCCCCGACGGCCTTGTTCATCAGCCGGTCGTGCTTTTTGAGCATCGCGTCCAGGAAGCGGCGGCTCTTTTTCGGCTTCAGCAGCGGCATCAGGGCGGCGAGCGTGGGCAGCACGTCGCCGTGCACCGCGACGTCGACGTCGGTCCGCCGGCCCAGGTTCTGCGCGGCCCGGTCCACCTGCGCGGTCCGGGTACCGGGGAGGAACTGGTCGTAGGGGAAGTCCGTGCCGAGCAGGATCAGCAGGTCCGCGTCCTCGATCCCCTCGGCGGCGGCGCCGTAGCCGAGGAGCCCGGTCATCCCGATGTCGTAGGGGTTTTTGTACTGCATAAAGTCCTTGCCGCGCAGCGAGTGCCCGATCGGCGCGGCAAGGAGTTCGGCGAGCGCGATCACCTCGTCATGCGCGCCGTCGACGCCGGCCCCGGCGAAGATGGCGACCTTCCCGGCGTCGTTGATGGCGTCCGCGAGTTCGCGCACACTGGCCGGGTCCGGCACCAGCGCGGCCGGCCGGAAGGCTGCCGGCGCCGGCGTTTCGGCGGTCGCCTCCAGCCCGGCGATATCGCCGGGCAGGGTCACGACGGCGACGCCGCGAAGCGCGACCGCGTGCTGGATGGCGCTATGCATGACCCGCGGCGCCTGCTCGGCCGTGCTGACGAGTTCGGAGTAGACCGAACATTCGTTGAAGAGCCGGTCCGGGTGGGTCTCCTGGAAGAAGCTGCTGCCGATCTGCTTGCTGGGGATGTGCGAGGCGATGGCCAGGACAGGGGCGCCGGAGCGGTTCGCGTCATAGAGGCCGTTGATCAGGTGCAGGTTGCCGGGCCCGCAGGATCCGGCGCACACCGCGAGTTTTCCGGTCAGCTGTGCCTCGGCCGCGGCGGCGAACGCGGCAGCTTCCTCATGCCGGACGTGGATCCAGTCGATTCCGCCCTTCGCGGCACCGCCGGTCTTGCGGACCGCGTCGACGATCGGGTTCAGGCTGTCGCCCACAATCCCGTAGATCCGCTGCACGCCGGCAGCCTGGAGTTGTTCGACAAGCTGGGTGGCAAGTTCCTTGGCCATGGGTGCACGCTCCCGCGAGATGGATCGATGAGCTGACACTGGCCAATATAGTCCGCCGGGCTCCGGGCCTCCCTCAGATGACGCTCCCTCAGTTCCGGCAACTAACCACCAGACGCTCCCTCAGCTCCTGTGGCCAAAGCACCGACGCTCCCGCAGATCCGCCATCAAACCAACCGACGCTCCCTCAGATCCGGCAACTAACCACCAGATGCGCCCGCACAAAAGGTGAGGGAGCGTCACCCGAGTACACGCACGACGTGAGGGAGCGTCCCGCCAGAAGCCGCCACATCTGAGGGAGTGTCGGAAGAAGAACCGCAGGACCTGAGGGAGAGTCCCGCCAGAAGTCGCCACATCTGAGGGAGCGTCGGGAGGTCAGTTCCCCGAGTGCGCCTGCAGGAAGGAGTAGACCTCGGTCTCGTCAACGCCGGGGAAGGCTCCCGGCGGCATCGCCGCCAGCAGGTGCGAATGCGCCCGCGCCGAGGGCCACGCATTGCCCGCCCACTCGGAGGCCAGGGCGGCCGGCGGGCGCTTGCAGCAGCTCTCATCCGGGCAGGTGGACTTGGAGCGCTCCGTAGTGTCGCGGCCGCGGAACCACTTCACCTGGGCGTAGGGCACCCCCACGGAGAGCGAGAACTCCCCGTTGGCGGACCGCTCCGTCCGGGCCGTGCACCAGTAGGTCCCGGCCGGGGTGTCCGTGTACTGGTTGTAGGCGCTGAACTTGTCCGGCACGTCGAACACCACGCGGGAGGTCCAGTTCTTGCAGGACGGCTGGCCCTCGATGGCGCCGGTGTGGTCCTGCGGGAACGTCACGCCGTCGTTCTCGTAGGCCTTGTAGATGATGCCGCTCTTGTGTGTCTTCTGGAAGTGGGTGCGCAGGTCCAGGTGCTGCGTGGCGAGGTTGGTGAAGCGGTGCGCGGCGGTCTCGTAGGACACGGCGAACGCGTCGCGGATGTCCTCCACGGCGATTTCCTTGGCGGCCTTGGCCTTCTGCAGGAAGTCGACGGTGGCCTGCTCGGGCAGCAGCAGCGCTGCGGCGAAGTAGTTCGTGGCGACGCGCTGCATGAGGAAGTCGCCGTAGTTGGTGGGTGTCTGGTGGCCCAAGACGTAGTGGCCCAGGGCCTGCAGCAGCACCGACCGGGGGTCGTGGTCGCTGCGGGCGTTCTGCGTGAGGTAAATTCGGCGGTTCTTCAGGTCCGTCACGGAGCGGGTGGAATGCGGCAGATCGCCCACGTGGTGCAGGCTGAAGCCGAGGTGCCCGGCGATGTCCGCAATCACGTGGTGGGACAGCGGGCCGGACGTGTGGCCCACCGACGCCAGGACCTTCTGCGCCTCCGCCTCGTACTCCGGGAAGTAGTTGTTGCGCTCACGCATCATGGCCCGCAGTTCACCGTTGGCGCGGCGTGCCTCCTCCGGGGTGGCCACCTGCTCATTGAGCCTGCGTTCCAGCTCGTGCTGCAGCCCCACCATGGACTCCAGCACGTCCATGGGCAGCCGCGAACTGATGCGGATCTTGGGCAGCTTCAGGGACTCGTAGATGGGGCTGCGCTGGTACCGCTCCAGCTCGATCTCCAGGGCTGCGCGACGGTTGGGCGGTTCCGCGCCGAGCAGTTCGTCGATGCTGACGCCCAGCGCCGCGGCCAGTTGCTGGAGCAGGCCGAGCTTGGGTTCGCGCTTGCCGTTTTCTATCAGGCTCAGCTGGCTGGGGGCTGTTCCGACGGCGGCGCTCAGGTCATCGAGCGTCAGCCCGGCCGCCTTGCGCAGATGCCGGACCCTCCGTCCCATGCTGATGACGTCCACCTCGGGTTCGGCGGGGACGGAAGGGGATACGACCTGGCGGTTCCAGCTGCTCGGATGCATTTCTTGAGAATACGGGAAGAAGTGCAATTCTTTCCAGACTTTCCCCCTAGAAAGCCCCTTGGAAGTGAAGAAAAGTAGATCTCACAGAAAGATTCACAACCCCGGAACAACCGGCGGAACCCGCGCTGAAGCGGTCCCCGCCGGCCCGGCCCACCAAGGAGACAAAGATGACTGCAGCATTTGAGCCCGCCCAGCAGACGCCCGAAGCCCAGGCTTCCGCCCTGGAGCTCGAGTGGGCCGCCAACCCGCGCTGGGAAGGTGTCACTCGGGATTACTCAGCCTCCGACGTCGTCCGCCTCCGCGGCCGGGTCTCCGAGGAGCACACCCTGGCCCGCCGCGGCTCGGAGAAGCTGTGGAAGCAGCTCACCGAGGAGCACAAGGAGGGCAAGTACACCAACGCCTTGGGCGCCCTGACCGGCAACCAGGCCGTGCAGCAGGTCAAGGCCGGCCTCCGCGCCATCTACCTCTCCGGCTGGCAGGTCGCCGCGGACGCCAACAACTCCGGCCACACCTACCCGGACCAGTCGCTGTACCCGGCGAACTCGGTCCCCACCGTGGTCCGCCGCATCAACAACGCGCTGCTCCGCGCGGACCAGATCGAGTTCTCCGAGGGCATCCAGACTGTTGAGGACTGGATGGTGCCGATCGTCGCCGACGCCGAGGCCGGCTTCGGCGGCCCGCTGAACGCCTACGAGCTGATGAAGTCCATGATCCAGGCCGGCGCCTCGGGCGTGCACTGGGAAGACCAGCTCGCCTCGGAGAAGAAGTGCGGCCACCTCGGCGGCAAGGTCCTGATCCCCACCCAGCAGCACGTCCGCACGCTGAACGCGGCCCGCCTCGCCGCCGACGTCGCCGGCACGCCGTCGGTCATCATCGCCCGCACCGACGCCGAGGCGGCCACCCTGATCACCTCCGACGTCGACGAGCGCGACCAGGAATTCATCACCGGCGAGCGCACCGCCGAGGGCTTCTACAAGGTCCGCAACGGGATCGAACCCTGCATCGCCCGTGCCAAGGCCTACGCCCCGTACTCCGACCTCATCTGGATGGAGACGGGCACCCCGGACCTGGAGCTGGCCCGCAAGTTCGCCGAATCGGTCAAGGCCGAGTTCCCGGACCAGATGCTCTCCTACAACTGCTCGCCGTCGTTCAACTGGCGCAAGCACCTGGACGACGCCACGATCGCGAAGTTCCAGCGCGAACTCGGCGCCATGGGCTTCACCTTCCAGTTCATCACCCTGGCCGGCTTCCACGCCCTGAACTACTCGATGTTCGACCTAGCCCACGGCTACGCCCGGGAAGGCATGAGCGCCTACGTCGAACTGCAGGAGAAGGAATTCGCCTCCGAGTCCCGCGGCTACACCGCCACCAAGCACCAGCGCGAAGTCGGCACCGGCTACTTCGACGACATCGCCACCGCGCTCAACCCGAACGCATCCACCCTCGCCCTGGTCGGATCGACCGAAGAGGGACAGTTCCACTAACTCCCGACGACGGCAGTCGCCTACGGCCTTCGGTCCGGCATTGCTCTGCCTGCTATTCCCCATGTCCGGGTCCGACCTCGCTGAGCGAGGACGGATCCGGACACAGGGCCCCTTTTACGCAGGCTGCCGCAATCCCGGCACCTTCGGCCTCGCGCTTGAGTCACCACCCGCCGTCGAACTTGCTTCTTCGCTAAGGAGATTTGAAATGAACAGCTTCACTGACAACTTCACGATCAACGGGGTTACGTTGACGGCCCAGCCGATTTGCCGGCAGAGCGAGGTCCTGACGCCGGACGCGCTGGCGTTTGTGGCCAAGTTGCACAAGGCGACGGCGGGACGGCGGCAGGAGCTGCTGCAGGCACGGCGGGAACGCCGGCAGCAGATCACCCGGGGCCAGGACCCGCGTTTCCTTCCCGAGACCGCCGCCATCCGGAACGACCCCGAGTGGCGCGTCGCTCCCCCGGCGCCGGGCCTGACCGACCGCCGCGTCGAAATCACCGGCCCGGTGGACAAGAAGATGGCCATCAACGCCCTGAACTCCGGCGCCAAGGTCTGGCTCGCGGACATGGAGGACGCCTCCACGCCGTCGTGGCGCAACGTCATCCAAGGCCAGCTGAACCTTACCGACGTACTGGAACGCCGGATCGACTTCACCACTCCGGAAGGCAAGGAATACAAGCTCCGCGCCGCCGAGGAGCTGCCGACGATTGTGGTCCGGCCCCGCGGCTGGCACCTGCCGGAGAAGCACATGCTCATCGACGGCACCCCGGTGGCCGGCGGCATCGTGGACTTCGGGCTGTACTTCTACCACAACGCCCGCCGCCTGATCGCGCAGGGCAAGGGGCCCTACTTCTACCTGCCGAAGATCGAGAACCACCTCGAGGCAAGGCTGTGGAACGACATCTTCATCCTGGCCCAGGACCTGCTCGGCATCCCGCAGGGCACCATCCGCGCCACGGTGCTGATCGAAACCATCACGGCAGCGTTCGAGATGGAGGAGATCCTCTACGAACTGCGCGAGCATGCCGCGGGCCTGAACGCCGGCCGCTGGGACTACATCTTCTCGCTGATCAAGAACTTCCGCACCCGAGGCCCGCGCTTTGTCCTGCCGGACCGCGACCAGGTCACCATGACCCAGCCGTTTATGCGGGCCTACACCGAACAGCTGGTCCGGGCCTGCCACAAGCGCGGCGCCATGGCGATCGGCGGGATGGCCGCGGCCGTTCCCAACCGCAAGGACCAGGCGGCCAACGCCATCGCCCTGGAGAAGGTCCGTGCCGACAAGACCCGCGACGCCGCCGACGGCTTCGACGGTTCCTGGGTGGCGCACCCGGATCTGGTGCCGGTCTGCCGCGAGGTGTTCGACGGCGTCTTGGGCGACCGCACGGACCAGCTGGACCGCCTCCGCGAAGACGTCACTCCGGACGACCGCGCGCTGATCGACATCGCCTCCACCATGGGGACGATCACGGAACGCGGTGTGCGGATCAACATCGAGGTCGGCATCCGCTACATCGAATCCTGGCTGCGCGGCAACGGCGCGGTGGCCATCCACAACCTGATGGAGGACGCTGCCACCGCGGAGATCTCCCGCTCGCAGCTGTGGCAGTGGATCTTCGCCCGGGCCATCACGGACGCTGGCGATGTGATCACGCACGAATGGGTCGAGGACATGCTGGACGAGGAGTTCGCCAAGCTGGAACGCTTCGAGGGCGACCGTTTCTCCGACGCCCGGGACATCTTCGAGGAGGTCACGCTCAGCAACGAGTTCCCCGCCTTCCTGACGCTCCCGGCGTACGACCGTTACCTGCACGAGGCCCGCGACGGCGCCGACACCGCGATCGACGCCGCCGACCTCGTCGCGGCCTAAGCCCGCGGCCTAAACCGCGGCCTAACCCCCGCAGCCCGGGACCGGGCGCCGCTGACGTCGCCCGGTCCCGGTCCTCCAGATTTCCGTCCGCCGGGCTGCCACGCCCTTCGCAACAGGCTCCCCGAGATCCGGGGCGGCAGCCCGGCAACGGAACACTCTCCCCCGTCACCCATAACCCGTCACCCGATACCCGTGCGCGAACGGACACTTGAGGCCCATGTTTTCTCGGAAAACATGGGCCTCAAGTGTCCGTTCGCGCTTTCGGGGTCTAGGAGGCCAACCGCTGCTGTCCGGCGTCGTCGGGGCCGGGCAGTTCAACGTCAGGATCGGGCCGGCAGATCTCGCCCCACACCTCGTCGAGGGACAGACCCAGGACGTCGGCGATGGCCGCAATGGTGGGAAATGCCGGCGTCGCCACCCGGCCCGTCTCAATTTTCCGAAGGGTCTCGGGTGAAACGCGCGCCGCCAGGGCGGTCTCGAGCATGGGGCGCTCCCCCCTCGCGCGGCGCAACAGGGCGCCGAGGCGCTGTCCGCGCTCGACCTCTTCGGATGTAAGGGGCAACCTGACCATGGATCCGATTATAGTACCGGGATAATATGGCCGGTATAGTTATTGGAAACCAGTGAAAGGCTCCGCATGATTGAGATCCTGAACCCAGCCGAATTGGCCCGGGCAAGAGAAACCGGCGCGCTCGTCGCCGACATCCTGCAGTCCCTCAAGGCACGGAGCACTGTCGGCACGAATCTCCTGGACATCGACCGGTGGGCCGCGACCATGATTGCCGAGGCCGGTGCGCAGTCCTGCTATGTCGATTACGCGCCGTCGTTCGGGCGCGGGCCGTTCGGCCACTACATCTGCACGGGCGTCAACGACGCCGTGCTCCATGGTCGCCCCCACGACTACGCCCTGGCCGACGGCGACCTGCTTACACTCGACCTCGCCGTCGCCAGGCACGGCGTCGCGGCAGACTCTGCCATCAGCTTCATCGTGGGCGCATCAAAACCGGCCGAAAGTGTCGCCATGATCGAGGCGACCGAGCGCGCCTTGAACGCGGGGATCGCGGCCGCCGTGCCCGGGGCCCGGATCGGCGATATCTCCCATGCGATCGGGACGGTCCTCGGCGCGGCGGGGTATCCGGTCAACACCGAGTTCGGGGGACATGGCATCGGGTCGACGATGCACCAGGACCCTCACGTTTCGAACACCGGACGGCCCGGCCGCGGCTACACCCTTCGCCCCGGACTATTGCTCGCCCTGGAGCCATGGGTCATGGCCAACACCGCGGACCTCATCACCGACGACGACGGGTGGACACTCCGCAGTGCCACCGGCTGCCGGACCGCTCACAGCGAGCACACAATCGCCATCACCGACGACGGAGCCGAAATCCTCACCCTGCCTACGCGGCCGCACCCGTGACACCGGAAACGCGGACCGGCGAGCACGGGTTCTGTGGACCGGCTAGTGCGCCTTGGGGATGTGGCGCAGGGACAGCGCACAGCCGAGGATGAACAGGGCCACGGACCCCAGGATCATCAGCAGCGGCCCGGTCCACGAGTCCGAGACGCCGTGCACGTAGCCCAGCAGCGTAGGGGCCACGGCGCCGAAACTGTAGCCGGCGCCCTGGACGACGGCGGACATCCGGCCCGCCGATGCCTGGTCGCGGGCCAGCCGTATGATCGCAATAAAGATCAGGGTGATGCCGCCGCCCTGCGCCACCCCGCCGAACGATGACCAGAGCCACCACAGCTCGGGGGCCAGCAGCAGTCCCACGGGCACCGTCAGCCACAGCGCCCCCAGGGTGAGGCCCACCGCCGTCGTGCTGGCGAAGCGCGCCGCGAGCGGGACGCCCAGCCCGCCGGCGATCGCCAGGATCTGGAACAGTGAGGAGCCGGCCCCGGCCGCCGACGGCGCCAGGCCCAGTTCGTCGGCGAGGAGGCTGGGCAGCCATGCAGTCACGCCGTAATAGGAGAACGCCTGGCCGGCGAAGCCCGCGGTCAGTGCCACGGTGATCCAGCGCGAGGCCGGCCGACCCGCTGCCCGGGTGGGATCCGTCCCCGGGATCGCCTCGGGCCGGAAGGAACGGGCCCCGACGGCCAGCACCCACACGGCGCCCGCCGCGAGCGCGAAGAGCGCGCACGCCGCGATCGCCGGACGCCAGCCGAGCAGTTCCGCCAGCGGAGCCGTGATCATGGACGTGGCAAAGGACCCGATGTTCAGCGCGGCGGTGTAGGTGCCCATGGCTGCGCCCTGCTGCGACGGGCTGAAGTCGCGCCGGATGATCAGCGGAACCACGATATTGCCGATCGTAATGGCGACGCCCAGGATCACGGTGCCCAGCATCACCAGCGCGCCGCCGTCCGCGGAACGGACCACGACGCCGAGGAGCACACCCAGCAGGGTGAGCGTGATGGCGAACTCCGGGCCCAGCTTCCGGCCGGTCAGCGAGGCCAGCGGGGCGGCGAGCGCGAAACAGAGCACCGGGATGCCGGTCAGGAAGCCGATTTCGACCGGCGAGAAGCCCAGGTCGCGCCGCATGTCGCCGACTACGGGCGCCACCGCGACGAACGGGCCGCGCATGTTGAGGGCGATCAGTCCGATCGCGATCATCAACAGCCAGCCACGTGGGCTCTTCACCACCGCGTTCATCCGGCGATCCGCGGCCCGGCGGCGGACCAGAAATATGTTTTCATCAGTCCCATTGCTATCACGGGCCGCCGCGGCCCGCGCGGCACCTCCGGAACATGACGGCCTGCGCTTCACGAACGGCGGGCCCCCGGCCGGCGGACTAGGGTTCTTGGCATGACGCACCTGATCCGGCGGGCCACCGCCGACGACGCCGCCGCGCTGGCCGAACTCGCCGCCGTCACCTTCCCGCTCGCCTGCCCGCCGGAATCCCGGCCCGAGGACATCGACGCGCATCTGGCGAACACCCTCAGCGAGGCCAGCTTCCGCGGCTATCTCGCCGACCCGGATGTCACGGTGTTTGTGATCGACGCCGGCGGGGAGCTTCGCGGCTACAGCCTGCTCGTGGACAGGCGCACGCAGGATGCCGAGGTGGCCGCGGCCCTGGGCGGTGGGCGGAGTGTGGAGCTGAGCAAGTGCTACGTCCACCCCGACCATCACGGGATCGGCGCAGCGGCCGAACTCATGCACGCCAGCGTGGCCGCGGCAGAGGGCATGGGCGCCGCCGGCCTCTGGCTCGGCGTCAACAGCCAGAATGCCCGGGCCATCAGGTTCTATGAGAAGTCGGGCTTCCGGAAAGTCGGCACGAAGTCATTCACGCTGGGGGTCACCGTGGAACACGACTTCGTGATGGAACGCCCGATCGCCCCCTGACGCGGTCCCCCACGCGCGAACGCGCGAACGGGGTGCGGGAATGGTCCGGGCGCGTGCGCGGTTGTCGCCAGCATGAAGATTGAGATCTGGTCCGACGTGGCCTGCCCCTGGTGCTACATCGGCAAGCGCCGCTTTGAAACCGCCCTCGCGGCGTTCGCGCACCGCGACGAGGTCGAGGTGCAGTGGCGCAGCTTCCAGCTGGATCCCTCCCTGCCCGAACACTACGACGGCACCGAACTGGACTACCTGAGCACCCGCAAGGGCATGGCCCCGGACCAGGTCGCCGGCATGTTCGAGCACGTGGCCTCCCTGGCCGGCGCCGAGGGACTCACCTACCGTTTCGACGCCGTCGTGGTGGCCAACAGCTTCACCGCGCACCGCCTGATCCACCTCGCCGCGGCCCACGGGAAGCAGGACGCGGCGAAGGAACGGCTGCTCAGCGACCACTTCGAGCACGGCAAGGACATCGGCGGCCGCGAGTACCTGACCGCCCTTGGCCTGGACCTCGGGATCGACGCCGGCGAACTGGACGAGCTGTTCAGCACCGACAAATACGCCGACGACGTCCGGCACGACTTCGCGGAGGCCCGCGCCCTCGGCATCAGCGGAGTGCCGTTCTTCGTGATCGACCGCAAATTCGGGCTCTCCGGCGCCCAGGCTCCGGAAACCTTCAGCGCCGCCCTGGACCAGGCCTGGCAGGAAAGCCACCCGCTCGTGATGGCCGACGCCGGCGCGGACGCCGGTGCGTGCGGCCCGGACGGCTGCGCCGTCTGAAGCCCCGGGCTGAGGCCCGGGCCGCCGCCAGCCAGCCCGTAGCCTAGGCGGGCTGCGCCAGGCCGGCCGCGACGTCTGCCTCGAGGCCCGGCATTGCGGCGCACCGGACAATGTCCAGCGCCTCGACATCGAGCAGCTTCCGGGCGCCGGTCCGGGCGTCCAGGATCCAGAACAGTTCCATCAGCGGGATGGTCTGCATGACCCGTCCGCGGTGGAACAGCTTGCCGTTGTGCCACGCCTCGATCTGGTCCCCCGCGGCCAGTTCCCCGCACGTCCGGATCGTCGTGCCATTCGCATCCATTGCCAGTTCCTCCCCCTCGGCGCCCCGCCGTCGGGGAGCCGTTGCCACCAGCATGCCCGGGCGATGTTTCGCCCGGGTTTCCGGGGTGTGAGGTTCTCGCGTCGCGAAGATCGAGGCGCGGGCAGGCTACCGCGGGACTGCCCCGCCACCCGGGCCGGAACCTGGCCGCTTTTACTGACAGATGGGACTAAAGTGTCCGTATGCCCAGGATTTCGGCCGCGAGCAACGCCGCCCAACGTGCCGAGACGCAGCGCCGCATCCTGACCGCCTTCGGCGAACTGCTCTTCACGCACGGGCTGCCGGGCCTGACCATGACCGACGTCGCCCGGCACGCCAGGATCGGCCGCACGGCCGTCTACAACTACTACGCGGACATTGAAGAACTGCTCATCGCCTACGCCCTGGATGAGACCGAGCGCTTCCTGGTCGAGCTGCGTGATTCGCTCGCGTCGCTGGAGAACCCGGTGGAGCGCCTGGCCCTTTATGTGCGCGCGCAGGTGGCCGACCTGAGCCGGCGGCACCTGCCGCCGGGGCCGGCCATGGGCGCCGTCCTGTCCCCGGCGTCCTTCGCCAAGCTGGCGGACCACGTGGGCGAACTTAGCCTCCTGCTTCAGGACATCCTGCGCGACGGCATGGCACAGGGGTACCTTCCCGAGGCGGACATCACCCAGCTCGCCCAGCTCATCCACGGCACTCTCTCCTCAAGCGCCGCGCGGGGCGACGGGGCCGGCGCGGAGCCGGAGGCGGAAGCACGGATCGCACGGACGGTGCGGTTCATCCAGCTGGGCGCCGGTGCCAGGTTCGACGACGCCGGCCGGCCCCTCCGCAGCGCCGCGTAGCCGCGTTCGTTGTCGGACCGCTCAGCCGCCAGCGCGGCGGCGGCTCAGGGGTTCGGGCTGGGCGGCACGAGGGTCGGCACGACCGGCCATTTGGGGTCGTCCACGACGCGGCGGGTTTCCCGCGGGCAGCTGAGCTTGCCGGGCGTCTGGTCCACGAGTTCCGGTTTGGCCAGGTCCTTGAAGTCGCCGGTGATGAGGACGTCCACGCTCGGGTCGCTACGGCCGTCCTGGACGTAGTCCGAGCCAGGAAGGTTTCGCTGGACGCTGAACGCCGCGGACTGGCCGGCGGCGCCGGACACCACGAGCGCCACCCCGCGGTAACCGGACTGGGTGTTGCCCACCGCACCCACCACGAACTTGCGGGCCACAAACTCATCGGCCACCGTCCGGGCCAGCCCCGGGCGGCTTGTCGAGTTGTAGACGTTCAGGTTGATCTTCTCGTGCGGTGTGTAGTCGAACGACGCATCCGGGCACTGCGACGCGGCCGCCTGGCTTCGTTCCGCCGTCGGGATCTTGATTTGGCCGTTCATGATGGCGAGGGCCACCACAATGGCGGCGGTGACCAGGCCAACCAGGAGCACCAGGACCACCCCGTGCAGGATCCGCCGTCGCATCCGCACCGGGTTTTCCAGCTCGTCCTGCTCCACGAACGTGGCCCGCAGCTCGGAGCCGGTGATGACGTGGTGCCCGTGCAGGACAGTCGGGTCCTTTGGCGTCCTAGCCATTTATCACCAGGACGCGGGCGTGGATCGCGGTGCGCTGGTGCAGTGCGGTGCGGACTGCACGGTGCAGCCCGTCCTCGAGATAGAGCACGCCGCGGAACTCCACCACGTGCGGGAACAGGTCCCCGAAGAAGGTCGAGTCCTCGGCCAGCAGGGCCTCAAGGTCGAGGGTGCGCTTGGTGGTCACGAGTTCGTCGAGCCGGACCGGGCGCGGCGGCAGCGCCGCCCAGTCCTTGGGCGTGTTGAAACCATGGTCGGGGTAGGGGCGTCCCTCGCCCACAGCTTTAAAGATCACCATGCAAGCCTATGGAAGATCCCTGGCCAGGGGAATCACAGAGGCCACGGCGCCGGAGGTTGTGGCCAAACAGTGACCATTTGTCACTCCGTTGCCGTAACGGCCGGGGCGAACCGGCGTCCCGGCTGAGAGAATGGGGGCATGACTGCACCCGAGACCTCTGCCCTGCCGCCCTCGGCCCCGCCGCTGGCGCTGCTGCTCGACGTCGACGGTCCGGTGGCGAGCCCGCAGACCCGCACCGTCCAGCCCGGCATCATCGCGGACCTCCTTGCCCTGGCGTCCGCCGGGATTCCGGTCATTTTCAACACCGGCCGTTCGGACGCCTTTATCCGCGAGCAGGTGATGGAACCGATGATCGCCGCCGGAATGCCGGCGGGGCTCCTCATCCACGCCATCTGCGAGAAGGGCGCGGTGTGGTTCAGCTATACCGCCGCCGGGCCCGGCCCTGTCCATGTGGACCGGGACCTCGCCATCCCCACCGCGTTCGGCGACGACGTGCGCCGGCTCGTGGCGGAGGACTACGCCAGCCACATGTTCTACGACGAGACCAAGCTGGCCATGGTCTCCGTGGAGCAGCACGTCGCCGTCGCCAACTCCGACTACCGCGAGGAACAGGCACTGTTCGACGCCGACGCCATGGACCTGATGCGCCGCCACGGCCTGGGGGTGGTGCGGCTGGACCACCACGCCCCGGACAGCGACGACCAGGTCGACTACCGTGTGGACCCCACCATCATCTCCACCGACATCGAATCCGTCCGGCTGGGCAAGGACCTGGGCGCCAGCCGCGCCGTCGAGCTGCTGGCGGCCCAGGGCATCACCCCGCAGGCCTGGCGGACCGTCGGCGACTCGCGCACGGACTACGCCATGGCCGACTGGCTGCACCACAACGACCACCCGGTGAAGCACGTGGACGTCCGTCCCGCCGACGGCATTCCGGTCAAGCCCTACGCGGTCCTGACCGCCGCCGACCTGGGCCTGGGCGCCGAGGTCATCCACGACGACGCCGGCGCGGCGTTCCTAAACCACTGGCGCGCCGCCCTGGCCGGCTGATTTTCCGGCTGGTTTTCTCGGCCGGGACGCCGGTTTAGCGGGCGTTTTTGTGCCCCGCGATATCATGCAGTTAAAGATCCACGCACCTTCCACAGCTCGGAGAAACGACATTTCAGACGCATTGATCCAGGACGAGATTTACTACGGCAGCCAGGCCGGCGACGAGGACCACGCCCACGCGGAGGTCACTTCGGCGGCCGCCGTCGCCAGGTTCCGCACCCGCCCCGACGTGGTGCGCCGGCACGGCCGGTATGCGCTGATCAATGACAACCGCACGCCGTACCAGGCCATGGTTGAGGACCTGTTGTTCCTGCGCTCGGTGCTGGCCGGGGCCAACCTGGACTACCTGCTGGTCCGCGGCAACAACGACCGTCCGGTCATTGCGGTGGACTGGAAGAACCGCCGGGAGCTGCGCGCCGCCCTGGTCGAGGCCTGCCGGGACGAGCCGTTCTACTCCATGACCGTGGACGCCAAGAAGAAGTCCTCGGTGCTGGTGGCCGACGGAGAGCTGTCGCCGAACCGCCAGGGCCGCATCTTCCGCCTGTACCGGCCCCGGGTGGAACCGGAGGGGGGCCTCGAGTTCGGCGCCTCGGCCGGGGTCCAGCTTGAGCTCTGGAGCTTCGAGGGCGACCAGCTGATCCTGCCGATCGAAAACTCGCTGACCCGGCGCACCCTGCTGGCCCAGGACGCGGTCCGCGGCACCGTGGAACGCTACGGCCACACGTGGCCCACCATCGAGAACATGTTCGCCGACCATGCCAGCGACATCAACTTCGATATCGATCTGGTGTTCTCGTGGGTCGACGGCAGCTCCCCCGAGTACATCGCCGCCCGCCGGGCCCGGATGGCGGGCGTCACCGTGGGCGAGGGCGATGACCACGAGGCCCGCTTCCGCCAGATCAACGAGCTGAAGTACGCGCTGCGCTCGGTCTACATGTTCGCGCCGTGGATCCGGCGGATCTTCATCGCCACGGACTCCCCCGCCCCGTCCTGGCTCGCGGACCACCCGAGCGTCACGATCGTGCGCAGCGAGGAGTTCTTCGCCGATCCTTCGGTGCTGCCGACGCACAATTCCCAGGCGGTTGAGTCCCAGCTCCACCACATCGAGGGCCTGTCCGAACATTTCCTGTATTCCAATGACGACATGTTCTTTGGCCGTGCCGTGCGGCCGGACATGTTCTTCACCCCGGGCGGGATCACCAAGTTCATCGAGGCGGAAACGCGCATCGGCCTCGGCGACAACGCCGCGGAGCGCAGCGGCTTCGAAAACGCCGCGCGGGTGAACCGGAAGCTGCTCTGGGACCGTTTTGGCCGGATCACCACCCGCCACCTCGAACACACCGCCGCGCCGCTCCGGCGCAGCGTGGTGGCCCGGATGGAGCAGGAGTTCCCGGACGAGTTCGCGAAGACGGCGGCCAGCAGGTTCCGCGGCGCGGACAACATCTCGGTGACGAATTCGTTCTACCACTACTACGCGCTGCTGACCGGCCGGGCCGTGACCCAGACGGCGGCGAAGGTGAGGTACGTGGACACCACGGCGCGGGCCGGCCTGAACTACCTGCCCAAGCTGCTCTCGAAGCGGAACATGGACTTCTTCTGCCTCAACGACGGAAGTTTCCCGGAGGTACCGGCCCAGGAGCGCGCCGAACTCGTGACGGAGTTCCTGGAGAAGTACTTCCCGATCAAGGCGCCCTGGGAAAAGTAGCGGCGCGGCCTGTCACAGCGCTGCCCCTCACAGCGGGAACCGTTGCGGCGGGATAGGCGGGCGGCTAGTTGAGCGTCGTCATCCGGCGGTCCCGGGATGCCTTCGCCGGGTCCTCCGGCCGCGCCTGGGCCGGGATCCGGATGCCTGCGGCGGCAATCCGCCGCTGGGTTTCCTCCGCGGTAACGAACTCGCCCACCGCCGGCAGGGTGTCCCCGACTTGCACCACGGAATGCACAATCGTGTGCTCGTAGACGTGGACCAGGTTGAAGGACTGCCCGCTGTCCCGGCCCCGGCTTCCGCCCACGGGCACATTCAGGTCCTGGGTGTAGCAGGTGGCCGACGCAACCGAGACGGGGATGCCGGCGAAGGTGGCCGACGTCGAATAGTGCAGGTGGCCGCCCAGGATGGTGCGCACGTCGGAGTTGCGGAGCACGCCGGCGAGCGCCGATTGGCCGCGGAGTTCAACCAGCACGGCCAGGTCCAGCACGGAGGGCACCGGCGGGTGGTGCAGGGCCAGGATGGTTCCGTCGGGCGCCGGGGTGGCGAGTTCCGCGGCGAGCCATTCCAGCTGCGCCGGGCTCAGCTCACCGTGGTGGAAGCCCGGCACCGAGGTGTCCAGGGTGATGATCCGCAGGCCGTCGATGAAGTAGCTGTGGTCCACGGGGGCGTCGTCGGCCGGCTGGTCCAGGAGCCCGGTGCGGAAGTTGGCCCGGTCGTCGTGGTTGCCCATCGCCCAGATGACCTTGGCGCCCATTGCCTTGCAGGCCGGGTCCACGATGGTGCGGAGCTTCGCATACGCCTCCGCTTCGCCGCGGTCGGCCAGATCGCCGGTGAACACGACGGCTTCGGGGCGCGCGCCGGAGGCGCGGACCTGGTCGAAAAGTTGTCTGAGCCGGGAGTCGCTATCCACCACACCGTGCAGAGGATCCGGGCCTCCCAGCAAATGCGGATCGCTCAAGTGGAGTAGGAAATGCCGTGGCCGGGGGTGCTCGGCCTCGATGAGCTCCATTGCAACCTTCCTGGTTGGCTGGAGGCAGATGTCTCCAGCGTCCCTCTCAGTAATATCTATCCAACCAGACATTCGGCCAGCAATGTGCAAACTCAAGTAGGCATGTTTGGAAAAAGGCAATAATCGGGTGTTCCGGCGGACACATACCTACTCTGGCATATGTAGGTTGGTGTCCGCCGGAAAGTGGATTACTCGGTCGGTTGGCGGCTAGCTCAGGTAGCCGTTCGGATTGAGCACATACTTCGTTGCGGCGCCAGCGTCGAACTCGGCGTAGCCCTTCGGAGCGTCCTCCAGGGTGATCGACTTGGCATTGACGTTTTTGGCGATGTGGACCCTGTCGTGCAGGATCGCCATCATCAACCCGCGGTTGTACTTCATCACCGGGCACTGCCCCGTGGTGAAGCTCAGCGATTTAGCCCAGCCGGTGCCCAGGCTGAGCGAGAGGGCACCCTTCTTGGCCGCCTCGTCCACCCCGCCCGGGTCGCCGGTGACGTAGAGCCCGGGAATGCCGAGCGCGCCGCCCGCCGCGGTGAGTTCCATCAGGGAGTTCAGCACCGTCGCCGGCGCCTCCTTGGCATCGTGGCCGTGGCCCTTGGCCTCGAAGCCGACGGCGTCCACGCCGCAGTCGACCTCGGGCACGCCGAGGATTTGCTCGATCTGGTCGGCCGGGCCGCCCTTGGACAAGTCGACCGTCTCGCACCCGAAGCTGCGTGCCTGCTTCAGCCGGTCCTCGTTCATGTCACCGACAATGACGACGGCAGCGCCCAGCAGCTGCGCGCTTGTTGCGGCCGCCAGCCCAACCGGGCCGGCCCCGGCAACATAAACAGTGGAACCGACGCCGACGCCGGCAGTGACGGCGCCGTGGAAGCCGGTGGGGAAGATATCCGAGAGCATGGTCAGGTCCATGATCTTCTCGAGGGCCTGGTCCCGGTCCGGGAACTTCAGCAGGTTCCAATCCGCATAAGGGACCAGCACGTAGTTGGCCTGGCCGCCGACCCAGCCGCCCATGTCCACGTACCCGTAGGCGCTTCCCGGGCGGTCGGGGTTGACGTTCAGGCAGATGCCGGTCTTGCGCTCCTTGCAGTTCCGGCAGCGTCCACAGGCGATGTTGAAGGGGACGGAACAGATGTCCCCCACCTTGATGAATTCGACGTCCGGGCCCACTTCCACGACCTCGCCGGTGATTTCGTGGCCGAGCACCAGGTCGGTAGGGGCGGTGGTACGGCCGCGGACCATGTGCTGGTCCGAGCCGCAGATGTTCGTGGCAACGGTTTTGAGGATTACGCCATGGCGTACCGAACGGCCCACGTTGGCGGGGTTGACCCCCGGGCCGTCTTTGAGCTCGAAGGTGGGGTAGTCGATGTCGATCAGTTCGACTTTTCCTGGCCCCTTGTAGGCAACGGCTTTGTTTCCTGTCATCACTTTCCTCCTGGTTTCACGGACCCCAATGCTGAGTGCCCAGTTGTGATTCACGAAGCTTGCTGATGCGCCCTCCACGGGCCTGCGTCGGCTGCGCTGCCAACGGGCGGACGCGTTCGCGCCGCGGGTGAGGCCGGAATGTTGGAGGGTTTCGTCAGTCTAGGCCGCAAGCATGCTTACAAATAGGGTCCGTTGTCCCCTTGCGCTTCCGGCGGTCTTACCGGAAGCGCCGCCAGGCGGGGCAGGGGGATGCTCAGGCGGGGCTCAGGCGAGGGCCTGCCGGACCGCCTCGATGACCTCCGGCGAGTCGGGCTCGACGGTGGGGGCGAAGCGGGCGACGATCTCGCCGTCGCGGTTGACCAGGAACTTTTCGAAGTTCCACTTCACCAGCCCCGGCAGCAGGCCGTTCTTGAACTTGGTCAGCCGGGCGTAGAGCGGGTGCTGGCGCCGGCCCCGGACGTCCGCCTTGGTGGTAAGCGGGAACGTCACCCCGAAGTTGCGCTGGCAGAACTCCGCGATCTCGTCGTCCGCGCCCGGCTCCTGCCCGGCGAACTGGTTGCAGGGGACGCCGAGAACCGTGAAACCTTCCTCGCGGAACTTGTTGTGGAGGGCCTCCAGGCCGGCGTACTGCGGCGTAAAGCCGCACTGGGAGGCCACGTTAACCACCAGCACCACCTGGCCCCGGAAACGGCCAAAGTCCGTTTCGGTGCCGTCGTTGAGGGTCAGCGGGATGGAGTGCAGGGCTGTCATGGGGAGATTCCTCGCGGGTTCGGGTGCAGGGGGCAGTTCACCCTGTGATTCGACGCCGGGGCGCCCCCGTATGGGTCCGCGCGCTGCCGCGGATTTCGGCCTGGTTACGGCGTCGGCGGGGCGGTGGGCGCCAGGGATGCTGTCGGCTCCGTCGCGGCCGTCTCCTGCGGGGTCGCCGTCACGGTCGGCGCCGGCGCGGTCGCGGGCGCTGTGGAGGGCGCGGTGGAGGGCGCGGTGGCCGGCGCGGTGGCCGGCTGCGTCACCGCGGCGGCGGGGGCCGACGACGGTTCGGTCACTGTCGGCGTCGGCACCGGCATGGGCACCGGCGTGACGGTGGCGGCGGGCGCCGCAACCGTCGGGGTGGGCGTTGTCGTCGCGGTCTCGGTCGGCGTCGGCGTGACAGTGGGCGTCGCGGTCTCGGTCGGCGTCGGCGTGACGGTGGGCGTCGCGGTCTCGGTCGGCGTCGGCGTCGCGGTGGGCGTCGCGGTCTCGGTCGGCCTGGGGGTCGCGTTTGTGGCAGTCGGCGTCGGCGTGGTTCCCGCCAGCGGGGCCGTCGTCGTCGATCCCTTGACCGCGGAAACCGGTGACTCCTGCACCCCGCCGGTCACTGCGCGGGGACGGTTTTCGGTGACGGGGACCGCCCAGTCCGTACCGGTGCTGTCCGTGGTGCCGGCGTTCGGGCTGTAGCTGACCATCTGGATGTCATCGAGCCGGTCCACCTGGCGGGTGGGCAGGAACTGCCAGTCCAGCGGGTTGGTGTGCGAGCCGTTCACGATCGTTTCGAAGTGGAGGTGGCAGCCGGTTGAGGAGCCGGTTGTGCCGACCTTGGCAATGACCTCGTCCACCCCCACCGATTCGCCCTTCTTCACGGCGATGCCTTCCAGATGGTTGTACGTGGTGATCAGGCCGTTGCCGTGGTCGATTTCCACCCGGTTTCCGCCACCCCAGGGATGCCATCCGACCGCCCGGACCACCCCGGCGTCGGCCGAATACACCAGGGTTCCGCATGGGGCGGCAAAGTCCTGGCCCCAGTGGAATTCCCCGGCGGTTCCGGTCAGCGGACTGGTGCGCAGGCCGAACGGGGACGATTCCACGAGCACTTCGAGCGGAGCCATCAGGAAGCCTTTGGGCGGACGCGACAGACCAGCCGAGGCCACACGGAGCTCGACCTTGCCTTCCTTGGACGCAGTCTGCACCGCGGTCCGGGCGAAGGAAACGAGGGCGCGGGCGTCCGCGGTCAACGCATCGGGAGCAGCCGGGGCAGGCGCCCGCACCTCCGGCGCGGTACTCCCGGGCTCCAGGAGTCCCGGTCCCACCGACCCCGTGGCCATCGTCGGCTGCGGCGCTACCCGCGCGGAGGTTCCAGCTGGCGCGGGGGAACCAAAGACAAGCACGGCCAGGCTAAGGCCTGTTGTCGCCGCGAGGGCGCGGCGGACTACCCTTGCAGTTTTGGACAGCTCACTCGTTGAGTTTCCCCAGTGTTTTCCCACGACGTGACTCCTGCATTCTGTCCGCCAGACCCCAATCTCGACGGGCTCACCCTCCTATGGGACCACAATCGACCGGGTCTGTGAACCTCCGAAATCCTCGGTTTCCGGCGACTCCGCGGCATCTTCCGGTCGCCGTTCGGCGACTTGGGTGCTGTCCCAGTAGCGCCCCGCAGGCAAGCGCGTAGGACCCCGGCCCGGGGCGGGTAAGAATAGGAGTATGCGCAATGTCCTCAGGCAGTGGCAGGCCGAGCTCAAGCAGACGTTCACCGGGACCAGGGATGCAGTGCCGGAATGGGTGCCGCGGCTGGCCGACGGCGACGACGCCGGCTATCACCTTCCCGGCTCCGCCGTCTGGGCCGTGCACGGGGACATGCCAACGATTGTCGCCGGCATCCGTGCACTGCTGATGCAGGCGCTGCACCCCGGCGCGCTGGCCGGTGTGCACGACCATTCCCGCTTCCGCGAAGACCCGTTGGGCCGACTCGCCGGGACCATCCGGTGGATCTTCACCGTCACCTACGGGTCCACCGATGCGGCCCGTGCCGCCTCCGGCTGGGTGCTGCGTGTGCACGAGTCGGTGCGCGGGGACTACCTCGACGGCCACGGGGTGCGCCGGCCCTACGCGGCGAACGACCCGGAACTGCTCCGCTGGGTGCACATCGCCTTCACCGATGCCTTCCTGTCCGCGCACAAGCTCTGGGGAAGGCCGATCCCGGGCGGCCCGGACGCCTATGTGCGCGAATGGGCGCAGGCGGGAAGACTGATGGGGGTCGAGTCACCGCCGCTGAGCGAAGCGGAGATGCGCCGGCAGCTCGAACGCTGGTACGACGACGGCGAACTGAGTTCCGGCGACAAGGTCGCTGAAACCGTGGCCTTCATCCGCGATCCCCCGCTTCACCCGGTCCTCAGGCCCGGATACCGGGTACTATTCGCGGCGGCGGTGGCCAGCATCGAGCCCAAATACCGGGACATGCTGGGGCTGCGGCCCGCACGGCTGGGGCCATTCCCGCTGCCGGTAAAGCTGGCGACGAAGGTCACGCTCGGCGTCGTCCATCTTGCCCTGGGCAGGGTTGGCCCCAGCGAACAGGCCGCCCGCCAACGGCTTCGCCGCCTGGGGTACCGGGGTTAGCTAGGCAGGTTAGCCGGGCGTGGCGGGCCTGGCCAGGCTAACCGGGGCGAGGCTAACCGGGGTTGGCCCGGCCTGCTCCGGTGGCGGCGGCGGGGTTTCCGCTGCGGTTTCAGACGGGCGCTCCCCGGATCCGGGCCGCGTGGGTCCGAATCCGTAGCGCATTCGGGGTTAAGCAAAAAGGCCCCGGTCCAAGGGACCGGGGCCAAGCGCGGAGAATGGGGGATTTGAACCCCCGAGGGCGTTAACCCAACACGCGTTCCAGGCGTGCGCCATAGGCCGCTAGGCGAATTCTCCAGTAGCTTCTGAATCAAAAGCAGATACTAGACTACCTGACATTCCCGGCTTCGCCCAATTCAGCCCTCCGGCCCGCCGCCACCGGACATGTCCAGCGCTCACGGCGGACATTGGACATAATCGGCATATGCCCACTCCACGGCTCGAAGAATGGGCATGCCCAACCCTTCCCGTCCCGGCCACACTCCGACGCGGGATGGACATGTCCGGCGCTCACGGCACAGGTTGGACATAGCCCCAATCTGCCCACTCCACGGCTCGAGGAATGGGTATGCCCAACCCTTCGCCGTCCGGCCAGCCTCCCCGAAGGATGGGCATGCCCGTCGGGCCACCCAAGCCCAATGAGCCGGATTCGGGGCACACCCGATCGTCGGGTAAAGTAGTCGTCGGCCCCTCATGTGGCGTCATCCTGTTGAACTCCCCCAGGACCGGAAGGTAGCAAGGGTAAATGGGCTCTGGCGGGTGCATGGGGGGTCTTTTATGTCTGAGCCGATTGGTAGGGTTTAGCTGTGACTGTTACTACCGCTCTTTACCGCAGATACCGCCCCGATTCGTTCGCGGACGTTATCGGGCAGGAACACGTCACCGACCCGCTGATGACGGCCCTGCGGAAGAACCGCGTCAACCACGCCTACCTCTTCTCCGGCCCCCGCGGCTGCGGCAAAACCACCTCCGCCCGCATCCTGGCGCGCTGCCTGAACTGCGCCGAGGGCCCCACGGACACCCCCTGCGGCGTCTGCCCCAGCTGCGTTGAACTCGCCCGCGGCGGTGCGGGCTCGCTCGACGTGATCGAGATCGACGCCGCCAGCCACGGCGGTGTGGACGACGCCCGCGACCTGCGCGAACGCGCCACCTACGCCCCGGTCCGCGACCGCTACAAGATCTTCATCATTGACGAAGCCCACATGGTCACTTCGGCCGGCTTCAACGCGCTGCTCAAAATCGTCGAAGAGCCGCCGGAACACATCAAGTTCATCTTCGCCACCACGGAACCGGACAAGGTGATCGGCACCATCCGGTCCCGCACCCACCACTACCCGTTCCGACTGGTCCCGCCGGAACCCCTCATGGCGTACCTTGAACTGCTCTGCAAGCAGGAGAACGTCCCCGTGGCTCCCGGCGTGCTCTCGCTCGTCATCCGCGCCGGCGGCGGCTCTGTGCGCGACTCGCTCTCCGTGCTGGACCAACTCATGGCCGGCGCGGGCGCGAACGGACTGGACTACGAACTGGCCGTGGCCCTGCTGGGTTACACCCACGCCTCCCTGCTCGACGACGTCGTCGAGGCCGTGGCCGCCTCCGACGCCGCCACGGTGTTCCGCGCCGTGGACCGCGTCATCCAGACCGGCCACGATCCCCGCCGCTTCGTCGAGGACCTGCTGGAGCGCTTCCGGGACCTGATCATCGTGCAGGCCATGCCGGAGAGCGCCCAGTCGATCCTCCGCGGCATGCCCGCGGACCAGATCGCGCGGATGCAGAACCAGGCCCACAACCTCGGCGCGTCCGAACTCTCCCGCGCGGCCGACGTAACCAACACCGCCCTGACCGAGATGACCGGTGCGACGTCCCCGCGCCTGCACCTTGAGCTGCTCTGCGCCCGCATCCTGCTGCCCAGCTCGGAGCAGACCGAACGCGGCATCGCCGCCCGCATCGACCGGGTGGAGCGGCGCCTGAACTACGCCGGGAACGACGTCGGCGCACCCGCCGCGGGACCAGCCCCTTCCGCGCCGGCCGCGGCTCCCGCCCCGGTTTCGGCACCCGCGGCCCCACCCGGCGAGGTAAGCCGCCCCGAGCAGGCGCCGCGCGCTTCCGCGCCGGCGGACGCGGCCACGACCACCCCGGCACCCTCGGTGCAGACCGCGCGTCCGGCGGCCGACGGCCGAGCAGACGCCCCCGCCGCCGCGCCCGCAACGGCACCCGCCCCGGCAGCCGCCGCACCCGTTGCCCCGGCAGCCGCCGCACCTGCCGGCTCCGGCCCCGACGTCGAGGTCCTCCGCCGCGCCTGGCCCGAGATCCTGCAGACCCTGACAAAGATCAAGCGCAGCACGTGGGCACTCGTCGAACCCAACGCGCAGGTCGGACACTTCGAGGGCCAGGAACTGACACTGTCCTTCACCACTTCCGGGCTCGCGGGCGCCTTTGGCCGCGCGGACCACGCCGAGAACCTGCGTCAGGCGATCCACAAAACGATCGGCATCGACTGCCAGATCACGGCCGTGGCCGGCGGAACCAACAGCGCAGCGAGCTCTGAGCCAAACCCAAAAGCGCGTGCTAGCCGGGAGGACGGCCCGGCCACGGAGGCGGATGTTGCGTGGGGCCTGGCCCCAGCCATGCCCGGCGCGCCGGCAGCCCCGGTGGCGGCCGGAAGAGACGCGAGCCCTACGCCCGCTTCGGCTGCGACGTCGGCCGCCCCGGTACCGGAGCCGGCGCCGCAGCCCGCACCCCAGCCCGCCGCGGCGTCCGGAGGCGCGGATCCGGACGCAGGCGGTTCGTACTCCTACCCTGATGACGACTGGGGGCCGCCGCGGGACGAAGACGCGCCTCCCCTGGACGAGGTGCCGCCGATGGACTGGGACCCCCAGGCCGCGGCGTCAGTCCGGCCTTCGTCCACTGTCCGCCCCGCGGCGTCCGCACCGTCCACGCCCGGGCGTACCGCGCCACGTGCCCGCTCCGGCAGCAGCGCGGCAGGCACAGCGCCCGCACCGGCCGACATCGCGTCCGCCCCGGATACCTCCGCTGACCCGTGGGCACGCGCCGTCGAGCAGTCCCCCGGGGTCTGGAGCGTCGGCACAGAACTGAACGTGGGGCGGCACTCCGTCCCGGAGGCCACACAGGAGGCCACCCAGCAGGCCGCTCCGCAGCCCGCGCAGCGCAGTGCGGAGCCGGAGTCGCCGCATTACGAACCTGCGGCTGCGCAGATTCCGGAGCCTGTCGGCGCCGTCCCGGGCGGATCAGGTCATGCCGGTGCCACGCAGCGTACGCCCGCGCCGCAGCCCGTCCCGGCTGCCGCCGTGTCCGCCGTCATCACGGCGGCAGCCTCCCCGGTGGTGGCCACGGCTCCGGTCGGCGCGCCGGCTGCGTCCGCGCGGCAGAGTCTCTACCAGCGACTGTCCAACAGCCCCGAGGCGGAGGCCGGGCGGGCCAAGGCACCCGCCCGCGCCACCGTCGCCGCCACGAGCTACGAACAGGACGTGCCCAGCGCTGACGACGAGACGATCGAGGAATCGGGCGTCTTCGGCCGCGCCGCCGTCGAGCGTATTCTGGGCGGGAAGCTGCTTGAGGAACGTTCGCTGGACGGAAGCCCGCTGGCGCCGCGCTTCTAGCCTTTTGGCGGCCCCCACGGCCCGCTACTCCCCCAAACGAACGAGGACATTGTGTACGAAGGTGCAGTTCAGGAGCTGATCGATGAGCTCGGCCGCCTCCCCGGCGTCGGGCCCAAGTCGGCCCAGCGGCTGGCCTTCCACATCCTCGAAGCCGACCCGCAGGATATGAAGCGCTTGGTTGAGGCCATCACCACGGTCAAGGAGCGGGTGAAGTTCTGCACCGTCTGCGGCAACGTCACCGAGCAGGAACTGTGCAACATCTGCCGGGACCCGCGCCGCGACCCCTCGGTGATCTGCGTTGTGGAGGAGTCCAAGGACGTCCTGGCGGTGGAGCGCACGCGGTCGTTCCGCGGCCGGTACCACGTGCTCGGCGGCGCCATTAATCCGATTGCCGGGATCGGCCCGGAACAGCTGCGGATCCGGGAGCTGCTCACGCGGCTTAACGACGGCGCCATCCAGGAAATCATCATCGCCACCGACCCCAACCTTGAGGGCGAGGCGACCGCCACCTACCTCGCTCGGATGCTCAAGTCCATCGGCATCGCCGTCACCCGGCTCGCATCCGGGCTTCCCGTCGGCGGAGACCTCGAGTACGCCGACGAAGTGACCCTGGGCCGCGCCTTCGAGGGTCGCCGCAACGCCCTGAGCTGACGCTTAGTGACGGTACTCCGCGGCGTCCCCGCGCCCCTGCGCACCGAACGCCTGATCGTGCGGCCGTTGACCGCCGACGACGATGCAGCCGTCCTGCCGTTCCGCGGCGACCCGGAAGCCGTGCGGTACCTCTCCCACACGGCACTCAGCGCGGAGGAGAACACGGCCCGGGTGCGGAAGGTGCTGGCGGCATCGGCCGCGTCCACCCCGGAGTGGTTCAACTTCGGCTGGGTCATCCAGCTCCAGTCCACCGGCGAGGTGATCGGCGACGCCCGGACGTGGAACTCCGACGCACCCCCTGCGCCCGGCCGGGTCCCGGCGCACGCGGCGAGCCTCGGCTACATCCTGCACCCGGACCACCACGGCCGGGGCCTCGGCCGGGAAGCCGCCGCGGCCCTGGTGGAGTGGTTGTTCAGCGCCCGCGGAAGCCGGACCGTCTTCGCGGGCGTTTACGAACCGAACCTGCCCTCGCGCAGGCTGCTCGAAAGCCTGGGGTTCCGGCAGGACCACTACTTCACCGCGGCCGAGGACAGGGCCGGAAAGAGCCTCCCGTCCTGGCGCTACCGGCTCGACCGGCCCGAATAACCGGGCTGGCACGTCCGGCCCGCGACCCGAATGGCGCCTGCGCCGCATGCCCGCCGGTCATGCCCGTCCGGTCCGCCCAGGATTGGACATGTGCAACGTCCCCGCAGGGCATGCCCAACCGGTCCGCCCAAGAATGGACATATTGGCACTATGTCCATTCCCCGTTGCGAGGACTGGGCATGTCCGTACGTAGTCCGTCTGCCCAAGCCCGCACACTCAGCCAGCCCCGCCCCGGAGCCCGGAGTCCGGAGCAAGCCAGCCAGCCAGCCCACCCCGCCGCCCCCAGCCAGCACCACCGTCCGGTCACAATTCAACGCCGGGCCACTACCGGCGATAAACTTGGCTAAGAAGCCGCCGTCGTGCCGTTTGGCCGCGCCGAGTAGTAGCTTCGCCCAGAACCCCGATGATCCAGTGAGGGTGCGCGCATGAGTTTGCCCACGACCGAAGTCCACCCCGGACCGCAGCCTCAGGTGCTGCCCGCGGTTCCCGCTGTCACCAAGCACCTCGTTGTGAAGAAGTTCGGCGGTTCCTCCGTGGCCGACGCCGAGGGCATCAAGCGGGTCGCCCGGCGCGTTGTGGACGCCCACAACGCCGGCGACGAAGTCGTCGTCGTGGTCTCGGCCATGGGCGACACCACCGACGAACTCCTTGACCTGGCCGGCCAGGTGACCGACTCGGCCCCGGCCCGGGAAATGGACATGCTCCTCTCCGCCGGTGAGCGTATCTCCATGGCCCTGCTGGCAATGGCGATCAACAAGTACGGCGCCTCCGCCCAGTCGTTCACCGGTTCCCAGGCCGGCATGATCACCGACGGCATCCATGGCAAGGCGCGGATCATCGACGTCGACCCGCACCGGATCCGCACGGCCCTGGACAAGGGACACATCGCGATTGTGGCCGGCTTCCAGGGCATGAGCCGGACCACTAACGAGATCACCACCCTGGGCCGGGGCGGTTCGGACACGACGGCGGTGGCCCTGGCCGCTGCCCTCAGCGCCGATGTCTGCGAGATCTTCACCGATGTCGACGGGATCTACACCGCCGACCCCCGCGTTGTCCCTTCCGCCCGGAAGATCGACCGTATCTCCAGCGAGGAAATGCTCGAGCTCGCGGCCTCCGGCGCCAAGATCCTGCACCTGCGTTGCGTGGAATACGCGCGCCGCTTCGGGGTGCCGCTGCACGTCCGGTCCTCTTTCAGCCAGAACGAAGGCACCTGGGTCCTGCCCAGCGCCGATGACAAGATCACGATTCAAGAGGGAGTTGCCTTGGAGCAGCCAATCATCTCCGGCGTTGCACATGACCGTTCCGAAGCCAAGGTCACGGTGGTGGGCGTCCCGGACATCCCCGGCAAAGCCGCGGCGATCTTCCAGGTCATCGCCGATGCGCACTCCAACATCGACATGATCGTCCAGAACGTCTCCACCCACGGCACCGGTCGGACGGACATCTCCTTCACCCTGCCCATCGTCGAAGGCGCCGACGCCCTCGCAGCCCTCCGCGCCGCCCAGGACGAGATCGGCTTCGAGAACATCGAATACAACGAGAAGATCGGCAAGCTCTCCCTGATCGGCGCCGGCATGCGCTCCCACCCGGGCGTCTCGGCACGGTTTTTCGCCGCGCTTTCCGAGGCCGGCATCAACATCAACATGATCTCCACCTCGGAAATCCGCATCTCGGTGGTGACCCACGCCGACCTGCTCGACGACGCCGTCCGCGCCATCCACAGGGCGTTCGACCTGGACAGCGACGACGAGGCAACGGTGTACGGCGGCACCGGCCGCTAGGACAGCTCCGGGGCCCGCAACCGGGTGCCAGCGCGCACAAGGGCGCGGCAACCGTGCCGCGCCCTCTGCCTGCCCCTCGAAGCCCGGTCAGACCTGCTCCCTAGGCAAATCCTCCCGGCGGACCGCGTAGTGGTGTCCCTGCGAATCGGTCTCGACTTCGAAGCCGGCGAGATCACTCTCCGAGGCCTGCTCGAAGTCATCGTGCCGGTGCACGACCGGCGCGGAATAATCCCCGCGCGAAGCAGGGCCAAAAAGGAACCGCGCCCAGTTCGACGGGTGCAGGTGCCGGCGCAACGCAGCCGCTCTCAATGCACGTGCCATGTTTCCCACCCCCTTTCCTGCTGACAGGCCTAGCGAAGGGTGGCGCGGGCGGCGCCAGTGACCCCATTTTACGCCCGACGGCGGTCAAAAGGGCAGGGCGGGGCAGCCTAGCGCAGCGACTTGTCTCCGGGGTGGCGGGGCACCACGTAGGTGCTGCCGTCCGGCCGGTGCAGGGTTTCCCACTGCTGGGTCTCGGCCTGCCGCTGGGCCAGCAGCAGGCGGTTTTGCTCGGTCATCTCATGGCCGATCGAGGTCCGGCTGGCGGGGCCGAAGACCGCCCTGAGCTTTCCGGTTGCTCGCATAAACCGCTGGGCGGTGCTTTCCTTGGCCATGACCCACTCCTTCGAAACGGATGTAGTACCAGTGTACGCTAATCATTAGCGCACTAACTATTTGAAGGAGGCCAGATGACTGTCGCCGATCCCACCGCGGCCGCACCGCCGGAGGCCGGAGCCCCCTCGGACGAGGACCTCCTGCTGGAACACCAACTCTGCTTCGCCCTGACCGTCGCGTCCCGCAGCGTCGTGGGCGCCTACAAGCCGGTGCTGGACAAGCTGGGCCTCACCCACCCGCAGTATCTGGTCATGCTCTGCCTGTGGGAATCGAGCCCCCGCACGGTCCGGGAGATCAGCGATGCCCTCGCCCAGGAGCCCGCCACGATCTCGCCGCTACTGCGGCGGCTGGAAGCGGCGGGCTACATCACGCGGCAACGGGCCGAAGGCAACGAACGCAGTCTCGCCGTGCGGCTGACCGCCCGCGGGGCGGCGCTGCGGGAACAGGCGACGGCGGTCCCCGGCACCATGATGGCGCGGCTTGGCCTGGACCGCGAACAGGTCGGCGAACTGCATGCCGCCATGATGCGGCTCATCGCAGCCACCCGGACCGCGGACCCCGGCGACGGCGGCTAGGTCCGCCCTTTGCCCGGTCCACGCTCCCGCCCTGAGGCGCCCGTCCCGCCTGCAGCGCACGGTTGGCCCGGCGCTAGAATGAGTGAAAGCGAGGAGAGCCGACCATGCGCAAAACCCTGATTCCCACCCTGCTCGCCCTGCTCTCGATTGCCGGGCTGGCAGCTTGCTCGCCGGGTGCCGGACCCACACCGAGCGCGTCGCCCACGGGCACCGCCTCCGCCTCCGCCAGCAGCCCGGGCACCCCGTCCGCCGACACCGATACCACCGCACCGGCGCCGTCGCCGTCGGCCGCGGCCCCCAGCGCCGGGCCGGGGCAGGGCAACGCCGAACTGGCCATTATGGTCACGTCCGCCGAAGGCGGGAAGGCCACTAATTACACCCTGGTCTGTCAGAACGGGGTTCCCGCAACGGAAAGCCAGCACCCCACCGCCGCCGCCGGCTGCGCCGCCCTGAAGGCGAATGCGGCCCTCCTCAGCCCCGCTCCGCGTCCAACGGACCAGGCCTGCACCCAGCAGTATGGCGGCCCGGAGGAAGCGACGGTCACGGGCGCGGTGGACGGCAAGGCTGTCGAAGCCAAGTTCAGCCTGCGCGACGGCTGTGAGATCGCCCGGTGGAAGGCCGCAAAGGACATTCTGGGATCCACCGGCGGGGCTGTCTAAGCCGGTGGAACTGCAAAACCTCCCGCAGGACGAGTGGCTCCGGCGTGAAGCCGCACATGCCCGGCGCGTCCGCGCCTACGCCGACCCGTACCTGGCCCGGAGATCGGCCGGGCAGAAGCACCCGGTGGAGGACTTCCTCTTCACCTACTACACCCAGAAGCCCGGCCAGTTGCTGCGCTGGCATCCCGGCGCCGGCGTTGTGCTCTCCGGCGCCGCGGCAGCGGCGCGCGCCGGCTGGAAGTACTACCGCACGCCCGACGACGGCGAACTCGCCGCCGCCGGCCTGCCGCCGGGCACGGACGCGGCGACGGTCGACGTCGAACGGTTCCTCAGCGAACGCCGCGACGCCGTCCAGTTTGCCGGCATTATCCTGGCGGGAACGGCTGCCCGGCCGGCGCAGTTCGGCTGCTTCGGCCTGCACGAGTGGGCCATGGTCTACCGGCAGGACAAGTTCGAGCTGCGGCACGAGTACCTGAAGCTGCGGCTCGGTTCCGAGGGGACGGACAAGGTGGTGGAGGACAACCGGATCCGGTGCTCGCATTTCGACGCCTACCGGTTCTACACTCCGGACGCGGTGCCGCTCAACACGCTTGAGCCGAGCCGCGAGAACCAGCGGAGCATGGAACAGCCCGGCTGCCTGCACGCGAACATGGACCTCTACAAGTGGGCCTACAAGCTGGCGCCCGCGCTGCCCAGCGAACTGGTTATGGACTGCTTCGAACTGTCCTGGCGGATCCGCGCCATGGACATGCGCGCCTCCCCCTACGAGCTGAGCGAGTGGGGCTATCCGCCGATCCGGATCGAGACGCCGGACGGGAAAGCCGAATACGTGGACCAGCAGCGGGAGTTCGCCGCAGCCTCGCAGGAGCTGCGCCGACGGCTGCTGGTCGAACTCACGCCGCTGCTGCAGACCGCCGCGGCGCGCCCGCTCCCCGCGGCCCAGGAAGGACACCCATGACCGCCCCCGGCGAAGAAAACGCACCGCACGAAGTGGACCTCACCGTCCGGCTGACGGAGGCGCCGGGCGCCCCCGAGTACAGCTTCCGGCTGGTCGCCGACGGCGGGATCCCCGGCCCCGGGTGCACCCTGCCGGACCCCGCTGCCGCGCTCGAGGCCCTGCGCCTGCACGGCGAGGGCATCTTTTTCCCGGTGCCCGGACCGCCGAAGCTGTGCACCCAGCAGTATGGCGGCCCGCAGGTGGCTGTGGTCACCGGGAACTACCGGGGCCGGGACGTCCACTGCGAATTCAGCCGCACGGACGGCTGCGAAATCGCCCGCTGGCGCGCCCTGGCGCCCCTGCTGGGCGGCACCTCGGGATCCACCGGCGCCGTCTGAGGCCCTGGGCTTAAACGGCAATGGCCGGCGGTACCGACCGCCGGCCATTGCTGTTTTCAGATGTTGCTAGACCGCGTTGTTCCAGGCCTGTCCCAGCTCCTGGTTCGCCACGGTAGCCGGGGCCCCCGCTGCGGGAGCCACCACGGCGGCGCCTGCTGCGTTCACGACGAGGCTGACGAACGTCGGCTCGCTGGCACCGGCGAACGTGATCCGGCCGATGTAGGAGCCGGGCTGAAGTCCGGTCCAGTTCAGCGTGATCTTGCCCGTCTCCCCGTTCGGCAGCACCAGCGGGTTCGGCGTGATCGTCGCATTGCCCACGTTGGCGCCAAGGATCGCGGCGTCGACGGATGCCTTGCGGGCCTTGCCGTCCGGGCTGGAGTACAGGTTGGCGTAGATCGTGTACTTGCCAGCGGCCGGGTTAGCGATCGAGAGGGACTCGCTGGAGGAGGAGGTCGCAACCTGCTCCACACCCCTGGGCGTCACGACCCACATGTCGAAGTCGGAGTTCGGGTCCGAGGAGAGGACCGAGAACTTCGCCAGCGGCACGCCGGCCGGAACCTGGACGGTCTTGACGTAGGTCGAGGCATCGGAAACGCCAGTGAATCCCCTGAACGCACCCGGGACGAGTTCCACCGCGGAGGAATCAGCCTTGGACAGGCCGTCCAGGGTCATGTTGGTGGGGCCGTCGGTTCCGGAGACGACGCTGATGTCAGCGGAGCCGGTGCCGGCGTCGGTGCTCAGGAAAACATCCTTGGCGGCGACGACGGACTGCGGGCGGACTGAGATCGGCGAGCTAACGGTCTTGCCTGCACCCTCCCAGCGCAGGGTGCCCATGGCGAACTTGCCCAGGGCCGCGCTCTTGTTTTCAAACGTGACCTTGAACGTCTTCGTTTCGCCGGCCGCCTTGAAGTTCAGGGCCGCCGGAGCAACGTTGACCTGGATCCCGGGTACATCGGCCTTGACCTTGTACACACCCGGAGTCAGGGCGGTCACCGTGCGGGTGACCTCGATCTTGCCGGTGAGGTTACCCAGCGCGAAGGACGGTACGTTCATGTCCCGCGGCTTGGTGCTGGACGCCAGGCCCAGGTTGACGCCGGTGCCCTGGATGAACTTCAGGTAGTCCTCGAAGTCGGCGTCGTAGACCAGGCCCGGATCAACCATGCGGGCCGGATCGACCTGGCCCGCGCCGGTGGCGTGGACGTCGGTGTTCTTGGACCCGTCGGCGAGCTTGACCTCTGACGCGGACGTCATCATGGCGGACTTCACCATGGCGGGCGACCAGGTCGGGTTCTTGCCCAGCAGCAGCGCGCCGAAGCCGGCTACGTGCGGGGCGGCCATCGAGGTGCCGGACATAAAGCCGAACTTGGCCCCGTCAGCACCGATCGGCGAGACGCCGGCCAGGACGGCAACACCGGGAGCAGCAACGTCCGGCTTCAGCAGATCCGACTGGGTGGCCAACAGCGGGCCACGGGAAGAGAAACCGGCAATCTGCGGCTGGGCTTCGAGCGGGAGACCGGTGGTGTCCTTGTTGACCAGGGAAACCTTGATGCCCGGGGTGGCGGTGACCTTGTCCTTGATGGCCTGGGTGGCCGGCGGGTTCACGTGCACGGTCGGGACCGCGTGCTGGTCCGTGTCCAGCGAGGAGTTGCTGAGGTTCACCAGGATCATGCCGACGCCGCCGCCGCGGGCAACCTCGGCGCTCTTGTCGACGCGGGCAACGACGCCGCGGTCGCAGACGACAACCTTGCCGGCAACCTTGGCCGGGTCGAGCGTGCCGGGGCCGCACAGGGCCGGGGACGACGGCGGGTTCGCGGCGGCCGCGCTGGCAGCCAGCACAACGCCGGCGTCCTTGACTTCCTTGTTCATAATGCTGGCGCCGCGGAACTTGGTGCCGTCGGCGAATTCCACGGTCCCCTGGAGCTCCTGGGAGAAGCTGCTGGCGGCGACGGTGGTGACCCAGGGTGCGCCGTGGTTCACGGTGCTGGCCGTGGGGCCGGAGTTGCCGGCGGAGGCGGCAACGAAGATGCCGGTGGAAGCGGCGTTCAGGAACGCCACCGAGACCGGGTCGATAACCGAGGTCGCGGAGCCGGAGATCGAGTAGTTCAGGACGTCAACGCCGTCCTCGATGGCCTGCTCTACAGCGGCGACCGAGGAGGAGCTGTAGCAGCCGCCGGTGTTGGGATCGGTGTCTTCCCAGCACACTTTGTAGACGGAGAGCTTGGCAGCGGGTGCGATGCCGCTGGTCAGGCCGAAGCTGCGGCCGTCAACGAACGTCTCGACGCCCTTGTTGCCGGCGGCGGTGCTGGCGGTGTGCGTGCCGTGGCTGGCGACGTCGACCGGGGAAAGCTGCTCTTCGGGGGCGCGGTTGCCGGCCGGAACGTAGCGCAGGAAGTCCTCGGCGAAGTAGTGCGCGCTCAGAACCTTGGAGTTGCAGGCGGAGCCGTCGAAGGAGGCGCCGGTTCCGGTGCCCTTCTGGCACTCGCCGACGAAGGTCTCGCCGTCGGCCTTGAGCATGGCGATCTTGCCGTCCGCCGTGCGGTAGGGAACGCCGACGACGGGCTGGCCGACCAGCGGCTTGACCTCTTCGCCGGCGAAGAACGCGCTGTCCGGGGTGTAACCGGTGTCAATGACGCCGACGACGACGCCCTTGCCCGCTGCGTCCTGGCCGCCGAACTTGGTGTTCCAAGTTCCGTCGGGGCCGCTTAGCTTGAGGAAATCGGTGCTGGAGTAGTCCGGGGCGTTTTCCGTATCCGGGGCAACCGCCAGGACGCTCGGATCCTTGGCGAGCTTGATGGCCTGGTCCGTGGTCAGCGTGGCGCTGAAGCCGTTGACCGCGGCGGAGAACTGGCGCTGGATCTGGACGTTCTGCTTCGCGGCAACTTCCGTCTGCTTCTTCTCCAGGTGGGCCCGGTAGTTCTTCACCTCGGCCTTGTTGGCGTCGAGCTTTTTGCCCTTGGCCGGTTTCGTGGCGGGCAGTCCGTCCGTGGAGCCTTCATAGGTGGCGGCCGGCTTTTCGGCCAGCATGACGATGTAGCGGCCGTCCGGGTAGCTGGCGGGGTCAAGATTCTTCTGCGCGATCCCAGCGACGGTGGAACCCTGGCCCGGCGCAGCAATGGCGGGCGATATGGCAACTGTGGAGAGGAGAACCGGCAAGCCCAGGGTCAGTGCCACTGCCCTCCGGAGTCCCCCGCTTCGAAGGAAGCTCTTTCCTGGTGATTTCACGAGTGATTTGAACCTTTCAGAAGGAACGGTCCCGGCGCCATTGCCGGGGACGACGTACTGGTACGGGAGCGGGATCAGGAGTTGACTCTCGCCCACCGGCGGATACCAGCCGATTCATACAGTACAGACTGAGAGCCAGATATGACATAGACCACAACTACAAATCTGGTTTGGTCATATTGGTCGTCAAACCGGGTGGTGCCGGAGGCATGGCAACGCCGGGACGGCAGCGCCGTCCCGGCTCGGGTCCCGCCCGGCGGCGGGCATTACGGGGGTTGTTACACGCTTATGACAAGCGGCTGGCTACTGGCGGGGCGTCCGGACGACCTCGCTGATCCAGGCTTTGGTCTTCTCGTCCAGCGGGCCGGCCACGTTGCTCGCCCTGGCCGCGCGGTCGGCTTTGACCTTCTGCAGGACCATCCGGCCGAGGCCCGCGAAGACGGCGGCGGCGACCACGGGAAGCAGGACGGATCTCGGTTTCTCAGCCATCCCCACATCCTACTGAGCGCCGCCGTCGCAGACCATAGCCGCACGCCGGCCGGGGTGCGCGCGGCCGCCGACCGGTCACGAATGCGGCAAGGCGCACCGCGGCCGGTAGAATGGGCGTGCAAGCTCGCGGAGCGCCCGTACCACGTCGTCACCACCACACGTCGGATCGGCGTGAGACGGCACCACTCCGCTGCGCCCTTACCCAAGCTCACGCACAGGAGTTGCCGGATGCCCCGGATCGTTGTCGACGTCATGCCCAAGCCCGAGATTCTCGACCCGCAGGGGAAGGCCATCGTGGGCGCACTGCCCCGCCTGGGCTTCACCGCGTTCAGCTCTGTCCGCCAGGGCAAGCGCTTCGAACTGACCGTCGACGGCGAGGTGACCGAGGAGATCCTGGCCCAGGCCCGCAATGCCGCGGAGACCCTGCTCTCGAACCCGGTGATCGAGGACGTCGTCAACGTCGAGGTCGTCGAGGCCTGAGATGACTGAACTCCCCCTGATCGGCGAGGCTGTTGCCCTCGCCGCCAACCCCAGGCTCGCTGGTGCGCGGATCGGCGTCGTCACCTTCCCCGGCACCCTGGATGACCGCGACGCCGCCCGCGCCGTGCGCCTGGCCGGCGCCACCCCGGTGGCGCTCTGGCATGCGGACACCAGCCTCGGCGACGTCGACGCCGTCGTCATCCCCGGCGGTTTCTCCTACGGCGACTACCTCCGCGCCGGCGCGATCGCCCGGTTCGCGCCGCTCATGGCCAAGATCATCGACGCCGCCAACTCGGACGCCAGGCTGCCCGTCCTCGGCATCTGCAACGGCTTCCAGATCCTTACCGAGTCGCACCTTCTGCCCGGCTCGATGATCAAGAACGACCACCTGAAGTTCCTTTGCCGCGACCAGGTCCTGCGGGTGGAAAACAACACCACCGACTGGACCGGCGACTACACCGCCGGCCAGGAAATCACCGTGCCGCTGAAAAACCAGGACGGCCAGTACCTCGCGGACGAGAAGACCCTCGACGCCCTGGAGGCGGAGGGCCGCGTGGTGTTCCGCTACGTCGGCTGGAACCCGAACGGCTCACGCCGCGACATCGCCGGCATCTCCAACGCCGCCGGCAATGTCGTGGGCCTGATGCCGCACCCGGAACACGCCGTCGAGGCCGGTTTCGGCCCGGAGACCGGCGCCGGCACCGAAGGCCTCGGCGTCTTCACCTCTGTCCTGAACACGATCGTGGGAGACAACAAATGACGGACACCCCCGCAATGGCGGCGCCCGCGCAGACCGCCAAGAAGTTCAACATCGACACCGTTGAGAACGCGGCGAAGACCCCGGACGTCGAGCTTCCCTGGGCCGAGCTGGGCCTGAAGCAGAACGAATTCGACGAGGTCGTCAAGGTCCTGGGCCGCCGCCCGACCGGCGCCGAGCTCGCGATGTACTCCGTGATGTGGAGCGAGCACTGCTCCTACAAGTCCTCCAAGAACCACCTGCGCCAGTTCGGCGAAAAGGTGACCGAGGAGATGAAGAAGGACATGCTCGTCGGCATCGGCGAGAACGCCGGCGTCACGAACCTGGGCGACGGCTGGGCCGTGACGTTCAAGATCGAGTCGCACAACTCGCCGTCGTTCGTGGAGCCCTACCAGGGCGCCGCGACCGGCATCGGCGGGATCGTCCGCGACATCATCTCCATGGGCGCCCGCCCGGTGGCCGTGATGGATCCGCTGCGCTTCGGCGCCATTGACCACCCGGACACGGCCCGCGTTATGCACGGCGCGGTGGCCGGGATCGGCGGCTACGGCAACTCCCTGGGCCTGCCCAACATCGGCGGCGAGATGGTCTTCGACTCGGTCTACCAGGGCAACCCGCTGGTCAACGCCCTCGCCGTCGGCGTCATGCGCCACGAGGACATCCGCCTCGCCAACGCCTCCGGCAAGGGCAACAAGGTGGTGCTCTTCGGCGCCCGCACCGGCGGCGACGGGATCGGCGGCGCCTCCGTACTGGCCTCCGAGTCCTTCGACGACACCAAGCCGTCCAAGCGTCCCGCCGTCCAGGTGGGCGACCCCTTCGCCGAGAAGGTCCTGATCGAGTGCTGCCTGGAGCTGTTCAAGGGCTCCCTCGTTGAAGGCATCCAGGACCTCGGCGCCGCGGGCATTTCCTGCGCCACCTCCGAGCTCGCCTCCAACGGCGACGGCGGCATGGAGGTCGAGCTGACCTCGGTCCTGCTCCGCGACCCCACCCTGACCCCGGGCGAAATCCTGATGTCCGAGTCGCAGGAACGCATGATGGCCGTGGTCACCCCCGAGAACATCGCCGCGTTCGAAGCCGTAATGGACAAGTGGGCCGTGGAGTACTCCTGGCTCGGCGAGGTGACGGACACCGGCCGCCTGATCATCACCTGGGAGGGCGAGGTGATTGTCGACGTCGACCCGCGCACCGTCGCCCACGACGGCCCGGTCTACGACCGCCCGTACGCCCGTCCCGAATGGCAGGACGCCATCCAGTCCGACTCCTTCACCGGCTCCGTGCAGGACACCGCGCGCCCGGCCGCCCCAGGGGAACTGGCAGCCGCCATCACCGAGCTCGTCGCCTCGCCGAACATGTGCAGCAAGTCCTGGATCACCAAGCAGTACGACCGCTACGTCGGCGGCAACACCGCCATGGCGTTCCCGGACGACGCCGGCGTGGTCCGGGTGGACGAGGAAACCGGCCTGGGCGTTGCCCTGGCTACCGACGCCAACGGCCGCTACACCTACCTCGACCCGTACCACGGCGCTCAGCTGGCGCTGGCCGAGGCGTACCGCAACGTCGCCACCTCCGGCGCCGTGCCGATGGCGGTCAGCGACTGCCTGAACTTCGGCTCGCCCGAGGATCCGGATGTGATGTGGCAGCTGGCCGAAGCCATCCGCGGGCTCTCCGACGCCTGCATGGTCCTCGGCATCCCGGTCACCGGCGGCAACGTCTCGCTGTACAACCAGACCGGCAGCGTCCCGATCCACCCCTCCCCCGTGGTGGCCGTGCTGGGCAAGCTGGACGACGTCGCGCGCCGCACGCCCTCGGGCTGGCGCGAGGACGGCCAGGCCATCTACCTGCTCGGCACGACGGCGGCGGAACTGGACGGTTCGGAGTGGTCCAACCTGCGCGGCCACCTGGGCGGCCTGCCGCCGAAGGTCGACCTCGCCGCCGAACGCGAGCTCGGTGAAATCCTGATCAATGCCTCCCGTGACGGCATGGTGGATTCCGCGCACGATCTCTCCGAGGGCGGCCTCGCGGCGGCCCTCGTGGAGTCCGCGCTGCGCTACGGCACCGGTGCCCGGATTTCACTCCAGGACGTGATGGACCGCGACGGCGTGGACCTGTTCACTGCGCTGTTCTCCGAGTCCCAGGCCCGCGCCATCGTGGCGGTGCCCCGCTCGGAGGAGATCCGGTTCAAGGACATGTGCACCGCCCGCGGCTTCGCGCACGTCCGGATCGGCGTCGTGGACGCCGAGAGCGGCCAGCTGGAGATCAACGGCGTCGAGACGATGAACCTCGACTCCCTCCGCGAAGCCCACGAGGCGACCCTGCCGAAGTACTTCGGCTGACCCACCCCACCAAGCAACGCGGGGTCACTTACCGCCCAAAAATCCCATCGGGATGGGCGCTTAGTGACCCCGCGTTGCTTTTAGTCGTCGCTGCGGAGTTCGCGCTGGCGGGCGCTGAGGAGTTCGAGTTCGGGACGGGCCGCGACAAAACGTTCGACGGCGGCCAGCACCTCCACGAGGTGCGCCCGGTCCGCCGCGACCAAGCCCGCGCCGATCACGGTGCGCCGGTACTGGTCGTGATACCCGGCCTCGGTCACGGAAACGTCGAAGCGGCGCTTGAGCTCAGCCAGCACCGGCCGCACCACGGAACGTTTCTCCTTCAGGCTGTGCACGTCGCCCAGGAGGACATCGAATTCAATCCAGCCGATCCACATGCCTGAATTTTCCCATCGATTGCTGGACGGCCTAGGCGATGGTGAGTTCGCCCATCCGGTCCCAGCCTTCGCCGTCGAGCTGGCGGCTGATGATCCGGGGTGTCTCGGCGAGGGCCTGGGGCATGTCCGCCATGGCTTGCTTGAAGTGGGCGCTGTTGACGTGGTCCCCGGCGGCGTCGTCTTTGAAGGCCTCGACCAGGACGAATTCGTTGGGATCCTCCACGCTGCGGGACCAGTCGAACCACAGGTTGCCGGGTTCCTGCCGGGTGGCCCGGGTGAAGTCGTCCACGAGGCCGAGCCAGCGCTCGGACCAGTCGGGCTTGACCTTGAATTTAACGACGATGAAGATCACGGGTGTGTGCCTTTCAGTGTTGGTGCATCGGTCTTCCGTTGTTGCAATGAGGACAACGTGGGGCTCAGCAGGCGTCGATGGCCGCCCGGGCCCGTTCCTGCTGCTGGAGTGTGCCCACCCGTTCCGCCCACTGCTCGGCAAGCTGGAACTCCACCATGGCCTCGGTGCAGCGTCCGTCTTCGTGCAGGCTCCAGCCGAGGTTGTTGTGGAGCGCCACCATCCAGCGCTTGGTCCGGGCGTCGTGCGCCGTGGACGCGTATTCGAGCGCGCTGCGCGTCCAGGTCTCGGCGTGGGCCGCGTCGGCGATCGCCAGCATGTGCAGGGCATCGACGGCGAGGAACTCCTCGCCCAGGTGGTCGGCGAGTTCGGCGGCCTGCTCGAACAGCGGGACCGCCATCTCTGCGTGGCCGCCGGAATTGAGCACGCGGCCGCGTTCCAGCAGGACCCGAACCGCCACCGTGGGCTCGTCGCCGTCGATCGAGTCCAGCAGGGCGTCCGCTTCCTCGAAACGCCCCTGCAGCCCGATGGCCCGGCCCAGCTGGGTGGTGAACTCGGCCCGTTCGTCGTCGTCGTAGGCCGGATCGGTGGCCGCCGCACGGAAGCGGGACTCCGAAAGGGCGGGGTCGTCAAAGTTCCACAATCGGTCAAGGGTCTGTTGGTTCAGCATCTACCTGCTCCTCCTCAGTTCACACCTGCGGCCAGTTCCTGTGCACTCCTAAGGTATCGGGAAGTGACCAGCCGGCGCGCCCGGGCGGTGACGGCCCCGCCGGCCGCATAGAACCAGTTGGCCGGCACACCGAACGCGGTGACCTTGATCAGCACCAGGCCGTTTTCGTCGAGCGAGATTTCGAATGACTCCTCGCCGCGGACCGGATGCCCGGGCAGCGTCCCGTAGCCGAAACCGGCGGATTGCGGGCCGCCGCCGGGGACCGGACGGCGCACCCAGACCACCTCGCAGGGCGCGTCAATGCGGAACGGCCCGATGCCGAAGCCGCTCACCACCCGCGTCCCGGGGAGCACGACGTCGGACTCGGCGCGCACGCGCAGCCCGGCCCGCTTCTGCAGCTGCCAGGTCAGCATTCCCTGCACCGCGCGGCGGTAGGCGGCCTCGCCGTCGCCCAGGTAGGCCTGGGTGACTTCGCCGCCGCTGCCTTCGGGCAGCAGCCCGGTCTCGGTGGCCCCGATTCCTTCGTAGTTCAGTTCGCCGCCGGCGATCCGCGGGGCGCTCATGGCCGGGTCTGTCCGCCGGCGAGCCGGGCCCAGCCGAGTTGCTCCTGCTGGCGGCGGCTCAGGGTGGCGACCACGAGGTCATAGGAGTCCTCCACCATGTCGCGGACCATGGCGTCGGGCAGCGCGCCGTCCAGCCGGACGCCGTTCCAGTGCCGCTTGTTCAGGTGCCAGGCACCGGTGATTTCCGGGTGCGCGGAGCGCAGCTGCTCGGCGAGGGCCGGTTCGCATTTCAGGCTCACGGCGAAGTCGTCCGGATCCAGAGCGGACAGGGCGAACATTTTGGCCTCATGCCGGGCCCCGCCCGCCACTGCCGCGCGTACCTTGAAGACCGCTGTGTCAGGGCCGAACGGGTAGTCCTCGAAAGCGCCGGGGAAGCCCAGGCAGATCCGGCGCAGCGTGGCGACATTCATAGACCAAGCCTACTTTTATCCCCCGACATTCTTCGGCCCTCGGGAGCTGCTCAGGCGACGCCGAGGAAGTCTTCAAGCAGCACGACCTCAAGGCCGGCGGCCTGCTGGGCAGCCCGAAAAGCAGCCAGGTCTGCGGCGAACTCCGGCCGGAAGTGCATGAGCACGATGTCCCCCGGGCGCAGGGCCTTGCCGTACTGGTAGTCCATGTGGCCGACGTTGGATTTGGCCTCCCACGTGACGATCGCCTTCATTCCCGCAGCCGCGACTGCCTGCCGCATGACCGTGGAGTAGGCGCCCCCGGGCGGGCGGAACAGCGTGGGGCGGCGGCCGAACTGCTGCTGGGCGTAGTCCTGCATGCCGTTGATTTCCGCGAGCTGCTGCTGGTAGCCCATTTGGCTGACCATATTGATGTTGTGAGTAACCGTGTGGTTTTCCACCAGGCTCCCCTGGGCGGCGAACCGCTTGAAGAAGCCCGGATCGGCCTGGACAAAATTCCGGGTCAGGAAGAGGGACACGGGATAGTCGTACTCGGCCAGGAGCCGGACCATCTCGGGAGTCCTGGTGACGCCGTCGTCGATGGTCAAGAACACCACCGGATTCTTCGTCTCAATCTTGGTGATGACGGGGGCGAGCCCGTTTTGTACTGGCGGCAGTTTGAAGTCCGGGGTGAACTGTGCGCGGGGCCGCCGGGCCGGGCTCTCGTCGGGGAGAAGCGGCGACTGCAGGCGGCCGGGCCGGACGGGCCCGGCAGTGGACGGCGCAGCGGTTGGTTCCGGCGCCGACGGGCCGTCAGGAGCCGAGCACGCTACCAACGCCGATACCATCGAGGCGCCCAGGAACCCCAGGGCGCTCCGGCGACCAAGGGTCACAGGGGGCGCAGTCGGGTGGTGCCCACACATGTTTGATCCCAGCATCCGCGAAATAAGACAGGCGCAGAATACCAGAGCGAAGTGACTTCCCGTGGACGGCCGTCCCTAGAGACCGAAGCGCGGCGCCTCCTGGGCCGGGCAGGCGTTCATCACAACGTCCAGGCCCGCTGCCGCAGCCCGGGCCGCGGCAGCCTCATCGATCACACCGAGCTGCAGCCAGACGGCTTTTGCTCCGGCGGCGATCGCCTGGTCCACCACGTCCCCCACTTTCCGGGAATTCACGAAGCAGTCCACGACGTCGAGGGGTTGCTTCGCCGCCGGGATGTCCGCCAGCCTGGCGTAGCCGGTCTCGCCGTGGACCGGGTCGGCCGGAAGATTGACCGGGATGATCTCCATGCCAAGCCGGTCCCGGATGTACAGGGAAGTGTCATAGGCGGCGCGCCACTCGTTGGTGGTCAGGCCTACGATCGCCCATCGTCCCTTGGTGCGCAGGAGCCGTTCGATGACTGCGGGGTCGTTCACGTGGGTCATGCGCCCAGCCTACGGGCCGCCCGCTCGGGAACGCGGCGGACCTGCCGCCAGGGCGAATGCCCCGAACAATCGGTCGCCGGACCGCCGCGCGGCGGCGGGTGTCCGAATATTACGCGCCCGGTTTGGGGAAAACCTTCGTTTCCGTTTTAGTGGGTAGTGACCATCCCGAGCGGCTGAGAGACCTGGATCGATGAAGCCGCAGCAACCCTGGTCGTCGGAGTTCCTCCCCGGAATCCGCCGACAGCAAGGTGGCGAGCCGCGGGAGCGGCCGGACTGACACCCCGGCTAAGAGGCTCGTTCCGTAGGGTGCTACTGCCAGGACCGATGGAGTAACCCTATGACTGCTGTCCTGTCCCCCTCCGCTGCCGGGGCGTCCGCCGACACCCCCGTCGGGGCGCCTGAGCGTACCCCGGCCCTGCCGGTGTCCTTCCGCGGCCTGCGCCGGACCTTCGGCTCGGGCACCGAGGAACACACCGTGCTGCGGGACGTAAACTTCGACATCCGGGCCGGTGAGGTCCTCGCCATCCTCGGCACGTCCGGCTGCGGGAAGTCCACCCTGCTGCGCGCCGCCGCGGGCCTTGATGCCCCGAGCTCCGGGAGCGTGGAGATCGACGGCGCCCCGGTCCAGGGCGTGGATTCCCGCTGCGCTTTTGCCTTCCAGGAGCCTCGCCTGCTGCCGTGGCACACCCTGCAGGCCAACATCGCCATCGGCCTGCCCACCGGCGTCAGTGCCCGCGACGGCAAAGCCAAGGTTGCCCGGCTCCTCGGGCTCGTGGGCCTGCAGGACTTCGCCAAGCACCGGCCCCGCGAAGTTTCCGGCGGCATGGCCCAGCGCGCGTCGCTGGCCCGGGCGCTGGCCCGCAACCCCGGCATCCTGCTGCTTGACGAACCCTTCGGCGCCCTCGACGCCCTGACCCGGATCAAGATGCAGGACCTGTTGTTGGAGGTCCACCGCGCGGAGCCGACCACCGTGCTGCTCGTGACCCACGACGTCGACGAGGCCCTGCAGCTCGCCGACCGCATCATCGTCCTGGGCAAGGAAAGCAGCGCCGGGCCGGCGGACACGGTACCCGGCGCCACCATCATCCGGACGGTGGACGTGCCCGGAGACCGCCCCCGCGACCGGGCATCGGCCGAGCTGGCCACGCTCCGGGCCTCACTCCTGGCAAGCCTCGGCGTCGACAGCCACTAGCCGCACCGCACCCGGCTCCGGCCGGACCCGCCGCCGGAAGCGCCGGCGGCGTCCGCCCGCAGTTCCGTTCTTCCCATCCGTTCGCACAGTTTTCCAAAGGAACCTCCATGCCCTTCGCCCGTACCATCACCCGCCGCCCTGTCTCCCGCCGTG
>NZ_JBEEQE010000012.1:0-31548 GCF_040137805.1 Pseudarthrobacter sp. B907 | reverse complement strand
TACGGCCGCGGCCGTAAGCACGGCACTGGCCCTCACCGGCTGCGTGGCAGGGGAAGGCTCCGGCCAGCCGGCCGCCGCCAACGCCGCCGCCAACGCCGCGGGCGGCACCCTGAACATCGACTTCGCCACGTACAACCCGCTGAGCCTCGTGATCAAGAAAAAGGGCTGGCTGGAAACCGCCCTCAAGGACCAGGGCGTGAGCGTCAAGTGGGTCCAGTCGGCAGGCTCCAACAAGGCCAACGAGGCCCTGCGGTCCGGCGCGATCGACGTCGGCTCCACCGCCGGCTCCGCCGCGCTGCTGGCCAAGGCCAACGGTTCGCCGATCAAGGCCATCGACATCTTCTCCCAGCCCGAGTGGGCTGCCCTCGTCACCAAGCAGGGTTCCGCCATCAGCAAGGTGGCGGACCTCAAGGGCAAGTCGGTGGCCGCGACGAAGGGCACCGATCCGTACTTCTTCCTGCTCCAGTCGCTGTCCGAGGCCGGGCTGTCCGCCAAGGACGTCACCGTGCAGAACCTGCAGCACGCCGACGGCCGCACCGCTCTGGAAAACGGTTCCGTGGACGCCTGGTCCGGCCTGGACCCGATCATGGCGGGCGCAGAGCAGAAGGGCGCCACCCTGTTCTACCGGAACCTCTCCTTCAACACCTACGGCTTCCTGAACGCCACGGAATCCTTCCTCAAGGACAAGCCGCAACAGGCGCAGGCCGTCGTCAACGCGTACGAGAAGGCCCGCGCCTGGGCCGCGGCGAACCCGGATGAAACCGCGCAGATCCTCGCCGAGGCCGCCGGCCTGGACCTCGCCGTCGCGAAAACCGTGGTCCTGCAGCGCAGCAACCTCAACGTCAACCCGGCCCCGGGCGAGGCGCAGCGCAAGGTCCTCGCCAAGATCGGGCCGACGTTCGTGGAGACCGGGGACGTCGCGAGCCAGAAGCAGATCGACGACGCCGTCGCCTCCCTGCTCGATGACTCGCTGGTGAAGAAGGCGGATCCGTCCGCCATCAAGGACTCGTAATGAGCCGCCTCGAAACTCCCGCCCTGCCAGGCAACAGCCGCGCTGACCGGCGCGCCGCGGGGCTCCCGGCAGCTTCGGCGTCCCGCGCGGGGCTCCCCGCCACCGGCTGGGTGCGCCTGCTCCTGGGACTGCTCATCCCCGCCGCGGTGCTGGCCGCCTGGCAGCTCTCGACGGCGGCCGGGTTGTTCAGCGTGGTCCAGCTTCCGCCGCCGGCCATGGTGCTGGAGGCCGGCCTTGACCTGCTGCAACGCGGGCAGCTCGGCCAGCATGTCGCGATCTCCACCCAGCGGGTGCTGATCGGCTTCGCGGCCGGCGCGGCGCTGGGACTGGTGTTCGGTTCGCTGGTGGGCCTGTCCCGGTTCGCCGACGCCCTGCTCGCCCCGACCATCGGCGCCCTCCGGGCCGTCCCCTCGCTGGCGTGGGTGCCGCTGCTGATCCTCTGGATGAAGATCGGCGAGGATTCCAAGGTCACCCTGATCCTGATCGGCGCCTTCTTCCCCGTGTTCACCACCGTTTCGCTGGCGCTGCGGCACGTGGACCGGAACCTGGTGGAAGCGGCACGCGCGTTCGGGCTCAAGGGGGTGAAGCTGCTGACCACCGTCCAGCTCCCCGCCGTGGTACCGGCGGTGTTCTCTGGCCTGCGGCTGGCGCTGGCCCAGGCCTGGCTCTTCCTGGTGGCCGCCGAACTCATCGCGTCCTCGATGGGCCTGGGCTTCCTGCTCACGGATTCCCAGAACAACGGCCGCACGGACCGGCTCCTGCTGGCGATCGTGCTGCTGGCCGTGATCGGAAAAATCACCGACGCCCTGCTGGGCCTGGCCGAGAAGTGGGCGGTGAAACGATGGGCGTAACCCTGAGGGACCCCGGCGTGCACAAACCGCAGACCGAAGCTCCGCAGACCGAGGAAGAGCGCGTCGCGTTCTGGGAGGCGGCAGCCCTCCGGCTCGACTGGGAGGACGCGCCCGGGCAGGACAAGCCCTGGCACACCGCCCATCGCCGCATCCCGGCGGACGTGGCCGCCGGCACCGGCCCGGACATCAGCTGGTTCGACGGCGGGAAGCTGAACGTCGCCACCAACTGCGTCGACCGCCATGTAGCGGCGGGACGCGGGGACAAGGTGGCCCTGTTCTTCGAGGGCGAGCCCGGCGACCGCCGCACCGTCACCTATGCCCAGCTGCAGCGCGAGGTCGCCCAGGCCGCCAACGCCCTGCTGGAGCTCGGGATCAGCAAGGGCGACCGGGTGGTCATCTACCTCCCGGTGATTCCGGAAACGGTAATCATCACCCTGGCGGTGGCCCGGATCGGCGCCATCCACTCGCTGGTCTTTGGCGGCTTCTCCGCCGAGGCGCTCAAGTTCCGGGTGGAGGACACCGGCGCCAAGCTCCTGGTCACCACCGACGGCCAGTTCCGCCGCGGCGCCGCCGTGCCCGTGAAGGCCAACGCGGACGCCGCCGTCGCGGGCGATAACGCCATTGAACACGTCCTGGTGGTCAACCGCACCACCGCCGCGGACGAGCTGCACACCGTACCGATGACCGCGGGCCGCGACCTCTGGTGGCATGACGCCGTCGGGCGCGCCTCCGATGTCCACGAAGCCGAGGCGTTCGACGCCGAAACGCCGCTGTTCATCATGTACACCTCCGGCACCACCGGAAAACCCAAAGGCCTGGTCCACACCTCCGGCGGTTACCTCACGCAGGCTTCCTGGAGCTTCGAGCACCTCTTCAGCAACCCGGACCCCGCCCTGCGGGATGCAGACGTGCACTGGTGCACCGCTGACCTCGCCTGGGTCACCGCCCACACCTACGAGCTCTACGGCCCGCTCTCCAACGGCGCCACCCAGGTCATCTTCGAGGGCACCCCGAACACTCCCCACCCGGGCCGGCACTTCGAAATCATCGAACGCTACGGCGTGACGCAGTACTACACCGCGCCCACCCTGGTCCGGTCGCTGATGGGCTGGTTCCCGGACGGCGTCCCGGCCAGCTACGACCTGTCCTCCATCCGTTTGCTCGGCACCGTCGGCGAAGCCGTCAACCCCGAGGCGTGGCGCTGGTTCCGGGACAACGTCGGCGCCGGTACCGCCCCGGTGGTGGACACCTGGTGGCAGTCCGAAACCGGCGCCACCATCCTCTCCCCCGCCCCGACCGACACCGTCTTCAAGCCCGGCTGCGCGGCCCGGCCGCTGCCCGGCGTCGGCACCCGGATCGTGGACGAGACCGGCAACACGGTTCCGCCAGGCGTCCAGGGCTTCATCGTGGTGGACGCCCCCGGCCCCGCGATCGCCCGGACCGTGTGGGGCAACCCTCGGCGCTACTTCGACTCCTACTGGCGGCAGTATGCGGAGCAGGGCTGGTTCCTCGCCGGCGACGGCGCCAAATACGACGACGACGGCGACATCTGGATCCTCGGGCGCGTGGATGACACCCTCAACGTCTCCGGACACCTGCTCTCCACGATCGAGATCGAATCGGCCCTCGTCTCCCACCCGGACGTCGTGGAGGCCGGCGTCTGCCCCGTCGCGGACCCCCAGACCGGCCACGCGATCGTGGCGTTTGTGGTGCTTAAGGATTCGGACGCGACGTCCTCGCGCCGCTTAGCGTTCACGGACTCCCCCGAGCTCGCAAGCTCGCCCGGGGACCCCGGTCCGATCACTTCACTCGCTCGTTCCTCGCTCGCGCGATGCGCGGCTACCGAGGACATCGCGTCCGAATTGAAAACGCACGTCGCCAAGGCGATCGGGCCGATTGCGAAGCCGCGCGACGTCGTCGTCGTTCCGGATGTGCCGAAGACCCGCAGCGGCAAGATCATGCGCCGGCTGCTGACCCAACTGTTCGAGGGCAGCGCGCTCGGTGACACGACCTCGCTCCAGAACGAACCATCCATCGCGGACATCCAGGATGTCCTGCGAATCCGAAATACCCCAGAAGTAAGGAACACCCATGACTGACATCAGCAGCGTCGCCCGTCTTTCCGAACCGCTCAAGTTCGCCTACTGGGTCCCGAACGTCTCCGGCGGCCTGGTGGTCTCCACCATCGAACAGCGCACCGGCTGGGACTTCGACTACAACAAGAAGCTCGCCCGGATCGCGGAGAACTCAGGCTTCGAGTACGCCCTGACCCAGACCCGGTACGCCGCCTCCTACGGCGCGGACAAGCAGCACGAGGCGACGTCGTTCAGCCTCGCGCTGCTGGCCGCCACCGAGCGGCTCAAGGTGATCTCCGCCGTCCACCCGGGCATGTGGCACCCCGGCGTGCTGGCGAAATACATCATCACCGCGGACCACATCTCCAACGGCCGCGCCGCCGTCAACATCGTTTCCGGCTGGCTCAAGGACGAGTTCACCAACTTCGGCCTCGAATGGCTGGAACACGACGAGCGCTACGTCCGCACCGAGGAGTTCATCCGGGTGCTCCGCGGGCTCTGGACCGAGCAGGACTACAGCCAGTCCGGCAAGTACTACAACATCAACAACTTCACCCTGCAGCCGGCCCCGGTGGACGTGCCGGGACGCGCGCACCCGGAGATCTTCTTCGGCGGCAACTCCACCGCGGCGCAGGCCACGGCCGGCCGGGTCGCCGACTGGTACTTCTCCAACGGCAAGGACCTGGAAGGCTTCAAGGAGAACATCGCCGGTGTTCTGGCCGCGTCCGGCGAGACCAAGCGTGGCACCGATGGCGCCCTCCCCGCCGCTCTTTCCTCTCCGAGGTTTGGCCTGAACGGCTTCGTGATCGCCCGCGATTCCGAGAAGGAAGCCCGGGATACCCTCCGCGAGATCGTGGAGAAAGCGCACAAGCCCGCCGTCGAAGGCTTCCGCGCCGCCGTGCAGGAGGCTGGGGCGTCGACGAAGGACGGCAAGGGCATGTGGGCCGATTCCAGTTTCGAGGACCTGGTCCAGTACAACGACGGCTTCAAGACCCAGCTGATCGGCACCCCGGAGCAGATTGCCGAACGGATCGTGGCCTACAAAAAGATCGGCGTGAACCTGTTCCTCACCGGCTACCTGCACTTCCAGGAGGAAGTGGCGGCGTTCGGTGCGGACATCCTGCCGATCGTCCGCGAGCTGGAAGCGGACCTGGCCCGGAAGAACGGCGTCGAGCTCGACCTGTCCGCCACCCCGGCCGCCAACGTGGAGGTGGCAGCGTAATGGCGGACCGCAAGTTCGGGTTCCGCACCCGCGCCCTGCACGCCGGCGGCACCCCCGACGCCGAGCACGGCGCCCGCGCGGTGCCGATCTACCAGACCACGTCCTTCGTATTCAAGGACACCCAGGACGCGGCCAACCTCTTCGCACTGCAGAAATACGGCAACATTTACTCCCGGATCGGCAACCCCACGGTCGCCGCTTTCGAGGAGCGGATCGCGTCCCTCGAGGGCGGCATCGGCGCGGTAGCCACGTCTTCGGGCATGGCCGCGGAGTTCATCACCTTTGCCGCGCTGACCCAGTCCGGCGACCACATCGTCGCGGCCTCCCAGCTCTACGGCGGCACCGTCACCCAGCTCGACGTCACGCTGCGCCGCTTCGGCGTGGAGACCACGTTCGTGGCCGGGACCGACCCGGCGGACTACGCCGCCGCGGTCCGGGACAACACCAAGGCGATCTTCGTGGAAGTGGTGGCCAACCCGTCGTCGGAGGTCCAGGACCTGGCGGGGCTGGCGAAGCTCGCGCACGACGCCGGCATCCCCCTCGTCGTCGACGCCACCCTGAGCACCCCGTACCTCGTGCGACCGATCGAACACGGGGCGGACATCGTGATCCACTCCGCCACGAAGTTCCTCGGCGGCCACGGCACCACCCTCGGCGGCGTGATCGTCGAAAGCGGCCGCTTCGACTGGGGCAACGGCAAGTTCCCCACGATGACGGAGCCTGTCGCGTCCTATGGGAACGTCTCCTGGTGGGGCAACTTCGGCGAATACGGCTTCCTGACCAAACTGCGCTGCGAGCAGCTGCGCGACATCGGGCCGGCGCTGTCGCCGCAGTCGGCCTTCCAACTCCTGCAGGGTGTCGAGACCCTCCCGCAGCGCCTCGACGAGCACCTCAAAAACGCCCAGGCCGTGGCCGAATGGCTGGAAGCGGACGAGCGTGTCGCCTACGTGAACTACTCGGGCCTGCCCTCCCACCCGCACTTCGAGCGGGCGCAGAAGTACCTGCCGCTGGGCCCCGGTTCGGTGTTCTCCTTCGGCGTGAAGGGCGGCCGGGCCGCCGGGCAGAAGTTCATCGAGTCCCTGCAGCTGGCCTCGCACCTGGCCAACGTCGGCGACTCACGCACGCTGGTGATCCACCCCGGCTCCACCACGCACCAGCAGCTCAGCCCCGAGCAGCTCGAGTCCGCCGGAGTCCCCGAGGACCTGGTCCGGATCTCGATCGGGCTCGAGGACATCGAGGACATCCTCTGGGACCTCGACCAGGCCCTGGACGCCGCGACTGAGGTAACAGCCTCGGATGCATTGTCGGCCGACACCTGCACGATCGGAGCAAACGCATGAGCACGCAAGACCGAACCTGGACGGGACCGTCGGCGCCGGAGCGGCTGAATCTGCTGCGGCAGGCGAAGTCGGTCGCGATCGTGGGCGCCTCGGACAAACCCTCGCGCGCAAGCTACTTCGTGGCCACCTACCTGCAGTCCTCCACCCGTTACAAGGTGTACTTCGTGAACCCGGTGGTGAAGGAGATCCTGGGCGAACCGACCTACGCCTCGCTCGCAGACCTGCCGGAGAGCCCGGACATCGTGGACGTGTTCCGCAAGCATGATGACCTGCCCGGTGTGCTGGATGAGGCGATCGCGGCCGGCGCCAAGACATTGTGGCTGCAGCTGGGCTCGTGGCACGAGGATGTCGCCAAGGAAGCCGAAGCGGCCGGTCTCGACGTCGTCATGGACCGCTGCGTGAAGATTGAGCATGCCCGGTTCCACGGCGGCCTGCACCTGGCCGGCTTCGACACCGGGGTCATCTCCTCCAAGCGCCAGGTCCTCGCCTAGCCACACACCCCCGGGCCCCACGGGTGTGATCGAATGGGCGGATGAGACATCGCGTGGTGGTGGCCGCCCTGCTCGGCCCTGCGGGAATCCTGCTGTGCCGCAGGAGCCCCGCGGCCCTGGCCTATCCGGGCCGCTGGGATTTTCCCGGAGGTCACATCGAGGACGGCGAGTCCGCCGGGGACGCCTTGGTCAGGGAGCTCCGAGAGGAGCTCGGCATCACCATTCAGCGGCCCCGCTCGGCGCCGTCGTTCCAACTCAGCAGGGGCGACGGCGGTCCCGCGTCACTGCAGCTTCAGGGCTGGTCCATCACGGACTGGGATGGTGTCCCCTCGAACCGCGCGCTAGGGGAGCACACGGAAATCGGCTGGTTCGGGATCCCGCAGGCGCTTAGCCTGGACCTCGCCCACCCCGAGTACCTCGTAGCGATCCCGCAGCTGCGCGGGCCCTGGTAGTTCCGTTACGGCAGGTCGGACGACGACGTCGGCAGTTCCGGAACCGACGGGACGGTCGGCAACGGGCTGCTGGGAATGTTGCGGCCGTTCTGGCCGGGCACCACCGGGCGCTGCCCCGGCGTCGGCAGCGAACCGCCACGGCCGCCCGCGGGGGGCGTGGACGCGGGGCCTGGGCGCTTGGCCGCGGGCGCTGTTCCCTCCGGTGCGGGCACGGCCGGGACCGTCCCGGCCGGGGAGGTGCCTGCCGGGGCCGGCACCGGTGCCGCCGGGAGATCCGAGGGCGAGGGCAAGGTGGGGGCAGGAGCCGGGGCCGGTGCCGCGGGCTGGAAAATGACAGTGATGGCGTGGCCGACGTCCGCGCGGAAGTCCGGGCTGGCAGCGGCTACGGCTCCGACGCCCAGGCTCATGGCACCAACCACGGCCCCGCTGACGAGCGCCATCCGGCGCCTCCGGCCGCGGCGGCGTTCGGCGAGACTGCTGACCCCGGCCGGAAGGGCCTCTGCCGGAAGGGTGTCGACGGCAAGGGTGTCCGCGGTGCCGGCTGCCGGGGCGGTTGAGCCAGCGAGCAGCGCCGCGAGGTCGGCGCGGGGCGGCGGAGCCTGCTCCGGAACCAAGGCCTGCATCTGCTCGAGAGTGCTGCGGAGTTCGGTGGCAGCTTCGAGGCCGGAGTCACGGAGCATCGCCTGGATGCTGCCATCCTGTCGGGGGTTGCGCGTGCCGGTCATGATGCTGCGTGGTCCTTTTCGGTTACGAGTTCGCGCAAGGCACTGAGCCCGCGCCGCTGAAGTTGTTTGATGGCACCCGGGGTCTTGCCCATGATGCCGGCCACCTGTTCGATGGAGAGGTCTGCGACGATCCGCAGGACCAGGACTTCCCGCTGCTCCTCGTTGAGCTGGGAAAGTGTGTGGGACAGGCCGCCCAGCGAACCGAGCGCCTCGTCCTCGGCCGAGGCGGAATACCGGGCGTCGTTCAGGGGGTCGTATTCGGCCAGGAACGGCGTCCGCTCGGAACGCCGGTGGTGGTCAACCAGCCTGGCGTGGGCGACGGAGAAGACGAAGGTCCGCAAGCCTTTGTGGCCGCCGGTGACATTTTCAAGTTTCGGCAGGACGTCCACGAACACGTCCTGGGTCAGGGCCTCGGCGTCGTCAACGCCCTTAGCCCGGAAGTAGCCAAGCACTGCTGGGGACATCACGGTGTAGACGGCGCTGAATCCTGACGGGTCGCCAGCTAAAGCGGCTGACAGTTCGTCATCGCTCAGCTGGTCTGCCAAGTGGCTTTCCTTCCGTTACTGCTTGGGGGTGCGGCCCCCGACAGTCTAGCGGCCGCACCCCATCGCCTCCGAAAGGAGGCGTTTTAGTGCTTACTTGTCGATCTTGGGCAGCTCGGCGGACGGGCCAGCCGGAACGGCCGGGGCAGCCGGAGCGTCCTTGGCGCCGGGGACGGCCGGGGTCGCTACGGTGACGTCGGCGTGGGCCTTGGCCTCGGCAGCGCCCTTGGCGTTGGCGGCACCGTCGACGGAGACGCCGTCCTTGTCAGCGGAAACCGATCCCTCAGCGGAACCCTTGGAGCCCTCAACAGCGGCGTCGCCCTTGGCGGAGCCGTCGGTGTTCGGGGTTGCGGGCACGGCCGGAACGGCCGGGGTGGCGGGCAGTTCCGGGGTTGCCGGAACGGCAGGGGTGGCGGGCGTAGCGTGGTTCACTTCAGCCTGCTGGGTGCTGGACATCTGGGCCGCGTTGGCCAGGCCGATACCGGAGAAGCCTCCGACCGCGAGAATAGCGGCGCCGACAGCAATCTTGGTGGTCTTGCTAACACTCTTCATGAAAAACGTACATCCTTTGGTTGGTTGAAGGCTGGCCGGCGCCTGATGGGGGCAGGCGCCAGCCGGCACTTACAGTCGAAGTCCTGTCGGCACCTGATGGGGGCAGGTGCCCGTCGGAACTTTCTCTCGAAGTCCGTGGCGCCTGATGGGGGCAGGCGCCGCTCGGATCCTTCTCTGACAAGGCCGGCCGTTCCTGGTGGGGGGACCAGGTACCGGGCGACGCTTACAAAGGAGTAATCGCTGCGGCACCCGAAAAGGTTACGCACGGTCCAAAATTTCTTTTTCTTTCCTTAACGACAACGGCGGCGGGCCACCTTTCCAGGTGACCCGCCGCCGTCGGACGTATTGAACCGCTAGGAAGTACTAGTCCGTGATCAGGTCGTTGACCACGATTGTCTGGTCGCGGTCCGGGCCGACGCCGATCGCGGAGAAACGGGTGCCGGAGAGCTTCTCCAGGGCCAGCACGTAGTTCCGGGCGTTCTCCGGCAGGTCGTCCAGGGTGCGGGCGCCGGTGATGTCCTCGGTCCAGCCCTCGAAGTACTCGAAGATGGGCTTCGCGTGGTGGAACTCGGTCTGGGTCATCGGCATCTCGTCGTGCCGGACGCCGTCGACGTCGTAGGCCACGCAGACCGGGATCTGTTCGATGCCGGTGAGCACGTCCAGCTTGGTGACGAAGTAGTCCGTGAAGCCGTTCACGCGGGAGGCGTGGCGGGCCAGGACGGCGTCGTACCAGCCGCAGCGGCGCGGCCGGCCGGTGTTGACACCGAACTCCCCGCCGGTCTTCTGCAGGTACAGACCCATCTCATCGAACAGTTCGGTGGGGAACGGTCCCGCGCCGACGCGCGTGGTGTAGGCCTTGATGATGCCGATCGAGCGGGAGATCCGCGTGGGGCCGATGCCCGAGCCCACGGAGGCGCCGCCCGCCGTCGGGTTCGAGGACGTCACGAACGGGTAGGTGCCGTGGTCGACGTCCAGGAACGTGGCCTGGCCGCCCTCCATCAGGACCACCTTGCCCTCGTCCAGGGCCTTGTTGAGCACGAAGGTGCTGTCGATGACCAGCGGGCGCAGGCGCTCGGCGAAGGACAGGAAGTAGTCCACGATCTCGTCCACCTCGATGTCGCGGCGGTTGTAGACCTTGACCAGCAGTTCGTTCTTCTGCCGCAGCGAGCCCTCCACCTTCTGGCGGAGGATGGAGGCGTCGAAGACGTCCTGGACGCGGATGCCGAGGCGGGCCACCTTGTCCATGTAGGCCGGGCCGATGCCGCGGCCGGTGGTGCCGATCGCGCGGCTGCCGAGGAACCGTTCGGTGACTTTGTCCAGCACCTGGTGGTAGGGCGCCACGAGGTGGGCGTTGGCGGAAACCCGCAGCTTGGAGGTGTCCGCGCCGCGGGCTTCAAGACCGTCGATCTCCTGGAACAGCGCCTCGAGGTTCACCACGCAGCCGTTGCCGATCACCGGGACCGCGTTGGGGCTCAGGATGCCGGCCGGAAGGAGCTTCAGCTCATACTTCTCACCGCCTACGACGACGGTGTGCCCGGCGTTGTTGCCGCCGTTGGGCTTGACGACATAGTCGACGCGGCCACCAAGCAGGTCAGTGGCCTTGCCTTTGCCTTCGTCGCCCCACTGGGCTCCGACGATCACGATTGCTGGCATGGGATCCTCCCCCATTCGTTCGGGCCAAATCCGCGTGATTCACCAGGGTGGTCACCGGAATTCAGCGCCGTTCATGAGAATGCCCCGAATCTACCGCTGTGCTCAGTACCTCTACGATCTGTACCACTACGATCTGTACCGTCAACGCCAGAGTCCGGGGCTCTTACCACCCAAGTTTAGCCGAAAACGGCCACCGGCACCGTTTTTGGCGCCCGTTGTGGGACGCGGCGCCACATAGCGGGCATGACTTGCGGGACCGCGCCCGGGTGGAATGTAGTGGGAGGGACCATCCCGAGCGGCCGAGGGACCTGGCCCGTTGACGCCGCAGCAACCCCGCCGGACCCGGCCAGCCCTTACGCGGCGCCGCGACCGACCACGGTGCTACTGCCAGGACCGATGGAAGGAACCCGCGCCATGTCCCTGAGCTCGCCGTCCCAGAACACCGACCACATCCGGGTCACGCATGCCGGCTCGTTGCCCCGCACCCCGGAACTGATCGCCGCGAACGAGGCAAAGGAAGCCGACGGGATCACCCCCGAGTTCCTCGACCTGCTCGAGACCTCGGTGGTGGATGTGGTGCAGCGCCAGAGGGACCTGGGTATCGACATCCCCAACGACGGGGAGTACGGGCACACCATGTCCAGCTCGGTGGACTACGGCGCCTGGTGGAATTACTCGTTTTCCCGGCTCGGCGGGCTGGAACCGACGGACGTGGACCGCTGGGCCGACGCCCAGGTGCACCGGTCCACACCAGGACACATTGTCCTGACCTCCTTCACGGACCGCCGCGACCGGCAGCAGTTCAACGACGCGTACAACGATCCCTCCTCCGGGATCCTGGCCCACCGCAAAGCCGTCACGCAGCCCAAAATAGCGGGACCGCTGACGTACACGGGGCAGGAGCTCGTGGCTTCGGACATCGCCAACCTCAAGACCGGCCTGGCCGCGGCCGGCCTCACCGACGGGTTCGTCGCTTCCCTCTCCCCCGGCTCCTGCGCCCGGGTGGCCAACGAGTACTACCAAAGCGACGAGGAGCTCCTCTACGCGTGCGCCGATGCGATGCGCGAGGAGTACAAGGCCATCATCGACGCCGGCCTGACCGTCCAGCTCGACGACCCGTCGCTGGCCGAGAGCTGGGACCAGATCAACCCGGAACCGAGCCTCGAGGACTACCTGAAGTTCATCCAGCTCAGGGTCGAGGCGACAAACTGGGCCCTGCGCGACCTGCCGCAGGAGCAGATCCGGCTGCACGTCTGCTGGGGCTCCTGGCACGGACCGCACACCACGGACATCCCGTTCGCGGACATCATCGGCTCCGTCCTGCAGGTCAACGCCGGCGCCTACTCGTTCGAGGCGGCCAACGTGCGCCATGAACACGAGTGGCGGATCTGGCAGGACACCAGGCTTCCGGAGGGCAAGTCGATCATCCCCGGCGTCGTCTCCCACGCCACCAACGTCGTGGAGCACCCGGACCTGGTCGCGGACCGGATCGTGCGGTTCGCCGAACTCGTGGGCCGGGAAAACGTGATTGCCTCCACTGACTGCGGCCTCGGCGGACGCGTCCATCCGCAGATCGCCTACGCCAAGCTGGAGGCCCTCGGCGAGGGCGCCCGCCGCGCCAGCAAGCGGCTCTGGTAGCCGGCGCGGGCCGGGCCGGCCGTGCTTGCCGGCCCGACCCGGGCCGGGCATTTCGCGGGGCTTGATAGACTGGTAACGACCGAACAGGAATCGGTCCACACCACATTTTCACACCACACCGGCCGCTGCGCGCCCTCCCTTTGGCGTGCCCGCAACCGGTCTGGCAGCTTTACCAATCCCGCAGGAGACCCCGCAAGACATGACTGCCCTGGCCACTGAGAATTTCCGCGAACAGCTCCTGAGCCGCCGTTACGAAGCTAACGTCGCGCCCGTCAACGAACTGTGCGACGCACTGCAGACCGCCAAAGCTGGCACCACCGTCCCCTACGTGGATCCCGCGCACGACATCGACGAGTGCCGCATCATCAGCCTCTACTCCAACATCGGCACCGTGGATCCGTCCGGCTTCATCACCGCCGGCGACGAGGAAGCGGCCACCCGCATGCTGGGCATCCAGTGGAAGCTGGGCCTGCGTCCCGAATTCGTGATGCCGTGGAACGTCCACCCGTGGCACATCGACGGCGAGCCCAACGGCAAGTTCACCCCGGACCAAATCTCGGCCGGCCTCAAGCCGCTGCTGAAGTTCCTCGCCCTGGTCCCGCGCGCGTCCGTGATCGTGGCGCACGGCACCGAGGCGAACCGCTTGGCCAACCTGCTGCTGAAGACCGAGGTGCCGATGATCTGGCGCCGCGGCCTGAAGACCTACAAGGTCCGTTCGCTCAGCGGCCGCGCCTTCGCCGGCACCCCGGCCCGCCAGGAGCAGTACCTCGAGGACATGCGGGTCGCCTACGCCGACGCCATGGCCCGCACCGGGCTGGCCAAGGCCTAGTCCCCGCCGCCGTCGTCGTTTAAACCCCAACGCGGGGTCACTTACGGTCCATCCACGGTGGTGGAATGGGCCGTAAGTGACCCCGCGTTGCTTTCAGCGGTGCGGGTCAGGCCTGCGCCTCGATGGCTGCCTTGGCCGTGGGGTCGGAATCCTTGAGGAATTTCTCGATCCGCTCCGGTTCCTCGGCCTCGCCGATCGCCGCGGAGGCCCGGCCCAGCGAGTACAGGGCGCGCAGGAAGCCGCGGTTCGGTTCGTGCTCCCACGGGATCGGGCCGACGCCGCGCCAGCCGTTGCGGCGCAACGAGTCCAGGCCGCGGTGGTAGCCGACCCGGGCGTAGGCGTAGGACTCGATGGTCCGACCTTCCTTCCACGCTTCCTCGGCCAGCACGGCCCAGAGCAGCGAGGACGTCGGGTGCTTCTCCACCAGGTCCAGCGCCTCGTGGCCCGCGTCCAGCCCGGCGTTGACCTCGGTCTCGGCGGGCAGGAGCGTGGGCTCGGGGCCCATCAGGTTCTTGCGGAACTCGTCGGACATTATTAGAACGTCTTTCCGGTGGAGCCGAGCTGCTGGGCTGCCTCGACCACTCGGGCGGCCAGGCCGGCTTCGGCGGAGGCACCCCAGACGCGGGGGTCGTACTGCTTCTTGTTGCCGACCTCGCCGTCGACCTTCAGCACGCCGTCGTAGTTGCGGAACATGTGGTCCGCGACCGGGCGGGTGTAGGCGTACTGGGTGTCGGTGTCGATGTTCATCTTGATCACGCCGTAGGAGACCGCGTCCGCGATTTCCTGCTCGGAGGAGCCGGAGCCGCCGTGGAAGACGAGGTCGAACGGGCTGGCCTTGCCGATCTTGGCGCCGACCTGCTCCTGGATGTCCTTGAGGATCTCAGGGCGCAGCTTCACCCCGCCCGGCTTGTACACGCCGTGCACGTTGCCGAAGGTCAGGGCCGTGATGTAGCGGCCGTTCTCGCCGGAACCGAGCGCGTCGATGGTCGCGAGGGCGTCCTCGACCGTGGTGTAGAGCTTGTCGTTGATGGCGTTCTCGACGCCGTCTTCCTCGCCGCCGACGGTGCCGATCTCGACCTCGAGGATCATCTTGGCGGCGGCGGTGCGCGCGAGCAGTTCGCGGGCGATCCGCAGGTTCTCCTGCAGGGTCTCGGCGGAGCCGTCCCACATGTGCGAGTTGAAGAGCGGGTTACGTCCGGCCTTGACCTCGGCCTCGGAGGCGGCGAGCAGCGGCAGGACGAAGCCGTCCAGCTTGTCCTTGGGGCAGTGGTCGGTGTGCAGGGCGATGTTGACGCCGTAGTTCTTGGCGACTTCGCGGGCGAACGCGGCGAAGCCCAGCGAGCCGGCCACCATGTCCTTGGTGGACGCGCCGGACCAGTAGGCGGCACCGCCGGTGGAGACCTGGACGATGCCGTCGGACTCGGCCTCGGCGAAGCCGCGCAGGGCGGCGTTCAGGGTCTGGGAGGAGGTGACGTTGACGGCCGGGAATGCGAAGCCGCCCGTCTTTGCGCGGTCGATCATCTCGGAGTAGATCTCTGGGGTTGCGATGGGCATGCTGACTCCTCGTCGAAAGCAGTGGTTGCTACATGGCTATCTACATCCTAGCCACGAGTGCCCCGGAGCCGAATACGTGAAGCCGGGCCCGGGAAATGTTCCCGGACCCGGCCTCAGACCCATCCCGGCGGTTGCCTGCAGCCCCCGCTTGGGGTGCGCCGTTATGCGGTTACTGCCCGGCGATGCTGAGCGCGAACCGGACGTTCATGCTGCCCACCCCGGTCACGTCGTCATAGCCCGGCGCCGTCGCCAGCGACGTGTCGTGGTCCGTGCCGACCAGGTAGCTGTTGCCACTGATCGGGCTGGAGAAGACCATGGCGCGGGGGCTTGACTGGGGCGCCACGTCCCGCACTCCGGAGTTGCCGGTCTTCGCTGCCGCGTAGATGGCCGGGTTGGCGAAGCCGACGGTCTTCCCGGTGGCGGCCTGCGCGATCGCCATCTGCGCCGCCGTCAGCGGGCAGGCCAGCGAGGTTCCGCCGTACCCCGTTGTCTCGTAGGCGCCGGTCTTGAGGACGTGGTCATTGGTGATCGGGCTGATCCCCACCTGGTAGCCGGTGTAGGGATCGGCCAGGGAGGCGACGTCCGGTGAGACCCGGTAGCCGTTGGCCAGCCCTGCCGGGACCGTGCCCTGCTGGTAGCCGGGCTGGGCGAACACCGCGCTGGTCCCGCCGCCGGCGCCGAAGCGGAACACACCCGGCAGGTCGCCCGCATAGCTCAGGCTGCCGTCCGCGCCCGGGACGATCCTGTTGCGGGTGGTCCCCCAGCCGGTTTCGAACAGGTAGCCGTTGTCCTTGCCGACCGCCAGGGACGTTCCGCCGACCGCCGTCACGAACGGCGAGCTGGCCGGGAAGTCCGGTGACGCGTAGCCCAGGCTCGCCTTCTCATCGCCGTTGTCACCGCTGGAGAAGTAGAGCCCGATTCCCTCGCCTGCCGCCTGGAGGTGGAGGTTCTGCATGCCCATCAGTGCGTTCTGCGAGACCGCCTCTCCCACGTAGCCGTAGCTGTTGCTGACGATGGTGCTGAGCTTCTGGTCCAGGATGGTTGACATCGCCACGTCAATACCCGCGCCGCAGTTGTTCCCTCCGACGTAGAGGATGTTGGCAGCCGGGGCGAGCCCGTGGACGGCTTCGACGTCGAGCGTCTGCTCGCCCTGCCAGCCGCTGGGCTGTCCGCACAGGGCCTGGTCCATGAACAACCGGGAGTCCGGCACGATCTGCTGGTACTGCCCGGCCTTGAACGTCGGGAGCCCGTTCTTCTGCGAGTACGTGTTCGCGTCCGACTCGATGCTGGGCGAGGCGTAGGCGTCGATGATCGCCACCGTCTGGCCCGCGCCGGCTTCCGACGGGGACGTTACCCCGTAGGCGCCCTGCAGCTGGGCCGGAGTGTAGCCGCAGATCGCGGTGCCGAAGCTGGTGGAGCCGTAGGCCGCCGGAACCGTGGCCTTGTTCTGCTCCCAGTAGTTCGAACACGGTGCGTCAACCGGCGCAGGGCCGACCTGCTTGCCGGAGGACTGGGCCTGTTCCGAGGCCCCGGGCGTCGCCAGCGACGGACGGGTCAGCAGCCGCCCCTGGTCGATGGAGATCCCCAGGACCTTGGCGGAGAGCCCTGCGGGCAGGGACGGTGCGGTGGACGGACCGATCAGGCTCTGGCCCTGGTAGGAATACGTCTGCTCGGTGGTGCTGAAGGCGGCGTTGATCTGGGCGACGGTGCCGCGGAAGACCACGTAGAGCCCGCTCGCGGGAACCGAGGTGACCACCATGCCCTGCGCCTTCACGTAGTCAACGACCGCAGCGACGTCGGTCTTGGCGGGCCCGTACTTGGCAATCCAGTCCGGGGCCGAAAGGTACTGCTGGTACTGCGGGCTCCCCGGTGTGGACACGGCGGTGGCGAACGCCTTGGCCGCTCCGGCGTCGGGCAGGTTCAGGTAGAGCTCGCCCTCGACCGTCGTGTTGCTCAGCGGGGTGCCGGTCTTGGTGCGGGAGCCGGCCCAGGGCGGCACTGACCCCGGATAGTTGTTCGACGGCGGGGGCGTCGGCGGGGCGGCCACCGCCACCGTAGCGGTCAGGCCGATGGCAAAGGCAAGCGATGTACCCAGCGCAAGGAGCCGGGTGGCGCGCCGGGACTGCGAAGTTGAGACCTTCTTCATGAGATGTCTTCCCCTAGGCGGGCGCCCTTTGCGCCCACACACGCCAGAGCCTAAACGGCAAAAACCGATCTGACTATAGGTGCCTCAGGAAACTATCTGGCCGAACACGTGCCGGCGGATCCAGGCGTGCATCGCAATCGCGGCGGCGGAGGCGGCATTGATCGAGCGGGTGGACCCAAACTGTTCGATCGAGAGCGTCGCGACGGCGGCGGCGTGGACTTCCGGGGTCAGCCCGGGACCCTCCTGGCCGAATACCAGCACGCAGTCGCGGGGCAGCTCGTAGGTCTCCAGCGGGACGGAATCGGGGAAGATGTCGATGCCGATGACGGCCAGCCCCTCGCCCTGCGCCCAGGCGACAAAATCCTCGACGGTGGGGTGGTGGCGGACGTGCTGGTAGCGGTCGGTGACCATGGCCCCGCGGCGGTTCCACCGGCGTCGTCCGATGATGTGCACTTCCTTGGCCAGGAACGCGTTGGCGGTACGGACCACGGTGCCGATGTTCATGTCGTGCTGCCAGTTTTCGATCGCGACGTGGAAGTTGTGGCGCCGCGAATCCAGCTCGGCGACGATCGCCTCGTGCTTCCAGTAGCGGTACTTGTCCAGCACGTTGCGGCGGTCCCCGTCAGCGAGCAGGTCCGGGTCCCAGTGTTCGCCCTGCGGCCACTCCCCCTGCCAGGGGCCGACGCCGACCTCCGCCCGCGCCTCCGGTTCACCGTCCGGCGCGGCCTCGGTATCGGCGGTAGGTGCGCTGGGAGTCTCGGGTTCAGTCACGACTCAACAGTAGACTGGGTCCTGTTGCGGCACACTATCGGCGGAGGGCACCATGGCGGATCAGCACGAAGACCACGGCACGGACCAGCGTTCAAACTCCGACGACGTGCGGTCCACGTCCTCGGTCTACCGCAGCGGCCAGGAGATCGAGTGCTGGCTGACGGACATGGACGGCGTGCTGGTCCACGAAAACCAGCCGATTCCGGGCGCCTCGGAACTCATCCAGCGCTGGGTTGATACGTCCAAGCGGTTCCTGGTCCTGACCAACAACTCCATCTTCACGCCCAGGGACCTCGCCGCGCGGCTGAAGAGTTCCGGCTTGGAAATTCCGGAGGAGAACATCTGGACGTCGGCGCTGGCCACGGCCCAGTTCCTCAAGGACCAGGTGCGCGGTTCCGAATCCGGGAACCGCGCCTACACGATCGGCGAGGCCGGGCTCACGACGGCGCTGCATGAGGCGGGCTTCATCCTTACCGACCAGGACCCGGACTTCGTGGTGCTCGGCGAAACCCGGACCTACTCCTTCGAGGCCATCACCATGGCCATCCGCCTGATCCTCGGCGGCGCGCGCTTCATCGCCACCAACCCGGACGCCACCGGCCCCTCCAAGGACGGGCCGATGCCCGCCACCGGGGCGATCGCCGCGCTGATCACCAAGGCGACCGGCCGGGAGCCCTACATTGTGGGCAAGCCGAACCCGATGATGTTCCGCTCGGCGATGAACCAGATCGACGCGCATTCGGAGACCACCGCCATGATCGGGGACCGGATGGACACCGACATTATTGCCGGCATGGAGGCCGGCCTGCACACGGTGCTGGTGCTCAGCGGCATCACGCACCGCGATGACATCGCGGCCTACCCGTTCAGGCCCAACCAGGTCCTGAACTCGGTTGCGGACCTGAAGAACCAGATCTGAGCTCTGGTCCCCGGCCCGGCCGGGGCAGGCTAGAAGGCGGTCTTCTTGCCCCCGCCTGAGGGCAGCGGCAGAAAATCGTCCTGGAGCTCCTCGATGAGCGGCCGGTAGACACCCGGGTTCCACTGCGGGCTGGCGTGCTCCGGCCGCGCCCCGTCCGTCCGGAGCGCATCCGAGACCATGTTCGCCTTGAACCTCAGCATCCAGGTGTCCCGGGCCGTTTCGTAGCTCACGGTCTGATCCTTGGGGTTGCCGATGAAGGCCATCTTCGCGTCGCCGAGCTTTCCGACGAAGCGGTTCACATCAAAGTGGTAGATGTAGGCCGATTCGGTCTGGATCAGCACACTGGACGGCGCGATCGGCGAGAGCTGTTCCTGGGTCTGGTCCAGGATCTGGCCCCAGCTGCGTTCATGCTTGTTGAGCACCCGCTCGCCGAGTTCGTAGCCGCCGCGGAGCACGGTGGGGAACCGGAAGCCGCTTTCGTAGAGGAACACCACACCGTCGAACCAGCTCTGGTCCAGGACGTCGTACCTGCTGGCCGGGCTGGAGTCGAGCAGGATGAACGCCACCTTGACGCCGTGCAGCTCCAGCAACCGGGCGGCCACCTGCACCGCGACCATGCCGCCGAAGCTGTGCCCGTAGAAGTAAAGGGTGTCAAGCCGGTGCGCGCGGACGTGTTCGATCACGGCGATCACGATCTTGTCGATTTCCAGCCCGACGTTGGAATAGCCGACGGCGGCCAGCTGGCCGCGCTTGTTCAGGGCGCCGCGCAGCGAGTTGAGGATCCACTGGGCCTCCTCCCAGCTGGTCTTGTAACCGGGGAAGAGGAACCAGCTGGCTCGGGGAAAATAGCGTTCGGCGACGTCGTCGGGCACCGTGAGGATCTTGTTGACGCGGCGCTCGGCCTGCACCCGGCGCGTAAAGAGCATGTCGGCGGCCAGGGCGGAGGCGGCACCAGCGCCGATGAGGAAGTTCCGGCGCGAGAAGCGTTCGAGTTCCGCGGCGTGCCGGAGCACGCGGGCCTCGGCGCTGCCGGGTCCGCGCCCGTCGTTCGCTTCCGTCTCACGCGGCACACCTCTACCGTAGCCACAGGGGCGCGCGGAGCAGAAACGCGGGCGGCGCGGATCGGGGGCCGCCGGTTAGGCGGGTTCGGCCTCGCGGTCGATTTCGCGCCGGGTCAGTTCGAGGGTGATGTCGTCGTAGCGGGCCAGGAGTTCCGACGGCGCCCCGCTGGCCGGGTCGTCGAGCTTGCCGAAGACGCAGTCGCTGGCGGCCAGCAGTTCGTCGTCGGAGTAGCGCGCCAGCGGCCGGGTCCCGGAGGGGTCGACGGAGGCCATAAAGTCCCCGGAGAGATCCAGCGGCTGGAAGACCTTGCCGAAGTCGCTGCCGAACATCTGCAGTTCCAGCGACACCCCGGCCGGGATGCTCACCCTGCCGGCTATTTCGTGCCGCATGGCACCGGTGTCGATGGCGTTAAGGTCGTTGCGCAGCCCGGCGAGGGCCATCGATTCGACGAACTCGGTGTTCGCGAGGTCCACGCGGACGTGGGAGGTGATGCCCATGCGGCGGATGCGCTGGATCAGCTGCATCAGGGCCGGGCGGGTAGTTTGGCTGAGGCTGCCCCGGACATCAATTCGGATGACATCTGAAGCGACATCAAGTTTGACCTGGGCATTAAGCGAGTGGTCCATAGGTACTCCAAAGAAAGTGTCTATGGCCGACGGCTCAACCTCAATCAGCGTAACTGCACGATGGGTAGGGCACAAGTCCCCGGTTTAACCGGCCGCTTGCCGTCCCGGTTCCTGGAAGTGCGTGCGGGTGGCCGAGCCACCAACGGATTCCACCAGCGAGGTGGCGATGTCGCGGAGTTTGACGTTGCCGTGGCTGGAGGCGTCCGTGAGGATCTGGACAGCCGTTTCCTGGTTGCAGCGGTTCTGGGCCATCACGATCCCGATGGCCATGTCAATGACCGTGCGGGACTCCAGGGTGGCCCGGAGGTTGGTGGCGCTGTCCGTGTGCAGCGAGAAGCGCACGGCCATGCGCAGCGCCTGGGAGATCTGCCGGGTGAAGTCGCGCGCCCGGTCCGCGACGTCGCCGTCGAACTTGTGCGGCGCGTCCGAATACAAGTTCAGCGCCGCCTGCGCTTCGCCCTGCAGGTGGAACGGCACCGACAGCACCGAGCGCAGCCCGTGCGAGGCCACGGCGGTCGCGTAGTCGGGGCCCCAGCGGTCCTCCTCGAACAGGTCCGGGACGTAGACCTCCCGTTCCTCCTGCGCCGCGGTCAGGCACGGGCCCTGCGCCAGCCGGTACTGGATCTCGTCGACTTCCTTGGCCGAGTCGCTGCTCCAGCCGATCGTCGCGGCCTTCCGGTCCCGCAGCAGGGTGATGCCGCACAGCGCGTCGTCGCCCTCGCCGGCGACCTGGTGCGCGGAAAAACGAGCGAGTTCATTGAGGAACTCTTCGAAGTCCGTGCTGTCCAGGATGAGGTTCTGGACCTGGTCGACGGTACTGACGGAGGCAGGGTATTCCTGGGGCGGGAGCATGGCGCGTTCTCCAACTATGGGTACGGGAAGTACCGATGGGGGTATTGAAAAAATGATAAGTCACCCCCATGGCACCGTCCACACGTTTCCGCCCCGGGTGAAACGCCTAGCTTAGGCCGAGTTCGTCCTTGCCGAAGGCGAACAGGTAGGGGACGCCGGCTTCGGCTTCGATCTTTTCCTTGGCCCCGGTGTCGCGGTCCACGATCACGGCGACGGCGACGACGTTGCCGCCGGCCTTGCGGACTCCCTCGACGGCGGTCAGCGCGGAACCGCCGGTGGTGGAGGTGTCCTCCAGCACCAGGACCTTTCGGCCCTCCACCGAGGGGCCTTCGACCTGGCGGCCCATGCCGTAGGACTTCTGGGCCTTGCGGACGACGAAGGCGTCCACCGGACGGCCGGCGTCGACGGCGGCGTGCATCACGGCGGTGCCCACCGGGTCCGCGCCCATGGTGAGTCCGCCGGCGCACTCGAAGTCGATCCCGGCGTCGTCCAGCAGCGACAGCATGACCTGGCCGACGAGCTTGGAGGCCTCGTGGTGCAGCGTGATGCGGCGGAGGTCGATGTAATAGTCTGCCTCGGCGCCGCTGGAAAGAATGACCTTGCCGCGCACGACGGCCAGCTCCTTGATCAGTTCCAGGAGGCGGGCACGGGCGGCAGCGGCGTCGGCTGCAAAGTCAGCGGTGGCAGTCATGGCACTTAGTTTAGTGGCAGGCCGCGCCCCGGATCCCAGTCCGGACGCCAGGTGTCGGGGCCGTTGTGGCGTCCAGGGGTGCACGGCACGGGACTTCCGGCACTGGCAACCGGGACGGGGCGGGCGTCCGATGTAAGCATGACGGCAGGAACCGAACCTTCCACCCGCTGGCCGGCGATCCGCAAGGATCCCGGCAGCTTCCGGGTCCGGCCCAACCTGGTGGACTATGAGGCGAGCCGGGCCGCGTTCTCGTGGCAGGAGGCCCGCCGGGAGCTGTCCGGGCTGCCCGACGGCCGGGGCCTCAACATCGCCTACGAGGCCGCCGACCGCCATGCCGCCGCCGGCCACGGCGCCCACGAGGCGCTGCGCTTCATCCGTGCCGACGGGAGCAGCCATTCGCTGAGCTACGCACAGCTGGCGGAGCAAAGCAGCCGGTTCGCCGCGGTGCTGCACAGCCTCGGCGTCGGACGCGGCGAGCGCGTCTTCTCCCTCGCCGGCCGCAGCCCCGCCCTGTACAGCGCCATGCTCGGCACCTTCAAAAACGCCAGCGTGTTCTGCCCCCTGTTCTCGGCCTTCGGACCGGAGCCCGTGCGGCAGCGGCTGCAGCTCGGGTCCGGCCGGGTGCTCATCACCACCAGGGCCCTGTACCGGCGGAAGGTGGCACAGCTGCGCGGCTCGCTGCCGGAGCTGCGCCACGTGCTGCTCACCGACGCCGACGGCGACCCGGAACCGGGCACCCTGGACCTGGCCGGGCTCATGCAGGCGGCCCCGGCGGACCGGGAGATCGCGGCGACCCAGCCGGAGGACATGGCCCTGCTCCACTTCACGTCCGGCACCACCGGGACGCCGAAGGGCGCCATCCACGTGCACGACGCCGTCACCGCCCACCACGCAACCGGCACCTTCGCCCTGGACCTGCACCCGGACGACATCTACTGGTGCACGGCGGATCCCGGCTGGGTGACCGGGACGTCCTACGGCGTGATCGCGCCGCTCAGCCACGGCGTGACGTGCATTGTGGACGAGGAGGAAATGGACGCGGACCGCTGGTACCGGATCCTCGCCGAACAGCGCGTCAGCGTCTGGTACACCGCGCCCACGGCCCTGCGGATGCTGATGAAAGCCGGGGCGGACCACGCCGAGGGGCACGACCTCTCCGCCCTGCGCTTCGCGGCCAGCGTCGGCGAACCGCTCAACCCGGAGGTGGTGGTGTGGGGCCAGGAAGCCTTCGGCCAGCCCGTCCACGACAACTGGTGGCAGACAGAAACCGGCGGCATCATGATTTCCAATTTCGCCGCCACCGAGATCCGGCCCGGGTCCATGGGACGGCCGCTGCCCGGCATCGAAGCCGCCCTGGTGCTGCGGGACGGCCAGGACAAGCCGGTGGTCCGGGACGGCCAGGCGGTGCTGGTGACCGAGCCGGAGACCATGGGCGAACTGGCGCTGCGGCCCGGCTGGCCCTCCATGTTCCGCGGCTACCTGCACGAGGAGGAGCGCTACCGCCGCTGCTTCGCCGGCGGCTGGTACCTCACCGGCGACCTCGCCCGGCGCGACGCCGACGGCTACTACTGGTTCGTCGGCCGGGGCGACGACGTGATCAAGTCCTCGGGCCACCTGATTGGCCCGTTCGAGGTGGAAAGCTCGCTGATGGAGCACGACGCCGTGGCCGAGGCGGGGGTGATCGGCGTCCCCGATCCGGTGGCCGGCGAGGTGGTCAAGGCCTTCGTGGAGCTGCGTCCCGGCTTCGAACCGTCCGAGGACCTCCGGCTGGAGATCATCGGCTTCGCCCGCAAGCGCCTTGGCCCGGCCGTGGCGCCCCGGCTGCTGGACTTCACGACCGCGCTGCCCAAGACCCGCAGCGGGAAAATCCTGCGGCGGCTGCTCAAGGCCCGCGAGCTGGGGCTGCCGGAAGGCGACACGTCCACCATCGAGGCGCCACCGGGGGCCGCCGCGACGTCAGAGCGGACTCCGGGAGGCACGGAATGAGCGGGCCGCTGGCGGCGCCGGCCGGTCCCCTGGATCCCGTGCACGGCCGGCACCTGCTGCTGCAGATGCTGCGGATCCGCCGGCTCGAGGAGAAATGCGTGGAGCTGTACAGCGCCGCCAAGATCCGCGGCTTCCTGCACGTCTATATCGGCGAGGAAGCGGTGGCGGCCGGGGTGCTGGAGACGCTCGCGCCGGAGGACGCCGTCGTCGCCACCTACCGGGAGCACGGCCACGCGCTGCTGCGCGGTGTGTCCGCCGGCGCGATCCTGGCCGAAATGTACGGCCACGTGCAGGGCTGCTGCCGCGGTCGCGGCGGATCCATGCACCTGTTCGACGCCGCCACCCGGTTCTACGGCGGCAACGCGATCGTCGCCGGCGGCCTGCCGCTCGCCGTCGGGCTGGCCCTCGCGGACAAGCTGGCCGGGCGGTCCCGCGTCACCGCGTGCTTCTTCGGCGAGGGCGCCGTCGCGGAGGGCGAGTTCCACGAAAGCCTCAATCTGGCCGCCCTCTGGCAGCTGCCGGTGCTGTTCTGCTGCGAGAACAACCTCTACGCGATGGGCACGGCGCTGGGCCGGTCCGAGTCGCAGACCGACATGGCGTTGAAGGCCGCCGGGTACGAGATCGCGGCCTGGGCCGTGGACGGGATGGATGTGCTGGCCGTCGAGGAGACCGCCCGCCGCGCCGTGGATGCGGTCCGGGCCGGCGGCGGCCCGCATTTCCTGGAACTGCGCACCTACCGCTTCCGGGCGCACTCGATGTTTGATCCGGAGCGGTACCGGGACAAGGCCGAGGTCGCCCGGTGGCTCGAGCGGGACCCGATCACCCTGCTGCGCGCCTCCCTGGAGGCAGCGGGCCAGCTCACGGACGCGGACTGGCAGCAGCTGCAGGCCGACGCCGAAGCGGAGGTCGCCGCCGGCGTCGAGTTTGCCGAGGCCGGCACGCCCGAGCCGCTCGAGGACCTCACCCGCTTTGTGTACAGCGAACGCAGCGGCCCGGGAACGGGGCGCGGGTCATGAAGTCCAGCTACCGGGAGGCGCTCCGGGCCGGGATCCGCGACGCGGTGCAGCGGGACGAGCGGGTGTTCCTGATGGGTGAGGACGTGGGCGCCTACGGCGGTTCCTTCGCCGTGAGCCTGGGCCTGCTGGAGGAGTTCGGTCCGGAACGGATTCGGGACACGCCGCTGTCCGAGTCCGGGTTCGTCGGTGCCGGCATCGGCGCCGCGCTGGGCGGGATGCGCCCCATTGTGGAGGTCATGACCGTCAATTTCAGCCTGCTGGCCTTGGACCAGATTGTGAACAACGCCGCGTCCCTGCTGCACATGTCCGGCGGCCAGTTCCACGTGCCGCTGGTGATCCGGATGACCACCGGCGCGGGCCGGCAGCTCGGGGCCCAGCACTCGCACAGCCTGGAGGGCTGGTACGCGCACATCCCAGGGCTGCGGATCCTCACCCCCGCCACCCTCGAGGATGCGCGCGGGATGCTCTGGACCGCGCTCGAGGACCCGGACCCGGTGCTGATCTTCGAACACGGCTCGCTCTACAACGTCCAGGGTGAACTCGCGGACGACGCCGGCGCGGTGGACATCAGCAGCGCCGCCATCCGGCGGTCCGGCGCCGACGTCTCGCTCATCACCTACGGCGGGACCCTGCCGCTGACCCTGGAGGCGGCCGAGTTGCTCGCAGGGGAGGGCATCGACGCCGAGGTGCTGGACCTGCGCACGCTCCGGCCGCTCGACGACGCCGCCATCCTCGCCTCGGTGGCCCGGACGCACCGGGCGGTGGTGGTGGACGAGGGCTGGCGGAGCGGCAGCATCTCCGCGGAAATCAGCGCCCGGATCAGCGAACACACCTTCTTCGACCTGGACGCTCCTGTGGGCCGGGTCTGCAGCGCCGAGGTGCCGATCCCCTACTCCAAACACCTCGAACTGGCTGCCCTGCCCTCCGTGGAACGAGTGGTGGCGGCGGCGCGGGAGGCGGTCGGGGCGCGTGGCTGATTTCCTGATGCCCTCGCTGGGGGCCGACATGGAGCACGGCAAAATCGTCGAGTGGCTGGTCAAGCCCGGCGACTACGTCCGCCGCGGGGACCTCGTTGCCGTGGTGGATACGGACAAGACCGTGATGGACGTCGAGTCCTTCCAGGAGGGTGTGGTCGCGGACCTCCTCGTGGGCCTCGGCGAGACCGTGCCGGTGGGGACGCCGCTGGCCCGGATCACGCAGACCCCGGCCGAGGTGGGGCCGCCGGGCCCGGAGGGGCCGCCACTCCCGGCCGCGCGTGACGCGCACGAGCCTCCGGCCGCGCCCGCCGTCAAGGCCGACACGGCTCCTCCGGCAGCGCCCGCCGGCCCGGAGCAGGCAGCGCCCCCGATCGCCCCGCCGGTCCGGCACCTGGCGCACCGCCTCGGCGTCGACACCGCACGGCTCCACGGCACCGGCAAGGACGGGGCCATCACCCGCGCCGACGTGGAACACGCGGTGGCCGTCCGGCCGCCGGCAGCCGGGCGGGTGCGGTCCGCACCGCGGGCCCGGCGGCTCGCCGCCGAGCTCGGCGTCGAACTCTCTTCCGTTCCGGGCACCGGGCCGGAGGGCGCAGTGACCGTGGAGGACGTGCAGCGCGCCGCCGCGCCCGAAGCAGCCGCTCCGGCGGAGGCCGCAGCACCGGCCGCCGGGCCGCAAGCACCGGCCGCCACCCCGCCGGCCCCCAGACCGGCGGCCGAGGCGGCACCGGAGCAGCCCTCGGCGGCCAGCGAGCGCGTGGCGACCCTGCGCCGGGCGATCGGGGCGCTGATGTCCCGGTCCAAGCAGACCATCCCGCACTACTACCTCAGCACCACGCTGGACCTGCGCGCCGCCGTCGACTGGATGCAGTCCGTCAACGCCCAGCGGCCGGTGGCGTCCCGGCTGGTCCCCTCCGCCCTGTTGCTCAAGGCGGCGGCGCTCGCGGCCAAGGACGTCCCGGAAGTCAACGGCTTCTACGTGGACGGCGCCTACCGGCCCAGTGCCGCGGTGCACCTGGGCGTCGCGGTGGCCCTGCGGCAGGGCGGCTTGGTGGCGCCGGCGATCCACGACGCCGATACCCTCGCCCTCGATGTGCTGATGGAACAGTTGCGCGACCTGGTCGGCCGAGCGCGGGCCGGGCGGCTGCTGCGCGCGGAGATGGCGGACCCCACCATCACGGTGACCAATCTCGGGGATCTCGGCGTGGACAGCGTCTACGGGGTGATCTATCCGCCGCAGGTGGCCATGGTGGGGTTCGGCCGCGTCCTCGAACAGCCCTTTGCGGAGCACGGGATGCTTGGCGTGCGGGCCGCTGCGACCGCCACCCTCTCCGCCGACCACCGGGTCAGCGACGGGCTCCGCGGCGGCCGCTTCCTGGCCCGGATCGACGAACTGCTGCAAAAACCGGACGAACTGTGAAGGCGGAGACCTATGAATGAACAGGATGCCCGGGCCGCGGTCCGCGCCGCGCTCGGGCAGGTCGCCCCCGAGGTGGAGCTGGACGACGTCGGCGGCGACGCCCGGCTCCGCCAGGACCTGGACCTCGACTCGCTGGATTTCCTGCGGCTGGTGGAAACCATCGACACGGCCACCGGGGTGGACATCCCGGAGCGGGACTACCCGGCCGTTGCCACCGTCGACGGCCTGATCAACTACCTCGCCGCGCACGGCTAAGGCGCATGCGCTGCTCCATAACGGCCGTTTTGGCGGCCCAGAAGGGCGGTTTCGGAGCAGTCGGCGGGGTCGAGGGCTAGGGCTGCGGCTGCGGGGCGGCCCCGGTGCGCCGCGCGAATGCGGGCGCGTGTTCGGGGCGCGGTCCGAAGCCGATGAGCCGCGGCATGATTCTGCGGACCGCGGGAACACGCCGGGCCACAAAAAGAGCCGCGGCCGGAAACTTTGTTCGTTTCCCGGCCATGATGGGGCCGAAGACGGCACGGTGCATAAGCCGCTGGGCTGTCTGCACGACGACGGTGGGCGGCCGCCGTCGTCGTTCGACGCGTCGGAGGTCCGCGCTGGTGACCCGTCCCCGAAGCAGGGCGGGCGCCAGCAGCTCCGCCGCCGCCACCGCGTCCTGGACGGCGAGGTTGATGCCGACGCCGCCGGCCGGGGACATCGCGTGCGCGGCGTCGCCGATGCAGAGCAGGCCGTTGATGTGCCACGATTGCAGCCGGTCCAGGCGCACGTCGAGCCAGTGCAGGTCCTCGAGGGACCCGATGGCGTCGACACGGTCGGCGAGGTCGGGCCGGAGCGCCGCGATCCGGCGCCGGAAGCCCTCGACGCCCTCCGCGCGGATCCGGACGTCGGTGCCTTTCGGTGCGAGGTAGCCCATCTGGTAGTAGTCGGTCCGGTTCAGGCCCACCAGCGCCTCGCCGGGGCCGAACGCCGGCACCAGGCCGGCCACCTCGCCTGTTTCGCCGGGATGGCGGGGCAGCCTGAACCACCAGGTGTCGAAGGGCACCGGAAACTCCTTCGGCGCCAGTCCGGCGGCGGCACGGAGCGCGGAGTGGCGGCCGTCCGTGGCAACCACCAGGTCCGCCCGCAGTTCCTCCTGCGCACCGTCCGGTGTGCGCACGCGGACGCCGCGGACCCTGCCCCCGTCCCGGACCAGTCCGGTGGCGGCGTGGCTCATCAGCAGCGTGAACCCCGGCTCGTCCGCCCCCGCACGGGCCAGGAAGTTCAGGAAGTCCCATTGCGGCATCATGGCGATGTAGTTGTACGGCGGCGGGAGGGCGTCAAAGTCGCCCATGGTCACCGGCGGGCCGCCCGGGACGGGGAACACCACACTTTTCAGGCGGCTCTGCGGCAGCCGGCGGAACTCCTCGCCGAGGCCGAGTTCGTCGATCAGCCGGACCGTCGAGGGGTGCACGGTGTCGCCGCGGAAATCCCGCAGGAAGTCGGCATGTTTCTCCAGGACCGTCACCTGCACGCCGGCCCGGGCCAGCAGCAGGCCAAGCATCATGCCGGCCGGGCCGCCGCCCACCACCGCGCATCCGGTCTTCTCCATGGCCATACGCTACGCCTGGCCCCGAGTCCGCGGGAGGGCTTTTCGCGCCGGATCCGGATTTGCGCTGCGGTTTCGGCCGTAGGCGGCGCGGATCCGCGTAGCGCTGGCCCGGAAGCGCAGCGGCCGCCGCGAACCGCCGCGCCGACGTCGACGCCGCCCCCGGCCTGCTCAGAGCCGGGTGTCGAAGGAGCCGCAGAAGACGTTCTCGTTGAACGTGCCCTGGAACTCCGATTTGCCTTGGATTTTCTCGATCGCGGCCCGGATGGCCTCCCTGGATCCGGCGTGGGCCTGGATGGCGGTCTTCACCATCGGCACGTCGATGAGGTGGTTGGGCTGGTTGAGCGAGACGAACACGGTGGGGACCTCGGTGGCGTACCAGGGGATCTCGGCGGCCATCGGCGTGGACCACTTGATCCGGATGGCGGCCTCCTGCGCGAAGCCCTTAACGTTGGCGAACACGAACGCGGCGTCGTACTTGTCCGCGTAGTCGCCCGTGGCTTCCTCGGAGATGACCGACATGAAGTTCACGCCGGTCTCCCCTGCCGCCTCCCGCTGGTCAGCCGTCCTGAACAGGTGCACCTCGAAGCCGGCGTTTTCCAGTTCGGCCTTGACTGTGTCCAGATACGCCAGCGGGTCGGCCCGGGTGAAGTCCGCGCCTCCGGAGATGCCGTAAAGACGGATGCGTTTGTGCGTCTCCGGGGTGATGGGCAGGTTGCTGGCCGTGTCCTTGACCAGCGTGACGGTCTTGTCTGCGATCGCCGCCGCCACGGCACGGTGGGCTTTGCTGCCGATGACGCCGAGCGCTTCGGCCGGCGGGACGAGCTCGTTGTCCGCCTTCCGGTGAAGGCCCAGCGAGGCTTTGAGGGCAAGGATCCTGCGCAGCGCGTCCTGCAGGCGCTGCTCGGTGATGACGCCGGACTTGTAGCCGTCCAGCATGTACTGGAAATCCTCTGCCGGGTTGCGGAAGAACAAGAACATGTCACAGCCCGCGGCGATGGTGGCCGGCACCATATCCTTCCGCCGCATTGCCTGGGTCAGCCCGATCATCTGCGACGCGTCCGTGAGGACCAGCCCGTTGAAGCCCAGCTCGCCACGGAGCAGGTCCTGCAGGAGCTCCGGTGCCAGGGTCGCGGGCAGGATGTCCTTGTCCGCCAGTCCGGGCCGGAAGTGCCGGGACAGCTCGGGTGCCCCGATGTGCCCGATCATGATGGACTGCACGCCGTGTCCGATCATCTCGCGGTACACGTGCCCGTAGCTCCGGTTCCACTCCTCGTAGCCCAGAGTGTTGTAGGAGGTGACCACGTGCTGGTCGCGTTCGTCCATGCCGTCGCCTGGGAAGTGTTTCATGGCGCACGCGGTCGGTGACTCGCTGATGCCGTCGAAGTATTCCTTGGCCCGCTCCACCACGATGTCCGGGGTGTTGCCGAAGGCCCGGGTGGAGATCACGGTGTTACGCCAGTTGTAGTGGATGTCCACGATCGGCGCGAACGCCCAGTTGCAGCCCAGCGCCGCGGTTTCGACGCCGGCGACCTGCCCCATCTGCCGGGCGATGGCCTTGTCCGGGTGCGAGCCCGCCTGCAGGTGCGTCGACACCAGCGTTCCGTCGTCGCAGCTTCCGGCCCCGCCCATTTCGGGGTTGGAGGCCACCAGGAGCGGAATGCGGGTCTTGGATTGCGCGTAGCGGATGTGTTCCTGCACCGCAGCGGAGGGTCCCGGCCGGTAGCGCATGCCGCCGACGTGGAAGTTCTCCAGCACACCGTCCAGGTATTCCGGGGAGTAATCGTTGTTGTGGTTGATGAACAGTTGCCCGATTTTCTCCTCGAGGCTCATCCCGGCGATCGTGGAATCCACCCACGCCACGGCGTCGTCGTCGAGGTTGAACGGCGCCGCCTGAAGGTCGACGTCGAACTGCTGGGGCTTGGTGCCCGCGGCACCGGACGGGTCCGCAACGTGCCTCCCCGCTTCCGCGGTGGCGACGAAGGCAATGCCCGCCAGCGCTTGAGCCACCACCTCGCTGACCGGGCCGGCGATGTCCACGACGGTCCCGGCTTCGTCAGCTTCGAGCGGCTCGAGCGTGGCCAGCTGGGAATCGAGCAGCGCGGCCGGCATGAAGTGGCCGGAACGGCCCTCGAGCCGGGACCCAAGGACGACCCGGCTGCCGTGCAGGTGCAGGAAGACGGTCTCCGGCGCCTGGGCGCGGATGGCGTTGCGGTAGCTGCGCTTGAGCGCGGAGCAGGCCAGCACCAGGCCGCCGGGCCCGGCGGCGGCCAGTGCGGCGCCCACGGTGGAGAGCCACGGCCAGCGGTCCTCATCCGTCAGCGGTGTTCCGGCTGCCATCTTGGCGACGTTCTCCACGGGGTGGAGTGAGTCGCCGTCGAGGAAGCGGACGCCGAGTTCGCGGGCCACGAGGTCGCCGATGGTCGTCTTGCCGCAGCCGGAGACACCCATAACAACAATGCGGGGTCCGGTCGTGCCTGTGGGTTCGGTGGCGTTCATCAGTGCTGTCCGTTTACCAGTCGTGGACGGTGCCGTCGACGAGGCGGTTGTAGGGCAGGTAGGCC